>JBEKSF010000008.1:0-72067 GCA_049517295.1 Verrucomicrobiota bacterium
TGGGGCTGCGACGCTCGGTCCACCTGCCCCGAGGGCACGGCCAACCCGCGCGGCAGGCACAGGTGCAAGTGCGCTGGGCGCAGGTGACGATTCAAGCTCCAGCGGTGGGCTGCAAAAAGGGTGCCGGTGTCGGTTCTCACTTTTTGCACTTTGTTCTTCTCTGTCTTCTCAGTTTGCTCCTGTTCAAATTCTTTCCTGACGGCCCGCCGCTCTGCCCCCTGTGTAGTGCAATTCCCAAGAACTCTGCATATTTGGCAAAACTTTTTCCAGCCTTCGCTTGCTTCGTTTCCTTCTGTAAAATCTTTTGGTTGCGGCTCCACTGCGCTGTGTTCTTTGCCGCCAGTTTTACCGCATCCCCCTCCCCATCAACGCCTTCCCTCTTGATCAGATGACCAATGACCAATTCTCAATCAAACCGTCCCCATTTTTCCGCCTCGATTTTTCTGCCATCGGATTCCCCTGCCAGCCATTCCCTTGACGTCCTTGAAAAACCTTCAAAAAGTACTTGCGCGTCCCATAATAATATGGGACATTCACCAGTGTCGGATTGCTCTTTGACATAACGGCAAGCGCCAGTCTCCCGCCCACCGCGCGGGCGACCCGAACCATTCAACCTGATCCGCGTTAACGTTAAAGTCGGTCAAGCCAAGTCAAGGCAAGTCAAGGTTGGGTGAAGGTGAGTCAAGGTATCGCCGATTGTGCTGCATCTTCCTCATAATCAGGATCTTAATCCTAATCGTAATCCTAATCTCTTCCTTCCACGTCAAGAAGAAGTCAAGGTCAGTCAAGCCAAGTCAAGGTTAAGGTCTGAGTCAAGGTCAAGCTCGGTCGAGCTCAGCTTGCCCCGCCGTCTCGTCGCGCCAGAGCCTTGGCGACAGCGGAAGCCCAAGGCGGGCCTGCCCGCCGTAGCTTTAGCGAAGGCGGGTCAAGTCATCCCTTCTCTGTTCTCTCCGTTTGCTCCTGTTCAAGCTTCTTGGTTGTGGGTTCTCGCGTTGTGCGACTTTGCCCCTTGGCGCCTTGGCGTTTATGACTCCCGCGTCAATGTCGCCGGGGCCAAATCACGATCTTGCAGAGTTGGAAAACTCTCCGCTTTTTCAACTCTATGTCCAAAGGATTGCCGCCGCCTCATAACACCCAACTCATTGCGCCAGAGGTGCTTGCAATCAGCGTGACCACTTCTCCATTAGCAAACCTTATCAATTTCGAAACGCTATTTTTCGCTCCTCACAGTTATTATGAACGACAAGCACTTATTTCTTGAGGCATTGCTTCGCCGGAGGCGCCCAAAACACTCAATTGCAGCCCGCGGCGATGGCAGAGGCGGTAGGATGTGCTACTGTTCCATTCAATATGAGCAAATGGCTCAAACGGGTGGGAGGATTTTGCGTGCTGGGAGCCGTCGCGATCCAGTTCTTCAATCCTGCCCACGTGAATCCACCGGTTGCGCCGGGACGCGATGTCATGGCCGGCAACGCGCCCCCGCCGGCGGTGGCCGCGCTGTTGAAAAACGCCTGCTATAACTGCCACTCCTACCAGACCGATTGGCCGTGGTACAGCCACGTTGCCCCGGTGTCGTGGTGGGTGACCAGGCACGTCAATGACGCCCGTGAAGCCATGAATTTTTCCGACTGGCCTCAAGACGACCCGGCGCGCGCGCGCAAACGATGGAGGCGCGTCGCCGATGCCGTGGAATCCGGTGAGATGCCCCTGCCCAGTTACACGTGGATGCACCGGGAGGCGCGCCTGACGCCGGCGCAGCGTCGGCAATTGACGCAATGGGCGGAGGAAGCGGCCAACAAATAACGCCGCTATTTAATTCGGAAGACGACGTACTCCTCGAAGGGCGTGCGTTGGAGCACGAACGGAACCGGCCCCCAACCGTCGGAATAAAAGCCGGCGCCCGCGGCGGTGCTCGCCAGGCAGAGCCAATTGCCGGCCGGGAAGCGATATGAGTGCCATGCGGCGATATGCTCTTGCGGAAGGGCAAACAGATAACTGTTGCCCAGCGGCACCACAACGGCCTCGCCGGGAACAAGGTCCGGGCGGCCTTGATCCAGCGCCTTGGCTCCGAGTTGCTCCATGTAATACTGAAATCCCCAGTGGCCTTCAAAAGCGATCAGCCTGGATTGAGGCGCCAGTTCCTTTGTGATGTCCAACGCCGCGGCGCGGGCAGAACCCGCCAGGCTCCAATCCGCCCGCGCCGCCATCAACGCCACGGCCAGACACACGCCCAATGGAACCCAAAAAAGGATTGGACCCGGGCCGCCGAGCGGCTGCCGCGATTCCAAATGGCGGATGAGCAGCAGGGCCACGGGCGGAACCATTGGCAGAATGTTCCGCCCGGAAACCGTCCAGTTGACCTCGCTGGCAAAGAGGAAGGTTCCACCCGCCCACAGCAGCAGCAGCAGTGAAGCCGGCGTGCGGCACATGAGCGCATCCAACATCCCCAAAAGGAGGACCGCGACGCCGCCCAGGACAAAGACTGCCATTTGGAGCACGAAAAGCCATTTGACATTCCCGCCCTCACTGAGCGGGAAGAATCCGACGTACCTCTTGAAGATCAAGAAACCCGCGGTCGCCGCCACGCCCGCCAAAACCGCCGCCACCCCTCTTTTTCCCCAGGCCACGGGGACGGCGAGGAGGGGAAGGAGGATACATCCTCCCGTGAAAGCCAGGCCCGACAAGGTTTTGGAACCTAGTCCGCCGCCGACCCGTTGGTTTGTGGCGTAGGAGGCGGCTGTGGCCAACAGTCCTTTTCCGTAAAGATGCTGGGTCATCCACTGGTAGCCGGCCAGAACCAGCACCGGCCCGCAAAGGAAAAGCAGCCACGGTCCGATCCGCCGCTCTTGCGCCACGGAATAGACCATTAACAGCGCAATGAGGGAGAGGCCGAAGTACTTTGTCAGGCAGCAAGCGGTGAGGAGCAGCGCCGCCAGCCCAAGGCGCGCGAAACTCCGCCCTTCGAGTCCTTCAATCCAAAAGAACGCGGCCCAAACCCAAAAGGCCACCATCATTGTATCGCACATCAAACTCGTGGCGCACACCAGAAAGCAGGGCGCGGCGACGACCGCTGCGGCCGCCGCGCACGGATGAGCGCAGAATTTTCGCCCCAAAAAGTAAGTCCCCATCACCAAGGCTATCGCTGGCAAAAGAAACGCAAAATGGAGCGCGGTCTCGCTCCAGCCGAGCACCGAGCCGGCCGCGGCAAGATAATAGGCCGTCAGCGGCGGATTCTGCATGACCGTCGCCATCGGCCTTTGGCGCCCGTCCCAATTGATTTGGAAGCCGTAGAAATCGAGCGGATGAGATTGGATGTGGCGCGCGGTCCAGATGAAGAGCGGGTCGTCGATGTGAACGGCCTTGCCCAGAAAGGGCAGCAGGCACGCCAGGGTGAGCGCCGCCAGGAGGGCAGCGGCGGGCCGCGGGCGGGGTTCCATCCATTTCATCGGATGCGTTTCAACGCAAAAGCTTCACGCGCCGGGCATTTCCGCGGGCGGCGCGAAACTTTTCCGCCAAATAGTGTTTATCTCCAATCAGCAGTCTGACATAGATTTTAGCTGCATGGAACCGCTCTTGAAAGGATTTATTCGTCCGGGGAGGATTTTGCCGCTCATCGCCGTGCTGTTGGCGATTTCGGGCCGCCCGGCGATGGCACAGGTCAATTCGGTCTATAACTATCTCACCCTGAAAAGCGCCCTGCGACAGACCAGTTACATCACCAACTTCGTGACCAATACCCCGATCACGGTTGGCGCGACGCTGGCGATCAACAGCAACAGCGTTCCCCAAACCAGCGTCACGATTGATGGCGGAACCAATACCGTTGTGCTGGACGGCAACGCGGCGGTGCGTCTCTTTCAGGTCTATCCGGGCTTCACGTTGACTCTCAGGAACCTGCAACTGCTCAATGGCAACGCCCTGCTGTACGGGGGCGCCGTATTGAACCAAGGCACGCTGATCATCAGCAATTGCATTGTCTCCGGCAACGCCGCCACCAACATCACCGGCACCAACGGCGTGGATGGCAATTCCGGACAGAACAATGGAGAAAGTGGCGAAAGCGGCGGGAGCGCCTACGGGGGCGCCATTTACAGCACCGGTTCGCTCTGCATTTACTGTTCTCTGTTCGGAACCAACTCCGCTTTGGCCGGCAATGGCGGCGCCGGAGGCTCCGGTGCGACTGGCGTGATTTTTGGCGGCAACGCGGGCGACGGCGGCAGCGGCGGCACCGCCTGCGGCGGCGCCATTTACGGCAGCGGCCCGACCAACATCATTTTCGCAACTGAATTCATCGATAACAAATGCGCCGCCGGGTCCGGCGCCGCGGGCGGAGGCGCGGGTTCTGGCCCATTCCCAGGCGACGGCGGCAGCGGCGGCGGAGGAGGCTCGGCGGAGGGAGGCGCGGTCTATGTGTCGGGGCCGCTTTCGCTGATCAACGCGGGCTTCTATCTGAACAGCACGGCGGCCGGGTCGAGCGGGCCGGCGAAGGTCAATTCGGACGGCTCTGGGTCGGATGGAATCAGTGGCGGCATTGCGGCGGGGGGCGGGTTGTATATCGCCAGCGGCGCCAACCGGGCGGATGTCGAGAACGCGGTGTTCTATAACAACTCCTGCACCGGCGGCGCGGGCGGCAGCGCTTCGGGGCAAGGCACCACCGGCGGCGCCGGCGGTACGGCTGTGGGAGGAGGCCTGGCCAGCGCCGCGGTCCTGGCGACGGTTCGCAATTGCACCCTGGCCACCAATACTCTGAGCGCCGGCGGCTTCGGCACCGGAGCCAGGTCCAGCGGCGTGGTGGGCGGCACCAACGGCTGGGATATTGGCCGGAGCGCTGGGGTGATGTGGCTGACCGGCTCCGTCCTGTCCGGCGGCTCCAACCAGGCGCCCAACTATATGCCCAACGCTTACAAAATCACCGACGCGGGGTACAACTTCAGTTCAGACCTCAGTCTCCTCCCAACCAATTCCACCAGCCAGTTCGATGACACAAATCTGGCTCAGGTGTTCACATCGACGGCCCTTGACCCCGACAGCGGCGACTTCATCGGTCCGACCAACGCGACCAGCGGGGTGACGATTGGAATGGTGGTCTTGTCGTTGGAGTACGTCGGTTCGCTCGAAACCAACGTTCCCGGCGTGCCGGGCATCAGCTTCCCGGCGACCGACGAGTTGCTGTATCCCCGACGCACTCCCACCACCGCCGGCGCGTACGAACTCAACCCGTTGGCAGAGCCGCTGCCCACTGGCGTTTCGGTGGACATCACCGACCCGCCCAATTCTCAACTGGTGACAAACGGGCAAACCAATGTGCAATTCACCGTCGGGGCATCCATCAGCGACACCACCTTCCCGCTGGGCTATCAATGGCAGTTGAACGGAACAAATCTTGTTGACGGCAAAAATGTCTCCGGCTCGACCAGCAATGTCCTGACCATCAATAAGGTCGTGGGCACCAATATCGGATCTTACAAGGTCCTCGTCAGCCCTTCGACGCTGATAGCCGTTGCGACCAGTTCCATCGTCTCACTGGCCATTTATAGCAATCCGGCTGTCGCCATCACTTCGCCCACGACCGGCTCGCGCACGACCAATTCGCTTATCGAAGGCACGGCCCTGGGCACGCCATCGGTGGCCAATGTCACCTGCTGGATCACCAACCTCGAAACCGGCGCGGTGACGACCAACCGGGCGGTGCTTGCCTCCCGCAGGAGCGCGACTACGACGTGGTCGCTCAGCAACGCGCTCTCACCCGGCACCAACATTGTCGTGGCGCAAACACTCGATGCGCTGAGCCATGCTTCCCCCCATGAGAGCGTCAAGCTATTCTTTATTGTGCCATCGCGCCTTACCCTGGCGACAAACGGAAACGGAAAGATCACCGGCAGCGTCTCCGTCGCGGGCAACACCCCTCCTGCCAATGGCGCCCTGCTCAATATCGGCGAGGATTACACTGTCACCGCGACCCCGCTTGCCGGGGGCGCCTTCGGCAATTGGACTGGAAGCATTACAAGCCCCGATGACACTCTGAGCTTCATCATGGAGAGCAACCTGGTTTTGCAGGCTAATTTCACACCAGGCCCGCCTGTCATCACCTTGCCCGCCGCCAATGCGCGCACGACCAATTCAATCGTTGCGGGAACGACCTCGGGCAACACCCAGTTGACCAATATCCTTTTGCGGGTCACCAACCTGTTCACCGGGCTGACCCTGATCACTAACATTGTTCCAACCCCGTCGAACTGGACGCTCAACATCCCGCTTTCTCCCGGCACCAACATCCTGGCGGTGCAAAGCGTCGGCAATTCCAACGCGGCTTCCCCCACGGTCAGCCGCCAATTCTTCTTTGTGCAGACGGCGAAGTTTACCCTGGCGACCAACGGCAACGGCCGGATCACCGGCGGCGCGTCGGTGGCGGGCAACACGCCTCCCGCCAATGGCGCCATGCTGAACGTCGGCGAGGGCTACACGCTCACCGCGACCCCGCTTGCCGGGGGCGCCTTTGGCGACTGGACGGGAACCATCGCTCCCACCGCTCGCAATCCGCTGACCTTCATCATGGCCTCCAATACGTTGCTCCAGGCCAATTTCGTCCCCGGCCCGCCCACCATCACCTTGCCCGCCGCCAACGCGCGCACGACCAATACCATGGTGGCGGGAACGACATCGGGCAACACGCAGTTGACCAACATCCTTCTGTGGGTCACCAACCTCAACACCGGGATTACCCTGGCCACCAACACCGTTCCAACCCCGACCAATTGGGCGCTCCACGTCGCCCTGTCTCCCGGCACCAACATTGTCGTGGCGCAAAGCGTCGGCAATTCCAACGCCGCCTCGCCCGCGGTCAGCCGTGCGTTCTTCTTCATCCAGACGGCGCTCTTTACACTGTCAAGCAATGGAAACGGGGCTGGCACGGTCACCGGCAGCGCGTCGGTGGCGGGCAACGTGCCGCCGACCAATGGCGCCCGGCTCAATATCGGCGAGGGCTACACCCTGACGGCCACCGCGGGCAAGGACAGTTGGTTCACCAACTGGACCTCCTCCACCGGGTTCATCAGCAATTCGCCCACACTTCACTTCATCATGGAGAGCGGCTTGGCCATTCAGGCCCATTTCGTCACCAATCTTTTCCTCGGCGCCGCCGGACCCTTCAACGGTCTTTTTTACATGGAAACCAACGCCATCACCGGGCAAACGGCCGGGATGCTCAGCGGGTTAAGCGTCAAGTCCTCCGGCGTTTACAGCGGCAAATTGCTGCTCGGCAGCGCCACTTACAGCCTGGGTGGAACCTTCAACACGTCCGGCTCTGCCACCAATCCCGTTGCCCGCCTGGCGGCGGCTGGCGGGCTGGTGACGGTGGAGATGTACTTGCAATGGACCAACGGTGTTCTCAACGGCACCGTCTCCGGCACCAACGCGGGCGGGTGGCACTCCACGCTTTACGCGGAAGCGGCGGGCGCCTCCTCCAATTCCGCCGAATACACCGCTCTGTTTTTGTCCACCAACGCCGTGGGCGCCGGTCCGCCCGGCTACGGATATGTGCTGATGACCAATCACTTGGGCAACCTGACGCTCAGTTACACCCTGGCCGATGGAACGGCTTTCAGCCAATCGACGCCGCTCGGGGAGTATGGAGAGGTGCCGTTCTACGGGACCAACAGCGGCCTGCTATTGGGATGGATCAGCCTGTCCAACGGGACGCCTCAAGCCGTAACGCCCGTTACATGGATCAAGCCCGCCGCCAAAACGGGTCTGTTCACCAACGGTTTCACCAATCTGCTCTTCGTCGAAGGCTCCGGCTGGACCAACCGCGCAATGTCGCTCAACGGCCAGACCTTGATCATTTCCAACGCCGCCGTTGATTCGACTTATATCATTTCGACCACCAACAGCACGGTCGTCAAGGAAGCCGGCAGTCCCTCAACCAACATATTGACCGGGACATTCAGCGCGAAGACCGGACTATTGCAACTAACCTTTGGCACTGGCGTTGGAAAAGCCACCCTGACGGGCAGTTGCGCCATTCTGCAAAATGCCACCAACGGCGGCGGCGGCAATTTTGCCACCAAGACCAACGCCGGCCTTATCCTCCTGCAACCCTGAGCCGCTCCTATGCGGAGTCCTGCTTGGATGTGGCTATGGAGCCGGCGGCTTGGTCAATTGCGCCAGTCTTCCGTGGTCCACCGCGTCCGCGGCCGCTGCCGGCGCGGGATTGGCGGCGGGCTGGGTCGCGTCGCCCTGCGCGGCGCTTCGGGCTGCGTCAAGCACTTTTTCACGCAATGTTGCCAGCAGCCTCTCGCTGATGTCGCGCGGCAGCACGAGCGCGAAGACATGGACGGCGTCCGCGCCGCCCAGCAATGCGTCCAGCGTACCGATGCCTCGTAGTTTTCCCTCGTAAATTACGGCGATGCGGTCGCAAAGGCCGATGGCTTCCATGATCGCGCTGCCGCTAATAACGACCGTTTTGCCGTGGCGGGCCAGGGTGCGGATCAAGTCCGCGGTTTGGCGGCGGCCGGCGGGGTCCAAGCCGGCCAAAGGCTCGTCCAGAACAAGGAGGTCCCGGTTTCCGAGAACGGCGTTCTGCAATGAAGCCAGGCGTTCGGTCTGCCGGGGCAAACCCTCCGCGGGGCGGCGTTGCGAGCCGCCAAACCATTTCTTGACACCACCAAGCCAGCCCGCGAAAACGGAATCGGAAGTCGCCCCCGAACTTTCCGGCAAGTAGCCGATGCGCGCCTGGGTGGCGCGACGGCAAGGAGAGCGGCCAAAGACCTTGACGACACCGCTCACGGGCCGAAGCCGGCCGGCCAGGACCCGCAGGAGGGTGGATTTGCCCGAGTGAACGGGGCCAATCACTCCCAACACCTCGCCGCGCCGCGCTTGCAGACAGACGCCCGACAGGATTCGTACCTCGTAATCACTGGAAAAGACGGTGACGTTGTCCATGACGGCGGCAATTTCGGCCTGGCTGGCAGGGGGCCAAACCGGCGCTGGCGGCACGTTCTCGTTCATGGGGGCTCAATCTCGCAGGTGGAAAAACAAGACCAACGCTCCAATCACGAAGAAGCCAATGGAAAAACTGACAAGAACAATTTTCTTCTCGTGCTTCATGATTTCCCCCAGCACGGCGTGCGCGGCCAGGAATAGAAAGCCGCCTCCGGCGTGGGCCAGCGCCAGGGCCAGCCAGACGGCGGAAAGTTTCTGAAAAACAAACCAGCCCAGCACACCGCCAAGAATGGTCGTGGACTCGACCGCCGCCACCATCCATAACATGCGCTGCCAGCCAAAACCGGCGCCCAATAACAGCGCGCCCAACGCCAGCCCCTCGGGCGCTTTATGCACGCAAATGGCGACGGTAACGGACGGACTGAGCCAGCGGCCTGTGCCGGGCACCGCCTGTTCCTGTTGTCCGGCCGCCAGCGCCAAGCCGTCCACCGTGCAGTGAATGGCCAGCGCGATCATCATCGCCAGCGCGATTTCGGCGAAACGATGGGTCGTGGCTTCATCAAAATGGCTCGCGGCGCACGCCGGACAAACATGGAAAACATATTTGGTCACCAGGGCGAAAAGGGCGTAACCGCTGGCCACCGCCAAAACGAACTGCCACCACGGCAGCGCCTCGACGCACTCCGGCCCGATGGCGAAGACCGTCACGCCCAAAAGCGTGCCGGCGCCCAAGCTGATAAGCGCGCAGAGTTGCTTGTGGGTGCGCGCCAGCAAGGCGCTCAGGACGCCTCCGGCCAGCGCCACCGCAAAGGCGGCGCAGACCCGAAGCAAAACGGGGGCAACGACTGTCATCTGTCCCGCCTCTTTTGTCATAGCCGGATGGTTGAACGCGCCGCAGGCAACCGCCTTCGGCCCCGTCAACGATTCATTGTTTCCAATCCGATCAAACCACAGCGGGCGGGGGCGTGTCAAAAATTTTGCGCCGCCCGGCGAAAATAAAGAAGTTGCGCGCGGACGGCGCCTGTGCGATAATGCAAATAGTTTGCAATTAGAACTGACACCGGCTGTCAAAATTGGGGTTGCAATCGCGGGTCTGTCGGCTAAATGTACCGCGTTGTTATGACGCTGGCGCCGCCAAGCATATTGAAGAAAGCCCGACAAGGCGTGGCGGCGTTGTCCCTCGGCGTTTTCCTGATGGTGCAGGCCATGGCGGCGGTTCCGGCCCTGCACAATCTGGTCCATAGCGATTCCTCCAACCCCTCCCACCAGTGCGCGGCCACTTTGTTTGTCCACGGCCAGGTCCATTATTCCAATGTCTCCGTCGAGGTCACTCGGTCGGTCCCCTGCTTGCCTGGCCGCCAATGGAAGCCCAATGTCATTTTCGTTTCCGCGGATGTCCAGTTGCTTCCGTGCCGCGGTCCTCCTGCCCTCCTGGTTTAGCTGCCTGATTGTGTTGTAAAAGTGGCGGTTTGCCCGGACGGCGCGGCAATTTGCCACAACCCGTTGTCAAGAAACGGGAAGGTTCCCAAACAACAAATCTTTAACCTTTAAGCTTTGAACCTGGAGTGCAGTTATGAATTCGATACGAAAATTAGATGAAAGTTCTGGCCGCCGGGCATGGTGGGCGGCGATGGCGTGCGGCGCCTTTGCGTGCGCGTCTGTCTTGGGCCAAACCAACACTTCCACCAATGTGACGGAACTTGGAACCGTCACCGTCGTGGGCCACCTCAACGATGTCCGCCAGGAGATTGTCCCCAGTCTTGGGGGCACCAAGTATGACATGACGGCGGCGCAGATCGAGTCGGTCGCGCAGGGGGCCAACGCGCCGTTCAACCAATTGATGCTGCGCATGCCGGGAATGGCGGAGGACAGCCTGGGGCAGGTCCACCTGCGGGGCGAACACGCCAACATCCAGTACCGGATTGATGACGTTATCCTGCCTGAAGGCATCACCGGTTTCGGCTCCGAGTTGGACCCGCGATTTGTGCGCAGCATGTCGCTCCTCACCGGCTCGTTGCCGGCTGAATACGGGTTTCGCACGGCGGGCATCATTGACATTCAAACCAAGAGCGGCTTCGAAAACGGCGGCGAGGCCTCCGTTTATGCCGGCAGTTACGACACCCTCCGGCCCAGCGTCGAATACGGCGGCACGCAGGGCAAGTGGAATTACTTCTTCAGCGGCAGCTTCGACCACAACGACATTGGCGTCGAGAACCCGACCACAAGTTCGGTGCCGATCCACGATTACACCGATCAGAAGAAGGCCTTCGCCTACGCCTCATACCTGATCGACGAGACCAGCCGCATCACGATCATGGGCAGCGCCTCGTATTCCGATTATCAAATCCCCATCAATCCCAGCCAGCCGGAAACCTTTCAGCCCGGCACCGCCACGCCGTGGGTGCCCGGGGCTTTCACGCCATTCGACTTGAACGACACGCAAAACGAGCAGAATTATTACGGCGTCGTCGCCTACCAGAAATCGGCCGGGGATTTGAATTATCAGGTGTCTGCTTTCGGCCGGGAAAGCAGCGCGCATTACACGCCGCGCAATGTGGATGCGACCCTCGACTATAACGACGGCATCGCAACGGACGAGAATCGCATCCTCGCCTCCGCCGGCATTCAAGCCGACGGCAGTTACGCGCTGGGCGACAAACACACGCTGCGCGGCGGCTTAACGGTGCTGGATGAAGCCGTCACCGCGGACACCACCACGACCGTGTTCAACACCACTACCCCCACGCCCACGCTCGAAACCATCAACCAGGGAGAGGTTCCCCACGCCCTTTTTGCCGGCGTCTATCTGCAGGATGAATGGATTCTGGTGCCCAAGCTCACTCTCAATTACGGCGCGCGCTTCGACCTTTATTCCGCCACGGCCGACGACGAGAACCAACTCAGCCCGCGCGCGAATTTGATCTGGCAACCCACCGGCAGCACCTCCCTGCACGCCGGTTACGCCCGCTATTTCACGCCGCCGCCGCTGGAAACAGTTCCGGCATCCGACTTGGAGGCGTTCAACGGCACCACGGCCGCGTCCGGCGTTCCGGCTTCTGATGACACGGCCGTTAAAGCCGAGCGGGCCAATTATTACGATGCCGGCATCAGCCAGACGGTGCTGCCCGGATTGCAAGTTGGCGTGGACGGCTATTACAAAACAGCGCAAAACCAACTGGACGATGGATTCTTCGGGCAATCGCTGATCCTCTCCTCTTTCAACTATGGTCAAGGCCGGGTGCGGGGAGTAGAGTTTACAGTTAACTACCAGACCAACGGATTTGCAACGTACGCCAATATCGCATACTCGGTGGCCCAAGGCAGACAGGCGGCCTCCGCCCAAGCGGTGGCCTGGCCGGACACGACGACCCTCAACTACGTCAACAGCCACTGGATCTACCTCGACCACGACCAGCGGATCACCGGCTCCTTTGGCGCCTCCTACACCTGGAAAGAATCCGCCCGCTACAGCACCAAGATATTTGTTGACGCCCTTTATGGCAGCGGACTGCGCCAGAACGGCGACATCATACCCGGGCTCAATCCCGCGGACGACGACGTGCCGAACGGGGCCAGCGTGGGAGCCTACTATACGCTCGGTTGCGGCGTGGAGCAGAGCTTCAAGCTGGCCGGCAAGCAGTTCTTGAAAGCCCGGCTGGACGTCGTTAACCTCACCGATACGACCTATCCCTTGCGCACCGGCACCGGCGTGGGCGTCAACGCCGCCCAATACGGCGAGCGCCGCGGCTTGTTTGGGTCGCTTACCTACGTCTTTTAATATGGCCGTCGCCGCCTACCAGTTGAAATCGGACCTGGCGCGGGCATGCCTGCCCGCGCCGGATCGCAGCGCTTGGCAGCGGCTGGCGTGGGTCAATTCGCTCTGCATCCTTTTCCTGCTGGTGGGCGTCTTTGGCGCGCAATCGCGCGTGGCGCCGCTGAAACGGCCGCCGCCTCCCGATCAGCCTGTTCCGGTCATCATCGAGCCGCTGCCGGCAACGCCGCCGGCCGCCGACCAAAAAGAAACCGCGCAGAACAACGACGACGAAAAGCAGGACGCTCCGCGGGTGGTGGCGGTCACGTTGGACACGCCGTCCATCAACTTCGCCGTCCCAACCATCGGCAACCTGCTGGTCCCCATCTCCGCCGCGCCCACCCCCCCGCCGGCCGAACTGCGGAGAGCCGCGCCGGCGCCGCGCGCCCCCGTTGCCATCCAATCGACCGGCGAAGGCGGAGACCGCCCCGATCCGACGTATCCGGAAATGGCGCAGCAGTTGGGCCAGCAGGGCACGGTGGTGTTATTGTTGACGGTGGATGACGTCGGCGCTGTCACCTCCATTTCGGTTAAGGAAACTTCCGGCTCGGCCATCCTGGACCAAAGCGCGATGAAGTGGATCAAACGGCACTGGATCGTCCCGCCGTCCAATGGCGGCCATCTGTTTTTGGTCCCCATCTCGTACAAATTAAAGACGGAGTAGTCAACGCAATGGCAACCTGTTAAATAATCATTCAATCTATGATGGCAAATATCGTTGTGGGTTTTTTCCTCAAGGGCGGTCCGGTCATGTATCCCATCCTCCTCAGCGCGCTGGTCGCTGTGGCGGTGGTGGGCGAGAGGTCGTTTTGGTGGCTGCGCGAGAGCCGGCGGCGCGACCCCAAAAAGCTCGAACAAATCCTCGCCGCGCTGGAGAGCAACGACCTGGCGGCGGCCAAGCAGATCGCGCAAGGCTCGCGGGACCCGATCATTCGCATGATTTACCACGGGTTGAACCACGTCCATACCTCCATGCCAGGGGCGTTGCAATTGGCCGCCGGCATTGAACTGGAGCGGGCCGGGCGCTTTCTCACGGTCATGGACACGCTGGTCACACTGGCGCCCCTGCTGGGTTTGCTGGGGACGGTGACTGGATTGATGCGCGCCTTTCTCAGTGTCGGCAGCGCCGAATTGTCCGTCGTGGCGGTGACCGGCGGCATCGGCGAGGCGCTCATCGCCACCGCCTGCGGCTTGGGCATCGCCATCTTCTCCCTCATCCCATTCAACTATTTCACCGGGCGGGTCACGCGGCTGCAATTCGAGTTGGAGGCGGCGGCGACCAACGTCGAGGTCATGGTTCATCCCCCCAAATGAAGCTCACTTCCCCAGTGCAGCGGCGCCATTCGCGCATTGAAATCATCCCGCTGATTGACATCATGTTTTTTCTGCTCGCCTCCTTTATGATGGTCAGCCTGCAGATGGACCGCACCCAAAACATCCGCGTCGCTCTCCCCGCCGCAAGCCAGGCGCGGGCCGACTACAAACCGGACATGATCAACATCGCGGTGGACAAAAACGGCGGCGTCTGGCTGGCCAAAAAACCAGTCACTCTGCCGGAATTGGACGCCGCCCTGAGCAACCGCTTCGGAATCAACTCCAATTTGCCGGTCTATATCAGCGGCGACGCGGAAACGCGGCATGGGGACATGGTCGATGTCCTGGAGGCGGTGCGCCGGGCCGGCGTGCAGAAAGTCGCCTTCATGGTCTCCGGCGCCACCAATCCGGCTGCCCCATGAAAATCCGCTCCCCCATTGCCCGCAGGCACAGCCGGCTGGAGATCATCCCGTTGATTGACATCATGTTCTTTTTGCTGGCCTCCTTCATGATGGTCAGTTTGCAGATGCAGAAGGTGCGCACCATCAAGGCCAGCCTGCCCACCGCCACCCTGTCCCGCTCCACCACCAAGCCGGACATGATCAAACTCAAGGTCGATCGCTACGGCCAGGTTTCAATGGACAACCAGCCCGTGACCTTCCATGACCTGGTCACCGTCTTGAGCAACCGCTGCCGCCTCAACACCAATGTCCCCGTCTATCTGAGCGGCAGCCGCGACGCCACACACGGCGAAATGGTGTATGTTCTGGACGTGGTGAAACGGTCGGGCATTCAGCGCGTGGCTTTTGCCGTCAAGGCCGATGCTCCCGCTTCCTCCCAGGAAAAATGAAAAACTTTCAACAGAACCTGCTCATTGTGCTGGCGCTGGCTCTTTGCGGCTTGTGCGCCTGGCAATGGTATTTCCAAACCGTCCAACGCGCCCGCATCGACAAACTGGACCAAACCATTTACAGGCAGTTGACCCTCCTCCAAGCCAACGGCGGCTCGATCAAAAACATGGAGGCGGAAATTTCCGGCCAGCAGGCCCGCATCGCCGAGCTTAAACAGGCGGCCGTGACCAACGATCAAACCATCCTTGCCCAAAAACGGGAAATGCTCCGCCTCCAATTCTCCTGCGACGCCTTGAGCAATGAAATCGTCCAATACCAATCCATCACCAACGCCCTGGCCGCCAAGCTCCGGGAAACCTACGACGGCATCCGGAAGCAAAACGAGGCGGTCAAGGAGTTGGTCGCGCAACGCGATGATGCCGTGCAAAAATACAATGATGGCGTCAAGGCGCGCAACGAGTTGACGACGCAGTACAACGAATTGGTCGAGCGCTTCAACAAACTGCAAAACGCCGGCGGCGCGGGCAAACCGTGAGCAGGCGCCCCGGCGCGCTGATTGAAAAATCCCCAACCGGCGGCATCCCGATTTTAAAAAGACCTCACGTTTAATCTTGCTTTTCTTCTGTTAAGGCCGTATTTTTTCAGTACCAATAATTACTAATGTAGCGAGAAAGCAGCCGAAAGGAGGAGTGGATGGGTTTTGCGAACAAGTTCTATCTGCGCATTGCCTTGGCGCTGATAATATGGTCGGGCGTTGGTCTGGTCACCATGATCACGATCCGTCGTTTCTCCGCCGCGGTCAGGGAACGCGCGGAGGTGCGGCGCACAACGCTCGAATTGGAACGGTTGCGCGCCTTGTTGAGCGACGCCGAAACCGGGCAGCGCGGCTTTCTGCTGACCGAGGACAAAAAGTACCTGGCCCCCTACTCCGCCGCGGCGGCCAAACTCCAGGGGCAGTTGGACACACTCGCGGCATCTGAACAAGCCGTGCCGGATTTGCGCGTCAACGTCGCCTCGCTCAGTTCGCTCGTCGCGGCAAAAACCTCCGAGCTTGCTCAATCCATCGAGATCGCCAACACAAAAGGTTTTGCCGCTGCCCGGCAAATCGCCCAGACCGGCGAGGGCGAGAAATTGATGGATCAAATCCGCGGCGAACTCGATGACAAGCAGGCCGCCGTGGCGCTCTACATCATGGCTCTGGACCAAGAGAGCCGCTCTGAATCCGCCCGCGCCAGTTGGGCTTTGGCCCTCGGCTACGCGGGGACCCTGGCGCTGATGATCTGGGCCTTGACTCTGCTGCAACACGAGGTCGCCCAACGGGCCAAGGCCGAAGGCGCGGTGCGTGACCTCAACCAGAGGCTCAAAGTGCAAGTCAACGAACTTCGGGCGGTCAACTCGGAACTGGAGGCCTTCAGTTACTCCGTGTCGCACGATCTCCGCGCGCCTCTGCGCCATATCACCAGCTTTGCCGACCTTCTCTCCGAGAGCGGCGATCCCTTCAGCCCCAAAGGCCGCCGCTATCTGGACATTATCTCCGACTCCGCCCGGCAACTGGGCCGGTTGATCGATGATCTGCTGCTCTTCGCGCGCACGGCCCGCGTCGAAGTCAATAAATCCAGCGTCAAGCTCGATGAATTGGTGGAGCAGTCCCTGCTCGACCTTCACCTGGAAATCGCCAATCGCGCCATCGTCTGGAAGCGACACCCCCTGCCCGTGGTTCAGGCCGACCGCACCCTGCTCCACCAAGTCTGTTTGAATCTCATCGCCAATGCCCTCAAATACACCCGCCCGCGCAATCCGGCCAAAATTGAAATCGGCTTTCTGCCCGACGGGCCGGAAACGGCGGTGATATATATCCGGGACAACGGCGTCGGTTTCGATATGAAGTATGCCAACAAGCTCTTCGGCGTCTTTCAACGGCTGCATCGCGCCGAGGATTTCGAGGGCACCGGCATTGGGCTGGCCAATGTACGTCGCATTGTCCATCGGCATGGCGGGCGGGTCTGGGCGGAAAGCAAAGTCGAGGAGGGCGCCACATTTTATTTTACTCTCCCCCAAGCCCCCTCCTTTTCCTCCCCAACAATCCCCGAAACAACCTCCCTGCGGTCCGCAAAACTGCCATGAGCGTCGAAGTCTCCATCCTGGATCGCGCCTTGCGGATTCTCCACTTGGAGGACAATCTGCACGACCGCGAATTGGTGCAGCAGACGCTCCATTCGGAGGGTTTCGCCATCGAGATTACAAACGCTTGCACTCGCGGCGAATTCGGGCGCGCCTTGCGGGAGCAGCCCTTCGACATCATTCTCTCGGATAAATCGCTGCCCGCCTTCGACGGCCTGGAGGCGCTGGACCTGGCCAAGAAACTGCACCCGGAGATCCCGTTCATATTCGTCACCGGCAGCATGGGCGAGGAGACCGCAATCGACACGATCAAATTCGGGGCAACCGACTACGTTCTCAAAGACCGGCTGCAACGCCTGCGCGTGGCCATCGAGCGCGCCATCCGCGAAGCCGACCGGTCGGAACAGAACCGCATGTCAACCGAAGCGTTGCGCCAAAGTGAGGAACGATTCCAACTCATCGCCCGCGCCAGCAACGACGTGATCTGGGACTGGAATATCGAAACGGGCCACTACTGGCAGAGCCACGGCATCCGCCGTTTCGGTTACAGCGATGCCATTGCGCCGGGCCCGCACCCCTGGCTCGATCATATCCCGGCCGAGCACCGCGCGCGCGTTCGCGCCGGCATTCAAAAAGTCCTCGATAGCAACCAGCCCTATTGGTCGGACGAATACCCGTTTATGCGCCAGGACGGCACCCTGGCGCACGTCTTCAATCGCGCCTACGTCGTCCGCCGTCCCGACGGGCGCGCCCTGCGCCTGATGGGGGCGATGATGGATGTGACCCAGCGCAAACTGGCCGAACAACTGGCGCTGGAGCGCACGCGCCTGGCCACCCTGCGGGCCGAAATCACCACCGCTTTGTCCGGCGGCGCCGATTTTAAACATGCCTTGCAACAGGCCTGCGATTGCGTGGCGCGGGATCTGGACATTGCCCTGGCGCGGATTTGGACTCTGGAGGAAAAAGCCGGCCTGCTGGTGCTCCAAACCGGGTCGGGTCCTTTGGCCGGCATCAGCGGCTTCCAGGCCATGCTGCCCGTGGGTGACTCGCTCATCGGCCAGATCGCCCTCCAGCACAAAGCGCAATGGACCAATGCCTTTGCCGACGATTCGGCCGGCGAGGATCGGGAATTGGCCAGGCGCGAACATTTATCCGCCTTTGCGGGCCGCCCTCTGCTGGCGGGCGGCCAATTGGCCGGCGTTCTGGCCATCTATTCGAAAAACCCCCTGAACGATTTCCACACCGAATGCCTCGCCGTCGCGGCCCATGAGATCGCCCAAGGCATTGAGCGCCAGCGGGCCCAGGAAAAAATAGAGGCCCAGGAGGCCGAACGGCAGAAGCTGGAGGCCCGCTTCCTGCGCGCCCAGCGCCTGGAAAGCATCGGTGCGCTGGCCAGCGGCATCGCCCACGACCTCAACAATGTCCTGGCGCCCATCCTCATCGGCGTGCGCTTTCTCAAGGAACAGAGCCAGGACGCCACCACCCTCAAAATCCTCGGCGCCATGGAATCCAGCGCGGTGCGCGGGGCGGGGATTGTCCAGCAGGTTCTCACCTTTGGCCGTGGCGCCTCCGACGAAAAGACCGTTCTGCAACCCAATCTGCTCATCCACGAAATGGTCAAGTTCATGGGCGAGACCTTTCCCAAATCCATTCAAATCCGCACCCGATGCGAGCCAGCGCTCTGGGACATGGAGGGTGACCCGACTCAAATCCACCAGGTGCTGCTCAATTTGTGCATCAACGCTCGGGACGCCATGCCGCGCGGGGGCACCCTCACCCTGGTCTCGCAAAACACCACTTTGAAAGGAGCGGTTTCCTGCGCCGGCTTGTCCGCCGGCCCCGGCGATTTCGTGCAAATCCAGATCGTTGACTCCGGCACGGGCATGTCCGCCGAGATTCAAAAGAGTATCTTCCAGCCCTTCTTCACCACCAAGGGGCCGGGCAAGGGAACCGGCCTGGGCCTTTCCACCACCGTGAGCATTTTGCGGAGTCACGCCGGCGTGCTCTCTTTGGAAAGTGAACCGGGCCGCGGCACCACCTTCTCCCTCTTCTTTCCCGCCAAAGTCAACCGGCGCGCCGCGGTGGCCGCCAAGGTCGCTCCCGCCCTGCCCGCGGGCAAACACGAACTCATTCTGCTCGTCGATGATGAAGTCGCCATCCGCGAAATGTCCAAGGTGATTCTGGAGAGTTTCGATTACCGGGTCCTGACGGCGGAAAATGGGGCCGAGGCCCTGTCGCTCCTGGCCCGCCACAAAGAGGAAATAGCCGCTGTCATCATGGACATGATGATGCCGGTGCTTGACGGCCCGGCCGCCATACGCGCCATGCGCTGGTCGGCGCCCCAGTTGAAAATCATCGCCACCAGCGGCAGCGGGTTGGCCGAGAAGGATCAATCGGCCGGGCCGGATGACCCGGCCCCGGACTGCTTTTTGGCCAAGCCTTACGCCGCCGACCAGTTGGTGGGCACACTGGGAAAACTCCTGGGCAAAACGTAGGCCGCCCCAAGCTCCGAGGGCCTGGCTTGGATCAAATTCACCGGCAGCCACGCCGCCCGCTGCGAATCCAGGTAATCCAGCGACGCCAACAGAGCCGGAACGACGGTGTCCAACTCGCTGGCGCGGCAGACCGCGTGGCGAAGATACTCCTGGCAGGACATGACCTTCTCCGAAAAATCGTCGTCGAACAGCAGGTTCGGCAGATGGGGCGCCGACCGCAAGGCGGCTCCGATCTCCCCAAGCAAGCTGGTGCGCATGGCGCCGCTCCCCTGCCATACGCGGACCATCTCTCCCAGGTCAAAGGCAAAGCCGTGGATGTCGGCCCCGGCGCGCAGCAGGGCAAAACCCTGCGCGTAGGTGATAATCATCGCCGCGTGCAGCGCCTCGTGCAGTTCGTCCAGCACGCTCTCAGCATCGTGCCCAAACCGGCCGGCAGGCCGCCGCGACGGCGTTGCCGCAAGCGCCCGCTGCTCTTCGGCCGCGGAACCTTCCCTCATGCCCAGCGCCGCGTCGATGGTCGGCATCGGCACCTCCAGTTCCCGCCCGCTGCGCGCGATCCATTGCGCCAAATCTGACTGCCGGGCCGCGGCCAGTCGTTCTTCCATCCATCTCTCCGGCTGACGGTAGGCGGGAGATACCTCCATCAGGTAGCCGTTGAGCACCCCTATATGCCACGGACCTGACGGATCGCACATTTCGTCATCGCTCAACATTAGCGTTCGCTGCAGCAAATCGAAGGTTTCCGACAACAATTGCATCAGCCCGTATTCAATGCCGGCGTGGACCATCCCGGCAAAATGCGCCGCCGCCGCCGAGCCGGTGTGCGCAGACCGCGCCGCGGCGGCTTCCAGCAACCGCCGGGCATGTGCGCACACCTCCAGCCCTCCCCCCGCCAGGATCGCCGCGCCCTCTCTCGCGCCCTCCCCTCCCCCCGCGATGGCCCAGCTTGCGAATTGCAGCCCGCGCCCGGCCAGCCAGCGCTCCCGCCGGGCCGTGTCTTTAAAGTAGGAAATCCCGGCGTCAATAAGAATGTCCCCGCGCTCCAGGCAGGGCGCCAACTCGTCAATCATCGCGTCCCGGTCGCCGCCAAAGAGAACAACCGCGCGCGGGCACCGCAGCCGTCCGGCCATCTCCGCAAGGCTGGCCGCCAGCGACACTCCTCGCGCCGCCGAATCGCCCAGCAGTGCCTCCCTCATCTGGGGACGGGGTTCGCACGCGGCCACCTTCAAAAGATGATCGGCCATCCGTAGCGCCACATTCCGGCCCGCTGTATCCAAGCCGGCGACGCCCACGTCACAATTCCCTGCCATCGAATCTGTCATAGGGACAGTCCACTATCAAAATCCGCCTAGAGGCGCACACCACCACAAAACAACGCATGACAAAACCGGAGTTGGTTTTGTCAAAGAGATAATCTCCTGCAAAAAGCCGGTTTCGTCAAACAGTTTGCCGAAAAAGTTATTCACAACCCGCCCCTTGCTTCGCCGTCCATCTGAACAAATTGCTCTTTCCGCCGCCCCTCTGCTAGACTGGCGCTCATGGATCGGAAAGAATGCCGGCGCTCTCTCGCGGTTTGTCTCCTGCTCGGGTTTGGCACGCTGGCCCTTTATTTCCCCGCCTTCCACTTTGGCTTTGTCAACTATGATGACCCGGACTATGTCGTCGCCAATTCGCATATCAACCGCGGTGTGAGCCTGGTGGGCCTGGCTTGGGCGTTTCAGGCGGGCTACGCCGGCAATTGGCATCCGTTGACCTGGTGGTCCCATGCGCTGGATTGCCAGTTTTACGGCCTCAACGCCGGCGGGCATCATGCCACCAATGTGCTGCTCCATGGCATCAACGCGGTTCTTTTGTTTCTGGTGTTGCGGCGGATGACCGGCGCGTTCTGGCGCAGCGCCACGGTGGCCGCCCTCTTCGCCTGGCATCCCCTGCGGGTGGAATCGGTGGCATGGATTTCCGAGCGCAAGGACGTTTTGTGCGGGCTGTGGTGGATGCTGGCGCTCTGGGCCTGGGCGCGCTACGCGCAATACAACTCTTCAAAATCCAAATTGTTTTATGCCGCGGCCATTTTGTTCTTCGCCCTGGGGCTGATGTCCAAACCCATGGTTGTAACGCTGCCCTTGGTGCTGCTGCTGCTGGATTGGTGGCCGCTGCGCCGCTTTCGGGCGGGCGGCGGCGCCGGCCTGCCCGTTGGAGCTTTGCTCCTGGAAAAGGCGCCGTTTTTCCTTCTGGCCGCCGGCGCCTCCGTTCTGACCCTCCTGGCGCAGCGTCGCGGCGGCGCCCTTTCCTCATTGCAGCGGGACCCCCTGCCGATTCGCATCCTCAATTCCTTGCTCTGTTATCCGCGATACGTTGAGAAGTTGGTCTGGCCGTCGGGTTTGAGTGTCATTTATCCGCTTGACTACTCCGTCACCGTCCGGGAAGTCGCGCTGGCCGTGGTTTTTCTGGGCGCCGTTTCCGGGGCGGGCATCCTCGTGCGACGAACCATGCCTTACTGGCTGACGGGATGGCTCTGGTTTGTGGTGATGCTGGTTCCCGTCATCGGTTTGGTTCAAGTCGGCGGGCAGGCGATGGCCGACCGCTACACATACCTTCCATCCATAGGCATTGATATCCTGCTGTGCTGGGCGGTTTGCCATCTCACCCGCCGCTGGCGCTGGCAGCGCCCCCTTCTGGCCGTGGCCGCCCTGGCCGCTCTGGCGGGATGCCTGGTGGCGACCCGCTCTCAACTGTCCTGCTGGAAAGACACCGGCGCGCTCTTCCAGCGCGCTTTGGCCGTCGATCCTGACAATCGCGTGGCGCGCGTCAATTACGGCGGCTGGCTCCGCGACCAGGGCCAATTGGAACAGGCGCTGCTGCAATGTCAGCAAGCCGTTCGCGTCGATCCCGGCTACGCGGAGGGATATCGCTGTCTGGCTGGGGTGCTGTTCCTCCAAGGGGTCGAGCACCCGGCCGCCGCCGCCAAATGCTATCGCCAGGCTCAAATCCAATTGGAGTTGGGACTGGCGTTTAATCCGATGGATCCCGATTTGCATCACTTGCTGGGAACCTCGCTGGCCCTGCAACAGAACTTTGCCGCCGCCGAAAAACAGTTCGCCGCCACCGTGCGCCTGGCCCCCAGCGACTTGCCCGCCTATTACGACCTGGGCCAGGCCATGACCGCCCAGCACAAAACCGCCGACGCCATCGCCCTCTATCGCACCATCCTGCGGCTCCAGCCCGATGCAGCCGACGCGTTGGACAATCTGGCATGGATCGCGGCGACGGACCCCAATCCCCGGTTCCGCAACGGCGCCCAAGCCATGCAGCTGGCCGTGCGCGCCTGCCAACTGACGCACACGAACGACGGGCTGAAAATCGCCACGCTGGCAGCCGCCTGCGCCGAAGCCGGCCGTTTTGAGCAGGCCCTGGCGTGGACCGGCAAAGGCCGCCAAGTGGCCCAGGCAAACGGCCAATCGGACGTCGCGGCGCGTCTTCTGGAATTCCAGAATCTCTTCCAGGCGCGCCGGCCGTTCCATGAGGAACCCTCGGACGCCGACTCCGTCCAGGGCGTCTCCCCAGCCTCCCCGCCCTAGTCCACCGTCAACAAGCTCACCGAGTCTTCGTCCTCGACGTAGATGCGGCTTCCCGACACCACGGGATGGGCGTAGGTCCGCTTGTCCGACACTTTGATGTTGGCCACTTCAGTATATTCCTTGGCGCTGGGCTGCAACACGATTAACTGCGCCTTTTGCGTCAGCGCCAGCAGCACCGGACCCGCGTCCAGCACGGAGCCGAAATTCCCCCGCTTGCCCGCCGCTTCCGTCCAAGCGGTCTTTCCGGTTTGGGCATTGATGCAGTAGAAGTTCCCCGCGTCCGACAAGCCAAAGAGCAGGCCCTCTTTAAGCACCGGTGTGCAGAACCGTGGCGAATTGTCCGTGTTGGTCCACAGTCCCGTGGCGGTGCAGGACTCCCCCTGCTTGTCCAGCTTGACAGCCACCGTGCCGCGGCCCTGGCCAGTGTAGATAATCGTTTGGCCGTCAACGATCGGCGTGTCAAAATTGCCCGCTCCCATCCCCTGGCCCATAAACTGCGTCTCCCAAGCCAGAGTCCCGTCGGCCAGTTTTAGGGCGACGACCCGCTTGTCTGTTTGCGCGACAATCAGTTTGTCATCCCCGACCGTCATCAGCACCGGCGACGCGTAAGCGGGGCCGTCGCCGGCCCATTTCCATTTCTCCGTCCCGGTCGCCAGATCGTAAGCGACGACAACGCCGTTGTTTTTGGAACCCAGTTGCGCAATGCACAGGCCCTGGGCCACCAGTGGCGACGTGGCGGTGAAGAAGTCGGGCCAGCCCTTGATTTCATCCTTGCGCCAAAGCACTTTGCCCGACTCGGCGTCGAGGCACGAAAGGGTGCCGCGCACACCCAGTGTCACGACTTTTCCCGCCGCCACAGTCGGCGAACTGCGCGGACCCGGATGCTGTCCAGCCGGTCCGGTGGGCGCCAGCGCCTCATATTGATTGCTCCAGAGTATTGCCCCCTTGCCGGCGTCCAGGCATTCGATCACCTCGCTGTCCTCCTGGCGCGCGAAGACATAGAGTTTGTCGCCGACCAGCGCGGGCGTGGCATCGCCTTTGCCTACGGCTACTTTCCACTTTGTGTTCAATTGCTGCGGCCACGCTTTGGGCGGTGTAAAGCCGGAGACCTTGTCATCCCGGTTGGGCCCGCGCCACTGCGGCCAATCTTGTGCCTGGCTCTCGGCCGCCGCGATGATCACGGCCAGGCCTGAAACCAAAGAAGTCACGCGTGTCACATAGTTCATGCTCAATCCTTTCGTGTGGTTTTGAATGTTCCCACCATAAGCTCCCCGTTCCGTTTGGCAAGCAAAACCGGGCGGCAGACCGGGTGATCATGGAAAAGCGCCCTCAGAGCGCGGCAACCCATGACATAAAACCCTTGGAGCATCGATTCAACAGGTGATTGCTGAACTCAACCGGTGGTTATTGAAATGCGCTCTCAGAGCGCGGCAACCCAATCAATTCTGCCTTGCCCCAATTGAGGCCCAACAATTGGGGCAAGGCAGAATTTTGATGAACTACGATATCAAACCCATAAGTCAAGAAAATAATTTTCCGACGGATAATAATTCTTCACACTACAAGGTGCGTCTCGCTTTATTTGGCGAATCTCTGCCTGGGAAAAGGTTTCAACGAAATCTTAAAGTATCTCTCCGCCAGCGGGACTTATCCAAAAGAGCGAATGTCCCGCGCGTGCCCTGCGGTCCGCTTTGTTGCTGACAAGCGGGCCGAAAAGTCGTAAGCCATTCCCACCGTGAGCGAAACACTTAGATACCTTCAATCCGAATCCGCCGGCGCCGGAATCGAGATCGGCGCCCTGGTCAAGTATCTGCTGCTCGACGCCATCAAGGCCAAGGCCAGCGATATTCACATCGAACCCTGGGAAAGCACTCTCGTTGTGCGCATCCGCCTCAACGGCGTGCTCACCGAATTGGTCCACCTGCCCCTGGATTTGCTGGAAAAAATCTCCGGCCGCTTCAAGGTCCTTGGCAATCTGGTCACCTACCAAACCGGCCTGCCCCAGGAAGGCCACGCTCCCGCCGATCCCGAATTGGGCGGCTGCGAACAGCGCATTTCCATCTTCCCCACCGTGCGCGGGGAGAAAATCGTCGTCCGCATCTTCGATCCCAGCCATCGCAGTTTTGACCTCGGATCGCTGGGCTTCGACGACGATGTTTTGCAGCAGTTCCTCAAGCTCATCACCAAACCCACCGGCTTGATATTGTTGACAGGCCCGACCGGCTCCGGGAAAACCACGGCCATTTACTCCGCCCTTTACACGCTGGTTCAGCGCTCCGGCCCCACCATCAGCATTGCCACGGTCGAAGACCCCGTCGAATTCAATTTGCCCATGGTGGCCCAGGCGCAGGTCAATCTGGCGCAGGAGTTCACCTATCCCAGGGCCTTGCGCTCGCTGATGCGCCAGGACCCCCAGGTCATCATGGTGGGCGAAATCCGCGATCCGGAAACGGCCAACATCGCCGTTCAAGCCGGCTTGACCGGCCATTTGGTCATCAGCACCATTCACAGCGGCAGCACCGCCGGCGTGTTCGCCCGCCTCATGAACATGGATATCGAGCCGTTCCTGCTGTCCTCCAGCGTGACCGGCGTGCTGGGGTTGCGGCTCATCCGCAAAAACTGCCCGTTTTGCGCCCAGCCTTACGAGCCGGAGCCGGCCTACATGAAACTGGTCCCCATCGAAGAGCGCGAAAACGCCGAGTTCCGCCGCGGCGGCGGCTGCGAGCAATGCCTGGACACCGGCTTTTCCGGGCGCAATTCCGTCAGCGAGATGCTCACCGTCACCCAGCCCTTTCGCGATGCGGTGCTGGAGAAACTGCCGACCCGCACCCTGCAACAAGTGGCCGTCGATCACGGCATGGTGACGATGTGGAACCGCAGCCTGCGGCGCGCGCTGACCGGCCAAACCACTCTGGAGGAAATCCTCCGGGCCATTTCCGTGGACGAGCTTTAGCCGCCTCTTGACCACCAGCCTGGCCATTTTGACCGCGGTAAGTTTTGTCCTGGCACTCTGGCGTTGGGCGCTCAGCGCGCGCTTTCCGCTCCACCGCTCCCAGCTCTCGCCAGCTTCCCTCCCGGGCCTGACCCTGCTCAAGCCTCTCAAGGGCTGTGACGCCGAAACCAAAAACTGTCTCCGAAGCTGGTTCGCCCAGAAGTACCCGGGGCCAATGCAAATCCTCCTCGGAGTCGCTTCCGACTCCGATCCGGTCTGTGCCATCGCGGCCGAATTGCTCGCCGAGTTTCCCGGCGCGGACGCCCGCCTGCTGGTCTGCGGCCAAAACCTCGGCGCCAACGCCAAAGTCTCGACCCTCCGCCAACTCGAACCTCACATCCGCCACCCTTGGGTCATGATCAGCGACGCCGACGTTAAAGTTCAACCCGATTTTGCGGCCAGCCTCGTTCCGCCCCTGAACGATCCGGCGGTGGGTTTGGTCACTTGTTTCTACCGCCTGGCCAATCCTTCAACTCCTGCCATGCAATGGGAAGCCGTCGCCGTCAACGCCGATTTCTGGACCCATGTCCTGCAGGCCCGCTGCCTCAAGCCGCTCGATTTCGCCCTCGGCGCTGTCATGGCGATGCCCGCCGCCCAACTCCGCGCCATCGGCGGCTTCGCCGTTTTGGCCGATTTTCTGGCCGACGACTATCAATTGGGGCGGCAGGTGGCCGGCCGGCACAAATCAATCGTTCTTGCCAACGTCGTGGCCGAGTGCTGGGACCCGCCCCTGGTCTGGAGAGAGGTTTGGGCGCGCCAATGCCGGTGGGCCAGGACCATTCGCGCCTGCCAGCCGCTGCCCTTTTTCCTGAGCATCCTCAACAACTCCACCCTCTGGCCCCTGCTTCTCCTGCTTGCCTCGCCCTGCGCGCCGGCCCTCGCCCTCGGCGCCGCCTGCCTCCTTTTTCGCATCGTTGCCGCGGTGCATCAGCAGTCAAGACTAACACAATCCCGCCCCACCCTCTCCGGCTGCTGGTGGCCGCCGGTGAAGGACCTTCTGGACGCCGCGGTGTGGGTGGCCGCCTTTGCCGGCAATCAAATCCTCTGGCGTGGCGACCGCTACCGCATTCTGGCCGGAGGCAAACTCGCCAAGGTCGGTCCCAACTAAAGAATCTCTCCCGAGAGGTCAAACCGGTCGAACACGCCGCCCAGCAACTTGATCGCCACGCCCGCTTCGGCCGCCAGAATCGCCGCTGCCGCCAGTCCCCCCGCCACCACCCCGCCCGCCGGACCGAAAACAAACGAACTGCAGATAAAGACGACGACAAACGCCACGCCCGCCGGCAGGAGCGACAACACCAGCGCCAGCATTTGGCCAAACATCAAAATCAGTTGTTGCCCGGTCGTCTCAAATCCCCGCGGCCCTTCCTTGCCGAGCTGAAACCACGCCGGAAAAAACAACACCGACGCGTTCGGAATCAGCATCGCGATCAAATCGACGCACGGCAGCACCGCCGCCGCCGCCAGCGCGAAACTCAGCCGGTTCAAAGGAGGAATCGCATGACTCCCCAACCGGTCGGGACAAAATATCGCGGCGAGGACGATTAACAGCCATTGCACGCAGGCGAGCATGACCGCCGGCGCCAGCACCTCCCCCAGCACCACCTGCCAGCCCGCCATTGGAAACATTTTCAGCATGTCGGCCGCCCGCAGGTCCTGCCGCAAATCATTGCGCAACATTTGCGGCCCGGAAATGAGCGACATCCCCAGCAGCATGACCGCCAGCATTGCCAGGCCCGACCCCATTCTTCCGGCGTGCCTGCTCTGCGATTGCAATATCATGGCCCCGAAAACCGTGATCCAGACCAGCATGAGCCAAAACCGCGCCGTCACAAATTGTCCCGCGCTGATGAGGTTCTTCCAAAAAACCGCCACGGCCGGATTGCCCGCCGGACGCAACACAAAGGGCGCGCGCGCCGCCTTCTTTGGCTTGCCCATCGACTGCCAGTTGCCCGATCGCGCCGCCGCGATGCGCTCGGAAACCTTGCGCGACATCTCAAGCGAGGCCTCCTCGAACGCGACGTTGGAGCGCGCCACCCACCAGTAAAGCAACCCGATGATCGCCAGCGCCGGCCCCATCGCCGCCACAAACCGGCTGAAGTTGGAGGCGAACCACGGCGCCACCACCAGCCGAAACGGAAACAACAAATACGGCAGCGGCCCCGAACGCAAAACCTGCGCGCCGTAGTCCGCCAGTTGCGTCGCGTAATCGGTTCCTCCCACCGCCGGCGGCGCCGGCAGCGCGTTGCGCGCCCACAGCCAAACCGCCAAAGCCACCCCGGCAACCGCCCCAACAAACATCGTCCGCCGCCGCCAGTTGGAAATGCCGCGGTCCATCAGCATCGTCAGCGCAAAGGAACTTCCCAACAGGTGCAGGTTGAAAACCGCCAGCAATACCCACCAGCCCAGGGCGCGGATGACAAAACTGCCGCCGCCCCATCCGCGCCCGATCAGTGCCATGATTACGGCGCTGAACAATATCGCCGCCTGCGATTTGAGCAATTTGAAGTTGATCAGCGCCCGGCGTCCAATGGGCGCCGAAAACAAAAATGACACCTCCGCCTCGGTAAACGCCAGCGCCGCCCGCGAATGCGGCAGCACCCACGCCAGCAGCATCATCACCATCAACCCCAGCGCCGTGACAGATTCTACCAGGTCCTGGTGTTGCGCGAAAAAGGGCCCCGGCCGCACCCCTCCCCCGCCCGGTCCGCGCGTCAGTCCACGAAAAAAATAGTAGTAAAAGTAGAGCGCTCCCACGACCGCTCCGACCAGGTACTTCGGCTGGCGCAGCCGTTTGACCCGCGTCAACAACCGGTTCTTGAGCGAGTGATACTGGTAATAAAACAGCGCGCCCGCGATCATCAACTTCCTTTGTTCTCCCCGGTCGCCCGAAAGAACACATCCTCCAAATTGGTGTCGCCCGATTGCTCGGAATACCGCGCGCGCACCTCCTCCAGTGTCCCGTCTATGACCTTTTGCCCGTTCTTGAGAATCAACACGTGCGAGCAAACCTCCTCAAGCAAATGCAGCAAATGCGAACTGATCAAGATCGCCGCCCCAGCCCGGGCCCGTTTCAATATCGAATCTTTCATCCGCCGGATGCCGATCGGGTCCAGCCCAGTCAGCGGTTCGTCAAAGAATATCACCTCGGGCGAATGCAGCAGCCCGCACGCAATCACCAGCTTTTGCTTCATCCCGCGCGACAACTCCCCCGGCAGCTTGTCCCCTTTGTCGGCGATTTCCAATTCCTCCAGCAGCGGCCGCGCGATCTCCTCGTAATTGCCCACACCGTAAATCCGCGCCGTGAACGCCAGGTGCTGCGCCACTGTCAAGTAATCGAATAATCGCGGTTCATCCGAAAAAAACGCCAGCCGCCGCTTGGCCTCGATCGGTTCCTGCGCCATGTCGAATCCACCAATCCGCACCGCGCCCCGCGTGGGCGGAATCACCCCCGCCAGGCAGCGTAATGTCGTCGTTTTCCCCGCCCCGTTGGGCCCCACCAATCCGATCACTTCGCCCCGCCGCACGCTGAAGGACAAGTCGCTCACCGCCACGAACGTGCCGTACAGCTTGGTCAATCCCGTAACCTCAATCTGAGGCCCGGCGGCGTTGGTAATGCGCGGCGGTGTGTCGTCCATTCCCGCTACCATACCAATCCCCGGCCCCGGCGACAAACCCCAAACTTCGCCCTGCGCCTCAAGAACCATTGACTTCCGGCTGCCTTTACGCCAAGTTCCCGCACTCGCACTTGGTGCGGTTTGTTATCAATGAGTTGTTTCCAGCACAATGGGTAAAGCTTTAATCATTGCCGAAAAGCCCTCCGTCGCCGCGGATATCGCCAAAGCTCTGGGCGGCTTCCACCGCCGCGACGATTTCTTCGAAAGCGACCAGTTCGTCCTCTCCTCCGCCGTCGGCCATCTCCTGGAGTTGTGCCTGCCCGAAGGCGTCGAGGTCAAGCGCGGCAAGTGGTCCTTCGCCCATTTGCCTGTCATTCCTGACTACTTCGATCTGCGGCCCATCGAAAAATCCAAGCAACGCCTCAGCCTCCTCCTCCGTCTCCTCAAACGTCCCGACGTGGACCGCCTCGTCAATGCCTGCGACGCCGGCCGCGAAGGGGAATTGATCTTTCGCTACATCGTCCAGCACGCCAAGGCCCGCCAGCCCATCCAGCGCCTCTGGCTCCAATCCATGACCCCCGCCTCCATCCGCGACGGCTTTGCCGCCCTGCGCGATGACGCCTCCATGCTGCCGCTGGCCGACGCCGCGGTCTGCCGCTCCGAATCCGACTGGCTGGTCGGCATCAACGGCACCCGCGCCCTCACCGCCTTCAACTCCAAGACCGGCGGCTTTCAATTGACCACCGTCGGCCGCGTCCAAACCCCCACCCTCGCCATCGTCGTCGAACGCGAGGAAAGAATCCGCCGCTTTGTTCCGCGCGACTACTGCGAACTTCACGCCACCTTCGCCGCCGCCGCCGGCGAATATCCCGGCCGCTGGTTCGATGAGAATTTCGCCCGCGACAAAAAGGAAAACGATCCCGACCTCAAGCCCGAACGCCTCTGGGACCGCGCCCGCGCCGAAGCCATCCGCGCCAAATGCCTGGGCCGGCCGGGCAAAGTCACCGAGGAAAGCAAGGCCGCCACCCAACTCTCTCCCCTGCTCTACGATTTGACCAGCCTCCAGCGCGACGCCAACGGACGGTTTGGTTTTTCCGCCAAGAACACTCTGGCCCTGGCTCAGACCCTCTACGAGCGCCACAAAGTCCTGACTTATCCCCGCACCGATGCCCGCGCCCTGCCCGAGGATTACATCGGCACGGTGCGCAAAACGCTCGAGATGCTCTCCGCCACCCCTTACGGCCCGCTGGCCGATGAGATTCTCAAGCAGCAATGGCTCCGCCCCAACAAACGCATTTTCAACAACGCCAAAATCTCCGATCACTTCGCCATCATCCCCACCTCACTCGCCCCCAAAAATCTCAGCGAGCCGGAACAGAAGCTCTACGACATGGTCACCAGGCGCTTCCTGGCCGTCTTCTATCCGGCGGCCGAATTCATGCTCACCACCCGCATCACCCGCGTCGAGCAGGAGGCCTTTAAAACCGAGGGCAAAGTCATGCTCCAGCCCGGCTGGATGTCCGTCTATGGCCGCGAGGCCCAAACCGACGATCAAGCCCCGCGCCTGGCGCCCGTCCAACCCGGCGAAATAGTCAATACCATTAAAATAGACCTCCTCGCCACCCAGACCAAGCCCCTCCCGCGCTATACCGAAGCCACCCTCCTCTCCGCAATGGAAGGCGCTGGCAAACTCGTCGAAGACGAGGAACTGCGCGAGGCCATGAGCCAGAAGGGACTGGGCACTCCCGCCACCCGCGCCGCCATCATCGAAGGCCTGATCTTCGAAAAATACCTCCTCCGCCTGGGCCGCGAACTCCAACCCACCGCCAAGGCCTTTTCCCTCATCACCTTGCTCCGCGGCCTGGACATTCCCGAATTGTCCTCACCCGAACTGACCGGCGATTGGGAGTTCAAGCTCAAGCAAATGGAGCACGGCCAGTTGCCACGCGCCGAGTTCATGCGCCAGATCCAGACCATGACCCGCCAAATCGTCGCCAAGACCAAGGCCCACGAAAGCGATACCGTCCCGGGTGACTTCTCCGCGTTGAACGTTCCCTGCCCCAAGTGCGGCGGCGTCATCAAGGAAAACTACAAAAAATTTCAATGCCAGAAGTGCGACTTCGCCCTCTGGAAAATTGTCGCCGGCCGCCAGTTGGAAATCCCCGAAGCCGAGCAGTTGATCACCAAAGGCTCCATCGGTCCGCTCCAGGGCTTCCGCAGCAAAATCGGCAAACCCTTTGCCGCCCTCATCAAGCTCGGCCCGGGCTTCAAACCGGAATTTGACTTCGGCCAGCAAAATGACACCGCCGCCGCGGCCGCCGCCGTCGATTTCTCCGGCCAAACGCCCCTGGGCAAATGTCCCCAGTGCGGTTCGCCCGTCTATGAAAACGGCATGGCCTACTCCTGCGAAAAGGCCGCCCGCCGCCAGGGCTGCCTCTTCCGCCTGGGCAAAATCATCCTCCAGCGCGCCATCGAAAAGGAACAGGCTGAAAAATTATTGACAACCGGCCGCACTGATTTGCTTGACAAGTTCATCTCCAAAAAGGGCCGCCCCTTCAAGGCCTTCCTCGTCCTCAAGCCCGGCGGCAAGGTCGGCTTTGAATTCGAACCTCGCCCCGTCAAAACCCTCGGCCCTGCTAAACCCAGGGAACCGGCCCCCAAGCTCGATTTCAGCAATTCCGAGCCGCTGGCAGCCTGCCCGGTTTGCGGCGGCCGCGTCTTTGAAACCCCCGACCAGTACATCTGCGAAAAGTCCCAGGCCGACAAAAAACCGTGCAAATTCAAGGTCGGCAAAACCATTCTCCAGCAGCCCGTCACCCGTGAGCAGTTGAAAAAACTGGCCGCCTCCGGCCGCACCGATTTGCTGCGCCAATTTGTCTCCTCCAAATCCGGCAAACCCTTCGCCGCCTTCCTGGTTCTGGATGACAACCAAAAGGTCAGTTTCGAGTTCCCCCCCAAGTAACCGCAAGAATCGGGTGGAAATTGCCCCGCCGGCTGGCAAACTGTGCGCATGAACGATTTTGAACGCGTCGCTCGCATCATCCGCTATCTTGATGAACGTCACTCCACCCAGCCCCCGCTTTCGACACTGGCGCGCGAGGCGCGCCTGAGCCCCTTTCATTTTCACCGCCTCTTCTCCGCCTGGGCCGGAGTCACCCCGAAGAATTTTTTGCAATGCCTGACCTTCGCGCACGCCCGCCAACTGTTGCAACGCGGAGAAAGCGTTCTGGACACCGCCTTCGAGACGGGCCTGTCCAGCCCGGGACGCTTGCACGACCTCTGCGTCCGCCTGGAAGCCGCCTCGCCCGGTGAAATCAAATCCGGCGGCGCGGGCTGGACGATCTCTGCGGGCTTTGGCGCCAGCCCGTTCGGCGACGTCCTGATCGCCCAAAGCCCGCGCGGTATTTGCCATTTGTCCTTTGTTGACGGCGGGCGCAAGGCCGCGTGGAAAGAGATGACCCAACTCTGGCCCAACGCCCGCTGGCGTCGCGACGACTCAACTGCCGGCCGGCTTCTCGGACATTTATTTGACAGCGGTCCGAACGGCGCCCGCCGCCGGACCTTGACCGCGTTTGTCAAAGGCACTCCCTTTCAAGTGCGCGTCTGGCGCGCTCTCTTGCGCGTTCCTTCCGGCCAATTGACGACTTATGGCCGCCTCGCCTCCGCGGTGGGAATGCCCTCGGCCGCCCGCGCTGTCGGCTCCGCCGTCGGGCGCAACGAATTGTCCTGGCTCATCCCCTGCCATCGCGTGATTCGCCAGACCGGCGTGGTGGGAGATTACCGCTGGGGCAGGGAGCGCAAACGCCTCATGATCGCCTGGGAAAGCGCGCGGGCCCCGCTGGCTCACCGGGAACCAAGTCCAATCCATATTAGGCACTCACTATGAATGCGCTTCAAGACACCCTCCGCCAGCGCCGCCTGGTCTGCGACGGCGCCATGGGCACCCAACTCATGCTCGCCGGCCTGTCCACCGGCTCCTGCGGCGAACTCTGGAACCTGACCCACCCCGACCGCGTCCTGGCCATCCAACGCCGTTACGTCGAAGCCGGCGCGGACTGCCTCATCACCAACTCTTTTGGCGGCAGCCACATCGCCCTGGCCCGCCACGGCGCGGCCAAAGACGCGCGGGAAATCAATCAGGCCGCCGTGCGCATCGCCCGCCAGGCCTTTGACGGCCGTCAGGGATTTGTCCTTGGCGACATCGGCCCGCTGGGCGCGATCCTGGAGCCGTATGGCGACCTTTCCCAATCCGACGCCCGGACCGCCCTTGAGGAACAGGCCTCCGCCCTCGTCGCCGCCGACGTGGACGCCATCATCCTCGAAACCCAAACCTCCCTCGACGAACTGGGTCTGGGCATCGAGGCCGCCCTCAAAGCTGGCGCGCCCTGCGTCATCGCCTCGCTCGCTTACGATCTTTCAGCCGACAAATCGTCTTTCACGACAATGATGGGCGTCTCCCCCGAGAAGGCGGCCAAATTCGTCGAGAAAGCAGGCGGGCACATCGTCGCGTTGAATTGCGGCACCGGCATGGACATGCCCGGGGCGGCGAGGGTCGCGGCCATTTATCGCAAGCATTGCCAATTGCCGGTCATGGTGCAGCCCAACGCCGGCCAGCCGGTGATGGAAGATGGCCGGGCCGTCTATAAGCAGACGTCCGCCGACATGGCGGAGGGCGTGCCGGCGGCATTGGCGGCCGGCGCGAACATCATCGGTTCCTGTTGTGGCAGCACCCCGGACCACACCCGCGCCATCGCCCAAGTCATCGCCGACTTTAATCGTTTAATCGCGCGAACCGCTAAAAACAATTGAATCCGAAACGACGTCGTCGCTCTAGCGCGCCACGGACACCTGGTAAAAGACCGCGCCAGCCGACGGAGCGGTAATCGTCCATTGCGCCTGCGCGTTAGTGGCGAGAACCGCGCCGACGCTTTGAAACACGCCGCCGAAGTTGGTTGCGGCCAAAACGCTGTACTGCCGTCCCGCAATCGCCGGCCAACTCAGCGCCTGCGGCGGCCCGATGACGCTGAGTTGCAACGCCGGCACTTGTTCCCACACCGTTGGCGTCTGATACTGATGGCCGTTGGCGTCAGTCACGACAGCATGGAAGGGATGCAGGCCCACGCCCAAGATCGCCGCTGGCGCTGCAATTTCCGCCGCCGCCTGGTTGGTCGCCACCGCAACCGACCCGCCCGTGCTGAACAACTCGATCCGCGCGATATTGGTGGCGTTGGCTGCGATGCTAAAGGAGACATCTCCGTTGGTGTCGGCCGCAAGCGCGGCAAAGGTCGCGGAGAGCGCCGTGTTGCGGAATTGCACCCTCTGCTCCAGCCGGGTCTGTGTGCGAACGCTGGTGCCCTCGTAGGCCACCACCGTCAGGTCGTGGAATCCGTCGGCGAACCGCGTCGTGTCCATCGTAAATTGCACCGGCAGCGACGCGGCCCCGGAACTCAGATAGACGTGGGCGCGCGGCTGCAGGTCATTAACGTTGTCGTCGAGCGCATTAGTGCCGAGCGTTGCCTCCAGGTCGGTTGAGCCAGTGAGAATGGTCTGGATTTGCGCGGCCGGCCAGCCCGGAGATGCCGCGTTGACCAGGAATTCATAGACCCCATTGGTGGGGTCAAGCACCAAGTCGGAAGCGTTCGCGCCCTCGGCGGTTTGCAGGGCGGGATTGGCATAGTTGATTTGATACATTAGGGTCTGGAGGAGCGAAGTCACGTCCACGCCAGGTTCGGTGTTGGTGGCGGCGACCGTGATTTGCGCGCCGTTGGTTTCAATGATTGTCATTTGCAGCCAGTCGCCCACGCCCGGATAGTTGTTGCTCACTTGCACTAGATGGTAACCGCAGGCGGTGCTATCCAGAAAGGTCGGCTGCGCCGCCGTGGCAAAGGACGTCAGAGCCGACGCCGAGCCAATTGTCGCGCCGGCCTGCACCGAAATCTGGCTGCCCGGCGTGGCCACGTTCTGTGACCGCAGCACCAAACGGTCGCCCACCGCGTCCGCATGCACCCCGGTCGCGTTCTCTTGCGCCGTCAACGCGGACGCCAGACCGATGGCGGCGGAACCCAGCGAATCGCCGCCAGCCACCGTGTAAGTGGCCGTGACGCCGCCGATCGTCACGGAGAGAACGTTGCCGCCGCTGGGCGGCAGGTTTGTCACTGTCTCCACGAAGCCCCCGTCCACAAATAAGTCCACCTGCGACAGCGGAAGGTTGGTGTCAGCGGCGAAGAACGAGAGATCAAAAGTCGCCGTGCCACTGAGCACGCTGCCTTCGGCCGGGAAATTCCATTCGCCCACACCGGGCCGGGCAAAGGGCGCCGATAACGGTTCCCCAACTATCAAGCCCTCGAACGGGTTGCGCAGACTTTGGTAGTAGGCCTCCGCCAGGCAAAAGCCGCGGTTCTGGTAGAAATACACCATTGGGTTCGGAAACTTATACGTGTAGGCGCACGGCTCGTAAACCGTCCCGTAACTACCGCTGGCGCCCGCCTCCAGAAAAGCCAGCAGCGGCGTCTGCCCCGACGAGCTCTCAAAAATCGCCCCGCCATAGGACGTCAGACTGTCCGCCACCGCGCCGGGGACGAACGCGTTGGTCGGCAGCGACAAATTGGCCAGGCCCGTATCCAGCCCTAGCGCCCCGGTAAACGCGGTTGAATCCGAGTTGGTTCGCGTCACCATGTTGTCTCCCCGCGCGCGGCACTCTTGAATCGCGTTGTCAAACAACATGAACCGCACGTTGCGCGTGCTGTCCGAGGTTTTCTCCAAATAAACCGTCTGCGCCGGTATGGAACCGTCACTGGCCGCGCCCCGCGCCAGCGTCGATTGAGCCTGCGCCAGGTTTGTGTCCGTCAGCATCACCGCCAGGAACGCGTTCGTGCTGGCCGTTTCCGGTTGCGCCAGCGCGAAGGGCAATTCGCTGTAGGCGTAGCTGTTTGTCGATTCATCGGGCAGCGAACAGGTGTCAGGCAGGCCCGGCGGGATAGGCGGCGGCGCCGTATTGGTTTTGAAACCGTAAAAGAGCGCCGAAGTCGTGCCGTTCAGGCTGTCGCCGGAGACCACCCGGTAGGGAATGTCCATCGAGAGCAGCACAATTTCGGCCTGGTTGGTCAGCCCGCGGCTGGAAATCATCGCCAAAAGCGGATTCAGCAGATCGCTTTCAAAATCGCCCTCCAACCAACTGATCGCCCCTCCCGTCCAGCCGGTCATGCGAAAGACATTCTGCGGCGGCACCCCGCGCCATTCGCAATAATCGTTGCCAAGTTGGACGGAATTGCTGCTATTCTGGTTGACAACGACGATGACGTTCAGGCCGCTGTCGCCGGCCCAAGCGCGCAACGCGGCCGTCATCAATACGGCCAGCCACACAATGCAACGATACTTTAGTATTCATTATTCATCGCCGGAACGAGTGATAAAGTCAACCCTTTTCGGTAGTGCTGTCGCGTGCGGGTGTCAGTGCGGGTGTCACTCCTGAATGGCGCTTACTTAAGACACAAAACGTTGATTAACAATACCTTGCGCGCATGCCACTCACTGCCCCGCTAGTGGCGACATCCTTGCGGCCCTCAGCCCGGCTGAACTGACCTTCCCCTTGCCAAATTCCAAGGCCAATTCTGAAAGGATTGCCATCACTCAGACCAGGGTTGCGAGAAACGAGCTACCCTGGGTGGGAAAACCAAAACAGCCTCAACTCTGAAGGAGTTGAATCCAAAGCTGCCATGTGGTCAGCCCTATAATGATGACGAAACATCTTGGACTCAAGTGAACTGGACCGGATTTTAGACCGGCAGCTCGAGCACAAAGGTTGCGCCTTGGCCAATACCGTTGCTTTGGACAACCAACGCCCCACCCATTTCTTTTGCAGCCAGGGCACCACTATGGAGACCAAATCCGTGCCCATCTTTGCGCGTGGTGAAACCATGATTGAAAATCCGGGTGAGGTTTTCCGGCGAGATTCCGATACCGTTATCAGTTAAAGCGATACGGACCTGGTCGTTCGCATGGGTAACCCGGACTGCGATCTGTTTGTCATGGCGGCCTGACTCGTCACACGCCTGCTTCGCGTTGCGAAGCAGATTGACCAGGATCTGCACCACCTTGTGCCGGTCTACTGTGATTTTCGGTATCGATTCTGCATAGTCGCGGACGAGAGCAACGCCGTGCCGTTTCAAAGCCGATTGATTCATGCGAAGCGAATCTTCAACGAGGTCAACGAGGTTCTCAATCGTCGTGACTCCGGACACTGTTGCGTAGCTTTGTTGCACGGCGACAATTCCCTTTATGTGGTCAACGTGCTCGGCTAGCTCTTTCAACTCCTTGAGGGCAGTCTTTTGTTCGGTTTCGAGCTCATTGGCTAAGGCATCCAGGTATTGCACCAGTTGTTGTGCTTTGCCGTCTGAATTGAAAACGGATCGTAAATGCGTTTGGTGCGGCCTCAACAGTTCAGCGACGCACCGCACGCCAGCAATTTTTGACGCCCTAACATGCTCGGCCAGCAATGAGGTCGAAACATTCACGCTGTTGAGTACATTTCCGATGTTATGCAAAATGCCCGTTGCCACTTCGGCCATCCCGGCAAGCCGCGACGTCTCTAGCAATTTGCGATGCACTCGATCGACTTCGAGTTGCATTTGCTTGCGGTCTGCAATTTCTCGTTCCAAAAGGACTGTTTTGTCTCTCAGCTCGGTGGTATGTTTGCGGACTTCAACTTCAAGCCAATCCCGTCTATGTTTCAAAGCGCGAATGCGCCAGTAATAAGCGACGATCAGCACTGCCAAGACAAAGGCGGCACACACAAAATAAAACCATCGGGTCTGGTAAAACAGAGGCAGCAGTTCGATTTCGATACTGTCGGGCGCCCCTGTGATCGTGCCGCTGGCGCTGCAGGCTTGAACCACAAACTTGTACTTGCCTGGCTTGAGGTTCGCGAATAAGGCGGAATGGCTGGGACCCACGGATTCCCAAGTCGCATCACCGTCGCTAAGTTTGTAATGAAACTGCTGCCGCCGTGGTGCAACGAACGAGGCAGCGGTATATTGCACCTCCAGTTCTCCTTTGCCCGTCGTAACGGAAATGCCGTGTTCCGACGACCAATCCTTCCCATTCACACGCACTTTCTCAATGTGAGCGGATGGCAAAGGCGGGTTGGTTACCACGCTATCCGGATCAATGAGAATCATCCCTTGAGGACTGGGAATCCATATTCGACCGTCGCGTGCTTTGCAGGCGCCGTACTCGACATCTGCTGTTTCAACGGTCTCCACGGAATCCGCGCCGTCAAATGGCTCACACGTAATGTGGGTGGCTTTGTGACCGCTAACGACAAATTCGTCCCGACGCGCGCGAAATATTCCACCATCTGAATGGAACCATAACCAGCCCTTGTCATCGGGGATTATTGCGCGGATGTGGTTGTCGAAAAGGCCGTTCTCCTGGGTCCACGTATCCACGTCCTCTCCCGCGATCCGGGCGAGCCCGTCGGACAAACCGGCCCAGATGACGCCAGCGGAATCATCGCAAACCCAAAGCGCTTCCTGTGTGTGTAAATCCTTGTCGGCAAGCCTTTCAACCGTTGAGCCTCTCACCCGATAGATGCCGTTCACGCTAGCCACCAAAATGCTGCCGTCGCGAGCCGTATTGAGGCTGCGAATCCACTCAAATTCAGGACGTGGATTTGTAAAAGCATATGGGACCAACCCGTCGTGGTTGATCCGGAATATCTCCCCGCCGCAACCGATAACCACCCCATGCCTGTCTTCAGCAAATCCCGTCTGCCAGGTCGGGCACTTGTGTCGAGCCACGACCTTTCCGTCGTGGACGATCTCGACATCCTGGTTACCGTTGGCTAGATAAATATCGCCATCGCTTGCTTCAAAAACCTGCTTCAGCCACAGCGCCTCCACCCCCGTATTGGTCGAGTAGCAAGTGAAGTGTCCGTCGGCAAACCGAAACAAACCTGAATCCGTTCCCGCCCAAAAGCCACCGTGCGCGGAAGCACAAACGCTGTGAAAAGCGACGCTTTGCTGGTCGCCACTTGGCGAATAAAGCGGAAATCGAATGTCTGAGAGAAGATTCACGCCACCCCGCGTGCCGACCCAAATATTACCATCTCGATCTTCAAACAATGCGGAGACATGGTCTTCGACGAGGCCATTGGCTTTCCGATAATTGGTCACCCCGTTGGGTCGGCAGCAAAAGAGCCCATTTCCGTCGGTGCCAAACCAAACAGATCCCTCACGGTCCGCCAGCAAACATGGGATTTTCAACGTCACCGCCGGCCCCTGCAGCCGCTTAAAGTGCTCATCATAAACGCGCGGACCTGCGGATGTGCCCAACCAAAAGTGACCGTCGCGATCCTCGACGATTCCAAATACGAACGCATTCGTGAGCTCAGGGTCCGGAAACCGAACCATCCGCCCACGCTCGTAATAAAAAACGCCTTGGCCAAGCATGCTTACCCAGATGCGTCCATTTGAATCCTCGTACAAACAACCGCAATCCACTTTAGCAAAATCAAATGTCTCAACCGCGTTCGATTTACTCGTCCATCGGAATACAGATTCGCCCGAGCCAATCCAAATTGATCCATCGCTTGACGCCACCACGGCGCTGACTCTCATCCGCGAGTTAACCCACGGTTGATTGGTCAGGACGGCGAATCCATTGTCAGGTCGATACACACCGAACGCGCCTCCGGGAATTCCGAACCACAAGCCCCCATCGGGTGCGGCAAACAAGGAGGAAATCCCATTTCGTCGAAATAATGGGTTCTGCGGCAGCGGCATGAATTTGAATTCCATGCCGTCGAAACGAACAAGTTGCTTCTGGGTGCCGAACCAAATAAATCCGTCTCTTGTTTGGGTAATGGCATTAATGCCGCCGCTGGCCAAACCACTTTGCCGCGTCCAACTCTGGCAATGGGATTGAAACACGGATTTGCCTGGATCCAGCGCCAACGCGGCCGGGAGCAGCGACAGCCATACCAGCACACCACACACGTAAAGTCCGAGCCATGCACCCATGGTTTTTTCGCCACCATGTTTCATTGACGGTGTCTTCGATACTGTTCTTCTTGTCGATCAAAACCAAACGAGCGCATTTGTCGGACGGTCCATTTCAACCCGTCTCTGGATTGAAAGACAAACCATATTAGCGACCGGAAAACGTCCTTTTGCAGTCACACGCCGGAAGAACCGACACAATCTGCGCAACTGCGCAGTCCTCGAGCAAAAAGTCATTCCAGTCGCGCGCCGTGACGCCATATCAATATCGACACAATCGCGGTTCCGCTTTAGGCAAGTAGTGCAACGCTCGTTCCGGCGGTTGCGCCACGGTGTTAAAAGCGCCAAAGGGTCCCAGATTCATTCCCCTGACGGACATTCCCCTGCCTTTTTTGCAACCGAACCCAGCCCCCAGCCATTCGTCACGCCCCGTCATTTGATCAGTGTCAATCTGTGTCCATCTGTGGCTCAAAAAAAATCTTCAAAAATTCCGCACTTTTTCCCCCAGTCGGTTTTTCCCCCTCGTGGAAATGTGATCAATTCGGGCGCGTGAGGACAACTATGCTTGCCCGCCGGCTTGTCCGCCATAGCTTTAGCGAAGGCGGAAGCCTTGGTGAAGGCGGGTCCATCGCCCGGCGCCGTCCGCCGGGCCGCAACTGCCGCCGCGCTCGTCGCGCCGCGGCAGGCCCCATTGTCATCGCAAAATGGATTCTCCCGCACAGGGGCGCCGACTTCGCAGCGGGAAAAAGAAAGATGATTGCCTTCTCCGCAATGCAATTTCCAAGAACTCTGCATTTTTGGCAAAGTTTTCCCCAGTCTTCGTTTGCTTCGTTTCCTCCCGTAAAATCTTTTGATTGCGGTTTGCCGCGCTGCGTTCTCTGCGCGATTCGTAGGGAAGGGGGGCTTTTGGTTGTTGCCCCGGCGCGCAGCCGCCCCCCTTTTTTTCGTCCCTTCCGTCCTTTCTCGTCCCTTCCACAAATCCACCGCCATCGCCATGAGCGCAACCTTTCAACAATTCGCTCTATTCTCGTCTTTTTCAACTCTGTTTCCAACGGATTGCCACCCGCTCCACAACCCCCAACCCATTGCGCCAAAGCCACTTGCAATGCAATCGGACGGCACCACCATTAGCAAAACTTCTCAACTATTAACACTATTTTTTATTTTCTCGCGTTTTTATGAACGACAACCACCCGCCTTTCGCCCTCCCACCGCTGGACATTCTGAAAGCACAGCGTCTGTCCAAACGGAACGTCGCGGATCGTCAAGGACGGAAAAGTTTGGTTGCCATCGGGGCGGCGCCCCAGATCATGCCCATCACCAATCCCACCGCGTGCGTGCCGTTGGCCACGTTGGGGATGACCTGGAAAAGACAGAGGAAAAACCAAACCAGCATCACCCCCAAGGTCATCGGCGCCAACTCCAGCCCCGAAGAAGGGTCGCAGTGACCACGCAACCACGCATAGCCAATCAATCCGTAAAGAACCCCGGACATGCCCCCGAAGCCCGGTCCGGCTATGATGTATTGTCCCAAATTCGACCCCACCCCCAGGACCAGCACCAGCAGGGCCAGGCGTTTGGTCCCTTGCCGCGTTTCAACCAGCCGCCCCAGATCGTAGAGCATCCACGCGTTGAAGAAGATATGCATCAGGCTGAAATGAATGAAGATCGGTGTCACCAATCGCCACAGTTGCCCGGCCCGCACCTCGGGCAGGAATCCAATCGGCCAATTGCTAATCAGCAGCCAGCGCAGCACCGGCGCGGCGGGCGGAAGCCCCCCCACCAGCGCCAGCATCACGCATACGCCAATGAGCACAATTGTCAGCGGCGCCCGGCCCGATTGCGTGAAAATTCTCTCCCGCGTGTGAATGCGGGCTGCGGCCGCCGCTTCCTCCCGGCGGCGGCGCTGTTCCAACGCGGCGGCGTTCCGCGTGGCGTCGTGGAACTTCGCGTCGTTCGGGTTCTTCAGGAAGGCCGCCAGGGCCTGGTGGCTGGCTTCGATTTGGTCCTCCGAATAGACCCAGACCGCGTATCCCTCGGCGTCCGCTTCAACGAGGCTGCGTACGTCCAGCGATGCCAGGTAATCGGCAAATGTCCGGGCGGCATCCTCGTTTTTCAAATGTCCTATCAACCGCATAAATCGAAATCCTACCTTGGCGCATCGCTCGCGGGAAAAACAGCAAAAAGGCAAACTCACCGCTTAAAGAGTTGGCTGCGCGCGCACTTTTCCGTTTACCATCCGTCCGCTCCGGCCCTACACTGGCTCAAAGACTATGACGATCCAAGTCTGAGGGGCGTTATGTTTTCGGATTTTCCAGAGCAAAAGAAGGCCGCTCAGTTGCTCCAACGCAGCTTGGAGCGCGATCGGCTCGGGCACGCTTACTTGTTCACCGGCAACGATCTGGAGGAGCTTGCCGGCATGGCGCGGACGCTGGCCAAAACACTCAATTGTCTGGCCCCGCCGCGGCGCGCCCCCAACGGCCTGGGGCTGGATTGCTGCGACGCCTGCGACAGTTGCCGGCGGATCGATGCCGCCAATCATCCCGATGTGCTCTGGATTCGGCCGGAGTCCAAATTGCGTGTCATCACCATTGATCAAATGCGCGATTTGATGCAGACGGTCAATTTGAAGCCGACAGTGGCCGAATACAAGGTGGGCATCATCGCCGGGGCGGACCGTTTGAACGCGCCGGCGGCCAACGCCTTTTTGAAGACGCTGGAGGAGCCGCCCGCCAAATCGGTTTTGATCCTACTGACCACCGAGCCGCAACGCATTCTGGAAACCATTTATTCCCGGTGCCTGCTGCTGACTTTTGCCGGCGAGGGGCATCATTTCGACACGGCTCAAACGCAGTGGCTGTCCTCTTTCTGCGCAATGGCGGCGGAGGAGACCGGGGGATTGCTCGGGCGTTATCGGCTGCTGGGATTGATCCTCAAAAAGCTGGGCGAACAGAAGGCGGAAATCACCCAGACCCTCTCGGCTCGTTCGCCGCTGGAACGATATGAAGACGTGGACGGGAGAATGAGGGAGAAACTTGAAGACGAACTGTCGGCGGCCATCGAAGCCGAATACCGGCGGCAGCGAACGGATTTGATCGGCGTGCTGCAATGGTGGCTGCGGGACGTGTGGTTGCAATCCTTGGCTTTGGGTAGGGACATGCTGAGTTTTCCGAGCCTGGAGCCGGCGGCGCGGAAGGTGGCGGAGCGGATTACCCGGGCGGACGCGCTGGCCAACCTGGTGGCGATGGACCGGTTGCAACGGCAGCTCCATACCAATGTGCAGGAGGCGCTGGCGTTGGAAGTGGGTTTGCTCAAACTCAACTTGTGAGGGCTTACAACATGGCCCCAGTCCGCCCCCCAGCCCAACCTGTCGCTTCCCTGGTCTTCGCCGCCTGCGCGGGCCTGTTTTTTTTCGTCAGCATCATCAAGTTCGGCAACCCGGTGATACTGGATCGGGCCGCGCAACCGCCGGCGGGTTTAAGCGCGGCGGTTTACGAGTCCTGGCCCGCGCGGTGGGGAATCTGGCTGTTTGTTCCGCTTCTGGCGGCCGGGTTGTGGGCCACGACATGGAAAGGGATGAAATTCCATTGGGTGCTGGCCCTGCCGGCGGCTTGGCTGGGGTGGGAGTTTGTTGCCGGCGCGCAGACGATCAGTTCCACGTTGACGATAATGACGCTGCGGCACTTTACCATCTGCGTCACCCTGTTTTTCCTTGGGTACTTCGCCATGAAATCAGTGGTGAAACCATGGCCGCTGTTGACGGGCATCGCGCTGGCCTTGTGCTGGGTCATTCACGCGGGGTTTGAACAGCATTTCGGGGGGCTGGAAGCCACGCGCAAGATGCTCCAATCGGCGCCGCAACTCGCCGGCGTGCCCCCGGAGATGCTCAAGGATCCGGAGTACCTGAAACGGATTGCCAGTAATCGCATTTTTTCCACCTTTGTTTATGCCAACGCGCTGGCGGGGGGGCTTGTGCTCCTGCTGCCAGTGACGCTGGTGTATCTGTGGCGCTTGACGCCGAAAGTCCGCAAACCCGTGCGGGTGGTGTTTGTTTTGATACTGGGTGGGACGGGTCTGGCATGCTTATACTGGTCCGGCTCCAGGGCGGGCTGGCTGGTGGCCTTGACGGTGGGACTGGTTGCTTTGGGCCATTCGGCCCTGCCGCTGAGATGGAAGCGGGGGCTGATTTCCGCGGTGCTGATTGTCGGCGTGGCGGGGTTCGCCATCAAGAACGCCACCTTCTTTCAGAAACAGCACAACAGCGTCGGTGCCCGCTTTGCCTATTGGCGTGCGGCGATGCTCATTATCGAATCTCATCCTTGGATGGGCACTGGGCCGGGGACCTTCTCCATTCCTTACCAACAGTACAAGCGACCGGACGATGAGATGACACGGCTTTGCCACAATGATTATTTGGAACAGGCCTGTGATTCTGGGGTGCTTGGGCTAATAATCTACACTGGGATGATCTGTGTGGTTCTTGTGAGGCTTTATCGATATAGGCCGGCCAGAATCCCGATCAATTGGTTGTATTTTGGCACTTGGCTTGGGGTGTTTGGATTATGCCTGCACAGCATGGTCGAGTTCCATCTTTATATCCCGGCACTGGCGTGGCCGATGTTTTTTATGATGGGATGGCTGTTAAGCTTCATACGTTAACGTTAAAGTAAACTCGATGCGTGTTCTTTTCCCGCGGAAATGGGTCTTTTCTCTGATTTTCCAGATCCATCAAACCACATAGGGCTTGACACCCTGCTTTTGACTGGATAAGCTGTGGTTTGATATAAAAAGAAAGATCAAAAAGCAGGGTCAATTCGACTACTGCTTTTTTGTGTCAATGAGCATGTTGAACAACCGCGACGCAAATGCCCGCAATGCCGCATCGGAGGTCCTGTGGACCTGAAAGACATTAAGGCCATCATCGACCTGATGCGGAAAAACTCCCTGTCGGAATTCGAGTTGGAACGGCAGGACTTCAAGATCAAACTGAAGCGAGGCGTTACCGGGAACGCAGCGCCGGTGGAAGAGTCGGCGACGGCGCCGTATGCGATACCCGCCGCGCCGGCAACTGCGCCGGGATTGCCCGCACCCCCACCCCCGGCGAACCTCGCACCCACCGGTCCCGCACTGTTGGAGATCAAATCCCCGATGATCGGCACGTTTTACCGGGCACCGTCCCCGGAGTCCGCCGACTACGTGGAAATCGGGACGGAAGTGAGTCCCGAGACAGTCGTCTGCCTGATCGAGGCCATGAAAGTAATGAATGAAATCAAGGCCGAGGTCAGAGGCGTGGTGACTCATATTCTTGTCGAAAACGCCAAGCCCGTTGAGTTTGGCCAGCCCTTGTTCCGAATCCGACCGACCTGAGCGACCGGGGGGGACAATTCACCAGCATGTTTGAGAAAATCCTGGTTGCCAATCGCGGCGAGATCGCCGTCCGCATCATCCGGGCGTGCAAGGAAATGAACATCCGGACGGTGGCCGTGTATTCGGAAGTCGATGCCAATTCGATGCATGTGCAAATGGCAGACGAAGCCATCTGCATCGGCACGGCGCCCAGCAGCGACAGCTATCTGCGGATCGACCGGATCGTCAGCGCGGCGGAAATAACCGATGTCGATGCCATTCACCCCGGCTACGGCTTTCTATCGGAGAACGCGCACTTTGCCGACGTGTGCGAGAGCTGCAACATCCGGTTCATCGGCCCCAGTTCGCGGGCGATGAACGCGCTGGAGGACAAGGCGTCCAGCCGAATATTGGCGAGAAAAGCCGGCGTGCCCGCGCCATTCGGGTCCGACGGGCCGGTCGATAATGAGCAGGACGCCCTGGCGGTTTCCAAGCGCATTGGCTACCCGGTGATGATCAAGGCGATTGCCGGCGGAGGGGGACGGGGCATGCGGGCGGCCCACAACGACGTATCGCTGGTCAAGGGGTATCACACCGCCCGGAGCGAGGCGGAGAAGGCCTTTGGCAATTCCGGGGTGTACATCGAGAAATTCATCGAAAACTGCCACCACATCGAGTTTCAAATCCTGGCCGACAACCGGGGCACAATCATTCATTTGGGCGAGCGCGATTGTTCGGTGCAGCGGCGCAATCAGAAACTGGTGGAGGAAACGCCCTCGCCGTTGATCGAAGGGAAGTTCAAGGGGTTGCGCAAAAGAATGGGCAAAGCGGCCGTGCGTGTCGCCGAAGCCGCCCACTATACCAATGCTGGAACGGTCGAATTCTTGGTCGATGAACAGGGCCATTTCTATTTTCTCGAAGTCAACAAGCGCATCCAGGTTGAGCACCCGATCACCGAGGAAGTCACCGGCTTGGACCTGGTCAAACACCAGATTGCCATAGCGATGGGCGAACCGCTGCGCATTTCCCAAAGCGACGTTCACCTCCGCGGCCACGCCATCGAGTGCCGCATCAACGCCGAAGACGCATTCGACGACTTCCGCCCCTGTCCGGGCCGGATCGAGATGTATTACGCGCCGGGCGGACGGGGCACGCGTGTGGACAGCCATGCGTATGCGGGCTACACGACGCCGCCGAACTACGACTCGATGATCGCCAAACTGATCACCGTCGGAAAAGACCGGCGAGAGGCGATGGATAAAATGAGCCGATCGCTCTCCGAGTACATGATCACCGGCGTCAAAACAACGATCGCCTTCCAGCAGGCCGTCTTGCAGGATCCGAATTTTCGGCGCGGGGTCTATTCGACCAGTTTCGTTGACCAACTGCTGGGCAGCGCCCGGCGCGAATTGATCGAGGAGCACGCCTAGCCATCGGCCCCGCGGAGAATGAAAGCGCTTGCCCGCTGCCGGCTTTATACCTTTATCGACACCGCCTATCTGCGCGGACGGGATCCGGCCGGCATCGCCCGCCAACTCTGCGCCGGGGGGTCCGATCTGATTCAACTGCGAGCCAAGAACTGCGCTCCCGACCAAATCCGGCGGATGGCCGAACAGATATTGCCCATCGTCAAAGAGGCCGGAGTCGGATTGGTGATCAATGATCATTACGAGGTGGCGCGGGAAGCGGGGGCCGAGTTGTGCCACCTGGGACAGGAAGATTTCTTTGAGGCCGGTTTGACCCGGATTTCCCAATTGCCCGGCCAACGCGGCGGGCCACGGGTCGGCTTGAGCAGCCACACGCCGGAGGAAGCCCTGCGGGCGCTGGCGGCGGGAGCGGCTTACATCGGCATCGGCCCGGTGTATGCGACCGCGACAAAGCCGGGCGCGCGCCCGGTCACGCTGGATTACGTCAGGTGGGCGGCGGCGAACGTGAACATCCCCTGGTTTGCCATCGGAGGAATCGATTTGACAAACCTCGGCCAAGTGGTGGCGGCGGGAGCGCGCGGCGTGTGCGCCGTTTCGGCGATCCTCAACGCGCCGGATATCGCGGAGGCCTGCCGGCAATTCCGAGCTTGCCTGAAAGCCGCGGGAGCGTGATTCTGAGCCGAACGATGAACGCCTATCTCTTTACCGCGGGGGTCACGCTGTCCGAGGCCCGCGATCAATACGCCAAACAGGGGCAGACCATTGGCCGGGCCGGGACTTGGGATTCCTGCATGAGTCAAATTGTCGGCGCGAGCAATCCGGAGGAGGCCCAGAGCCGGTTTGAAGCATGGTTGAAAGGGCCCGCGACGGCCAACCCCGCCATTGAGGTGCAGATCAAGAAGGTTGTCGGCGCGCAGATTGCCGGGCAACTGCTGGCCGAGGAGGGCGGCGTGGAGATTGACTGGCCGCGCGTCTGCCAGGAGGCCAACGCGATTCTGGAGGGGACGCCCGCGGACGATTTCGAGCAAGGTTATTGGGTGGATGTCAACAATATTATGCGCACGATCCGGGCCAGCGCCGACCTCGAAGCGCTGCAACGGGGATTGCCGGAAGACGTTCGCAGCGGCTTGAATTGGGCGCCGGAGAAAACATTCCTCTTCCTCGTGAGTGTTCTCAGTCCGCCCGCGCCCGAGCCGGAACCTGGCGAGGAGTTGGACTCCGAGACGGCAACAGCGGGCAGCGGCGGCGAAGAAGCGCGTGAAATTCCGCTGGACCCGTCCGTGGCGGCGCTTCCGGACCTGTTGGAGAAGGAAGCGGCGGTGTTGGTGAAGGGGCGGAACTCGGCAGTCGCGGCGTGGCTGTGGCAGAAGTCCGCCGCCGGGACGCCGCTGGCCGCCAGAAGAATTCACATTAGTTCGTGGTGCGGGGCGATCGGGTTTGACGAGGCGACTGGGTGACAGTTTGCCATTTGACAATCCCGTTGCGTCTTCGGGCGGCAATGGGCGGCAATCGGTCGCAAATAGCAGCAATTGCTGGCATTTTTGAGGATTTTTGGATTTGAGGGTGGGTCAAAATGACGCTCACGTAAGGCGCGGAGGGAGCAATTTCCCCCTTATCCCAGACCTCGCGCAGAGGCCGCGGAGCATGGAGAGAAGGACATAACTTGACCCGCCTTCGGTGAGGCTTCCGCCGTCGCCACGAGTTTGGCGTGGCAAGCCCGCCTTGACTTGACTTCTTGACCGACAACCTTGACTTGGCTTGACTCACCTTGACTTCTTCTTGACGCCAAGGGGGTGGCAAAGGAGCTAAGGTTATGAATATGAGGAGGTTGCAGCGCCTTAAGCGATATCTTGACTGACCTTGACTTGGAGAAGGCAGGGAGGGGGACGATTAAGATTAAGATTACGATTATGAACAGGATACGACCCGCCTTCGCTGAAGCTTCCGCCGTCGCCCGGGCTTTGGCGCGACAGGACGGTGCGGCGGGTCTTGACCAGGGTTTGACTTTAACGTTAACGCCCCGTTTAACTGGCAGAGCCTGAATCAGTGAGTGGCGAGGGCTTAACGGCCCAGGCTTTGCCGATATGTCAAAGAGCAAACCGACACAACATGGGGCAGTGTCCCACATAATAATGGGACAGTCAAGGGCTTTTTTGAAGGTTTTTTTGAAGTGGGGGCAAAAATGCGCACAAATCGCAAAAATGATTGGTTGGGAAGGTTGGAAGGCGTTGATGGAGAGGACCTTCTGAAGGAAAGTGCCAGGGGTTTGAATCAAAACCCGCACAATCACGGTGGCAAACGATCGGCAAGCTGATCGGAAGACCGCCACCGGGGGAGCCAAGTCTTGCCGGGTTTGGCGGCAGAGTCCGCTTGCGGGGGAAGCAAACCTCGGCAGGTCTTGGCGACATGGATCGGTTCAAAAAGGGCTGGTTTTGGTTCGGCGCTTTTTGTCATCCCATAGCAGCCGATGGCCTGCGACGCCAACGGCTACGAAAGCGCAAGCCACGGCTATCGCCACAATTTCGCCGGTTGCTCCATCCGCCATTTTGCCCAAACGGGTGCAGCCAACAACGAAAATCAGGAGCGCCGCATCAGCAATGACCAGGATGGAGATAGCGGGTCGCCACGTAATAAACCGGAACGACGCAATGAACAGCAGGAGCAAATACAAAGATGGCGCAAACAGCATAACCGCATCACCGCGACTAATACTGCCTGCTCCATCGCCAAGAGCCGACATCACTGTAAATACTATGGCGATACCTGTCCACGAAATGGCCCCCAACAGGCAAAAAGTTCCAAAGTTCACAACCGAGGCTTTTGACATACCAATCCAAGCAGAAGCTCCGCATTTTTTATCGCTCTAAATTGCGAGAACCGGACGGGTTAATGAAGCATTCCCATTTTAGCGGCGTTGGCCCTGGGCGATGTCCAGCGTCCCATTCCACTGATAACCAGCCATATTCTCCTTTGGCTGTTTTGATGTAAAACTCCTGCTTTAATCCTCCGCCCCACTTCGGATCATCACGCTTTCGTTCTATTGTCACATCTGGCGAATAGCCATTGTCAGAAGCCTGGTATGTAAATTCATCGCCTGTCGGTTGAATGCCGCCGTCACGAATGGAGATTTCACATTTGTAGGCGAATGGCCGTTCAGACGTTAGCTCAAAATTCAATGGCGTTCTTGTGCAGCTTATTTGCAAGTTCCCTTCGGCACTCCGTGAACCACGATACAAGTCAAAATCAATCGGCGTGCCATCACACCCTATTTTGCCATGCCAAGCTGAACCAACCAGTGATTGCTTGCCCGCGTATTTCCACATCCGAAAAACCACGGGCTTTTCCGGGTCGGGGTGGAAGTCCGCAGGCACTGTGTAGGAGTAATGACGCCCGGTCTTCTTCGATAATTCAAAGCCATCCTTTTCGATTGAGGACACAGTGATGATTGCTCCATAAGCGCCGATCAGGTTAAAGTCGCCATTTTGGTCTGTTTCAACCGAGTACGGCTTTTGCTCGGAGCGGTTTTCGTCGAAATAATTCGCTTGAGCCTCAAGGTTAACTTTTGCACCGGCCACAGGCTTCCCACTTTGGTCAACAACTTTGCCGTAGAAGTTGAGCAAAATATTCACTGGCGTGCGCAATTGAGCGTTTGACACAACTGCCGTAAGAGAGGCGATCAATACCAAGATGATGGTCTTTGAATAGATGTTGTTCATAATGATCTAAGGTTGAGTGCCAAAGCTGGAAAGCAAATGTTGCCAGTAAACGAAGGTGGTCATGTTGTCAAACCGAAATTGTTCACTGTGCCCAGGATGCGTGCTCGAAAAATTATATGGCGCCGCCTCCAAGTTGACCGGCGTATTGACCGAGAAGGGACTCGCAATAGTTGTCTCCGCGCCCAGGGCCTGGGAATAGGATTGAACCGCCATTGAAAACATCTCGTAGGTGTTGGTGCCAAAAAACAGTGGGATACCACTTCCGAATAGCGGCTTCCTATAATATCCATAAGGATACTGCGAGGAAGGCGTTGTATAATAGTAAAAGAAGTCCGGCTTCGTGGACTGATCTATAACCCATTTGTCCAATGCCCAGTCCTCATGATTGTAAAAATCGACAAAGTTGTACGCGCCGCTAATGCCGCTGAAATAGGGGGGCGCGCCGTTCGTGTAATAGTGGCCTTCACTGTCAGGGGTGGCAACAGATGCAAAGTCATTAGTAATATCCGCTGGAATCGTGTTGTTGTAGGCCCGTGCAGAGACTGCTGCTTGGGAGGCCACGTATGCATTGACGATTTTGTTCGTTCCAGCCAATCGCAACGCCTCCCCGGTTACGATATTGCCCATGCTATGGGCCATGACGTAAACATTGCCCGGATATTTGGTGTTGAGGCTCGTCAAAAGGCGCTCCAATCCAATGCCGGAGTTCCAGGCCTGCCTTTCACTCACATCATAATCTATGAAATTCTCATAGGTAGGCCAGCGGAACTCTCCAAATCGTCCCTCGTACCCCTGCCAGTAAAGTCGTTTGTACATTGTCTCTGCATAGCGGTCTTTTTCCCACGGCTCCATGTTGTAGCCATGCACAAAGAGAATATAGGTGTCGTTGGTGTCGATAGCCGGGTCGTACGGATAATAGAACACCGTCGTTGGCGCTCGCGGACTAAAATTGTCCTCGGCCGGAAGAGCGTTCGTCATTGGCAAAGCGGTTGGGCTATCCCCCACCGTCCAGCGTTCGTACATCTGCTTGATATCCACGATCTGGATGTATTGCGAGGATTGCGCCAGCACCGTGCCGTCGGCAGTGTTCGAGATGGCGAGATTGAGTTGGTCACTGCCGAACGCGACTCCGCACCAGATGTAATAATTGCCTGCCCAATTGTTGCTGAAGCTCTGCGTGTTCAACAGGATGCTTCCTCCAGGCGCGAGCCTTCCGACATACTTGCAAAGCGTGTTGTTGATCTGATTACTGGCCGTTGTCAAGTTGGTCAGATAGCCGATTCCGCCGTTCGCGTCAGCGGCCTGGAAAAGGTCAATGGTTGGGGAGGCACCGATGCCAGCCCAACTGAGCGTGACCGTGCTGCCAGACGGTAACTGTGACAAGGTGTTCGATACTCCCGATACCCATAGCCGGGCGTAGTCTTCCAAATCGCGCGGGCACGGAATGGCCTGGTTGCCGGAACTGTCAGTATAGTTGCAATCGGGCTGCGCCGCCGTCTCAAGGTCATCTTCTATCGTGCCGTCGATCAAAGGCGAATGCCACCTATCATAGTCATTATTGGCCCAAAAAAGGCCGCTCCGTCGTTTTTTTTCAAGTGCCATTATATCAGGGAGTTGGCCCGCCTTTACCCTTCGGCTGGCTTTGTCGTACGTCCAGCAATGAGGCCGATGATTGCCCCTGCCCGGATTGTGCTGTTTCGTCGTTCTCACCGTCGGGCCAGCATACCCGATTAGGCTCCCTTGTCCTAATCGAAAAAAGATGAGCCTCCATTGATTCAATGAATGAAGGCGTGACCTGACTGGCCGGGTTCACGGCGAGTCCTCCCTGGCTGATTTGCGCCGCTGCTGCTGCTCCCTGGGATGGAACTTGCGGTGCGCCTCCTTCAAGTCGGCAATGGACACGCGCAGATACCGCTCGGTGGTCGCCAGCGATTTGTGACCGAGCATTTCCTGAACGTGGCGCAAGTTGGCGTTGTTCTTTAGCAGGTGGGTGGCGCAACTGTGCCGCCAGAGGTGGCAGGTGACGTGCTTTTTCAAGTTCAACCGGCGCACGTAACGATTGATGATTTGTTTGATGCCATGCACGCCAATGGGCAGGCCGTCGCGGGTCGAGATAAACAGCTTGTCCGTCTCCCGGCCCTTCAAAAGCTCTGGCCGGATGGCCTTGATGTAGTTCTCAAGGAACTGGCACGCGACGCTGCTCAAGGGCACAACCCGGTCTTTTTTGCCCTTGCCCCGGTTCACGCGCAACAGTTCTTCCTCCAGGTTCACGTCGGCCACGGTGAGGTTGCGCAACTCGGCCTTGCGGATGCCGGTCGCGTAAAGGACTTCGAGCAATGTCCGGTCGCGGTAGCCGGACAGGGTGTGAACATCGGGCGCTTCAATGATGCGCCTCGCCTCGTCGGGCGTCAGGACGTTCTTGGGCAGCGCGTCCGGCTCTTTGGACAGGCGCAAGCCCTGGGCGGGATTGTGGGCCAGATAGCCTTCATGGGTCAGGAACGCAAAAAAGTTTCGGATGCCGGACAGGAGACGATTCTGCGACGCGACGGTTCGCGCCGTGCCTTTGACAGTCGGCTGGTAAAAAACCCACCGTTGAAAGTCCTGCAACACCGCCGCCGTGACGATGTGAACGTCGGCGATTTTGCTCCCGGTCAAAAACTCGTTGAACCGATTGAAGTACACCTGTTGCGTTCGCAGCGTGTCGGGCGAGTAGTTGAGCGATTCCAGATTTTGCAGATAACGGCTAAAGAGCGCGTCAAAGGTGATGGGTTCGGTTGACATGGGTATTTAAGGGTTTGGGGTGGCATTGTGGCGATGACCGCCGGGCATTTGCGCCGCGTCCTCGCGCGTGACGGCGGCGGTCGCCGCCGCGTCCTCGGTGCGCGGGTGAGTGCGCTGCAAAGTCTTTTTCAGGTCGGTCATGGTGACGCGGGTGTAAATGTCCGTGGTCTTGAGCGATTTGTGTCCAAGCAACCGCTGCACGTAAACGACGTTGGAACCGTTGGACACCAGATGCGTGGCGAAGGTGTGCCGCCAGACATGCGGCGACACGTTGCGGCCCAGCACGCGCCGGGCATGGCGCAGGATGATGAGCGCGATGGCCTCCTTTTTCAGCGGGCCGTGCGGTTGGATGGGTGAGAGCCAGAGCGCGTCCGTCCAGCCGGGATTGCGCGGCGCTTTGAGCCACACGTTGCGGGCGTCTTTAAGATACCTGCCGATGGCTTCGCACGCGCTCTGGCCGACAGGCACAATGCGCTCCTTGCTGCCCTTGCCCTGCACGCGCACAAAGCCGTTGCGGATGTCCACGTCCGGCAGGGTCAGCCGGGTCATTTCCTCGCGGCGAATGCCGCTGCTGTAGAACAGTTCCAAAAGGGCTTTATCCCTGAGTCCTTTCGGGGTTTCATCGGGGGCGTTCAACAGTTTGCGGACTTCGGCGGGCGTGAGGATGCGTTTGGGCAAACGGCGTTCCCATTTGGGCAGCGGCACGCCTGCGGTCGGATTGAGCAAGATCGCGTCGGTGTTTTCCAGTTGGGCGAAGAACTGGCGCAACGAACTCATGTGATGGCGAACCGTGGCCGATGGATACCGGCGCATGAGCGCCAGTTGATAGTCCTGGATGGTGTCGCGGCTGACTTCGCGCAGATCGGCCACGCCGCTGGTTTTCAGATGCTCAAAGAACATCTTGATCGAATGCTCCCGGCATTTGACCGTCTGCGGTGAGAAGTGGCGCACGCGCAACAACTCAAGGTGATTTTCTAAAAGGGTTTCCATGCTCATGGTTTTGCTCCGTTGGTTGGTGTTTCTGGTACATGTTCCCCCGAAAAAGGCGCGGGGTTCGCCGGTGACAACGGCAAAGTCCTTTGTTCATCGGCGTTTGCCGCGTTTTTAACCCCGCGTTTTTCCACCTGCGGGGTGGGTGCAAGGTGGCCGTTTTTGGCTGCGGGGTGGGTCAAAATGCCTGCGAGGTTGGCTTCCCGGCGCACTTGTTCCACTGATTTGATGCCCGCCAAAAACTTCCCGCCCTGCTCGTGGTGTTCTGGCTCATAAAGCAAACGGTACTGGTAGGTCTGCCCGTTGCGGCCTGAGAGCGGCAGCGCGTATTCCATTTCCACCAGTTCATTCAGGTGCGTCCGCAACCGGGTGTCGCCCCACTTGAACGCCTCGCGCAGTTCACGGCGATTGAAGCTGATGTGCGCGGCGATTTTTCCCCCGGCCCGGCGCTGCACGTATTGATGGGTCAGGCGCAACAACTCGCGCCCTGGGCGCGACAGGTCATCCAGGCTGTGGCCAAACAACTGGTGCGCCAGTTCGTTGGCAATGGTGATGTCGTCCAGCGTGGTTTCGATGTATTCGCCAAGCTCCGGGTCGTCGTGGACGGGCCGCTGCAACTGATACAGGAACGTCACCGCCAAAATCAGGTTCAGATACTTGGGATGGTCGCGGCGCACCAGCAGCGAGTCGTCGGGATACGTCAGCAACGGCTCGAACGGATTGAGCACCTTCAACGGCCTGAGCAACCGTTGCAACGCATGATGCCGTTTCAAAATCGCCTCACGCGCCAGCCGCTTTTGCCAGCCTTCGCGCGTGTGGCTCTGCCTCTGCGCCTCCAAAATGGCCCGCGTCTGCTCCAAGGATTCGTCAACACTAATGATAATGAACCGGCTGCGCGTCTCGGCGTCGCTGCGCGGGTCGGTCGTGGTCTGAAAGACCGCCGTGGGACCGTAAACCGTGTTCATCTGCGTTTCGAGCTTGCCGGTCAGCGAGTTTTTGGTGGTGGATTCAATGACCAGTTTTTTCGCGCTGATGAGATTGCGGATGGCGTAGTCCGCGCCCTGCGCCCCGGCCAGTTCCTCCACGGCCAGCACCTTGTGGCGCAATGAGTCCTCGCCTTTGTAAAACAACGCCCGGTCGGTCAATGAAGTCAGCTTGATTAAATCCTCGTCCGGGCAGAGCGACAGCACGGTGTCCTGCAAGTGGCTTTTGCCGGAGCCGCTGCCCGAAAGCGTCATCAACGCCAGCGGGTCGGGCATTTTCCGGCTGGTCATCACGAGGTAGCCAATGAGCTTGTTGGTCGCCTCCCGCACCATGCCGAGCTTGTCCATGTCGCGCAAAATCTCCCCGGCCAGATCGGGGTGCCTGCCAAGTTTCAACGCCTCGGCCTTGTCGGTGTCGGATACGAGCACCACCTGGCCCTTGGATTCAGTCAGTTGCTTTTGCACGTACGCCTCGGCCTGGCTGATAATCCGGTTCACGTCGGATTCGATGACTTCCACCGTTTCACGAAAAAGCCGGGCCGCTTCGCTGATGAACACGCGGCGCGAACGGCTCACGTAAAAATCCACCGTGTCAATGTGAAAGCGCCCGGCGTTCGCCGCGTCGGCGCTGACGGCCTTCATGGTCGCCCGCAAGCGGGCCTGCTTCTGCTGCTCAATGGCGCGAAGCTCGTACCGGCGGTTGCCGTAACGGGCGATAAAACCCTCCGGCGTCATTTCGATTTGCTCGTCGCCCTGCTTTTCGGTGACTTCGCTTTTGGGCGGCTGCGCCGGTTTCAACGGCTCAAGGCATTGCTTTTCAAAATCGGTCGGCGAACGGCTGATAAAAAATTCGTTGGCGTCCTTCACGCCTTCCGGCCAGCGCACGACATGGATTTGCTTGACCAGCGGCGGCAGGACTTCGGTTTGCAATCGGGCCGTGGCTTCCTCGCCGCCCTTGTCGTTGTCGAGGCACAGATAAACCTCGGTCGTGCCGGTCTCCTTCAAAAGCTGTTCGTGGTGGGGCGTCCAGCCGTTCGTGCCATACAACGCAATCACGTTTCTAAATCCAGCCTGCCACAAGCTCATGCCGTCCAAAACCGCCTCGGTGATAAACAGCGTTTGATTCGTCCTGGCGGCGATGCCGTTCCATACGCCCCGATGCGGGCCGGGCAGATACAAGTGCGGCGGCTCGTCGTCCGTGACGCGCCTGCCGTAGATGCCTGCCACTTTCCCTGCCGCATCGAAGATCGGAACGGTGACGCAACCGCAAAAGTGCTCCTGCCCCTTTGCTGTCAATACGCCCAAAGTTTTCAGATTGCGGATGATGTCGCCGGATTTGGGCAGCGCCTTGTGCAACGTGCCGTTGCTGTAACCAACACGGAACACTTCCAGCAAGGTCGCGCCGGACAGGTTGCGCTTGTTCAAGTAGCTGATGCCCGCCTCGTCCTTGTGGAGCGTCCGGGTGTAGAACTTGACGACGCGCTGTAACAACGCCTCGGCGTCCTCGGGTTTCAACACTCTGGCCGGCGCTGCGGGCGGCGGCGGTGTTCGCGCAAACACGCTGCCGCTGTTTTCCTTCAACCACGCGATGGCCTGGCTCTTGGTCAAGCCGTCCTTGCGCATGATGAAGTCAATGACGCTGCCGCCGACGTGACAGCCCAAACAGTTGAAAAGATTTTTCGAGGGCGTGATGCGGAACGAGGGCGTTTTCTCCTGATGGAATGGACAGAGGCCGACGTAATCCTTGCCTTGTTTTGTCAACTTGACACCCCGCGACTGCACCACGGCCACAAGGTCAATGGATTGTTTCAAACGATTCAGGTCGGTGGTATTCATGGGGAACAAGCCGGGGCGGGCGTTACCTCGCGGCAACGCCCGTCCCGTCTGCCAGTGCCTGGGCGGGTGCGTGAGGAAAGTTTACAGCCGAAAACGGGTGCTGCCTTGCGGCAACACCCGTCTCCTTGGCGCTTCGCGGTGCCTCTGTCAGGGTGCGTGGGCAAAAAGGGTTCATCGCGGCATTTTCTTCCAAGCGGTTTTCAGCAACGCTTTCAACTGCCACGCTTCTTCGGCTATGAGCGATCCGGCATCGGCGGCAACTTCGGGGGCTAAACACTCGCCGCTGGCTTCCAACAGCGCGGCCAGCGTCGTGATTGTCCGGCAATGCTCATTCACAGCGTCAAGAGCATCAAGCGCGTCGAACGCTTTGGCCTTGCGGCGGGTTTTGCGGGAACCCGTCAAGCTCTTTTCGGACGATTTTTCCGGTTTCGGAACCATGTCAGCTATTTTGAACTATACTTCAATATCACGCAAGTTTAATTTCAAATGAACCGATGAAAGTTTCCGTATGCACGTATGATGCCGCCGACATTATGGCAGGACGGCCAACAAACAGACCGGCCCCGACTTTCGGCGCGCGCCTGGCGGCGCTACGGAAAGAACGTGGATGGACTCAACCGCAACTGGCGAAGATGCTCGGCATTTCTCCGGCGATGCTCGCCTATTATGAGCGAAAGGCGACGAACCCCACGGCTGATTTTGTGAAGAAAGCCGCTGGTGTGCTCAATACGTCCGTGGATGATCTGCTTGACCATGCGGCAAAGCCCCTGCGTAAGTCCGGCCCTCCGTCACAACTGGAACAGCGATTGCAGGCGATTCGACAACTGCCACGCGAGAAGCAAAAATTGGTTCTACAGTTCCTCGACACCTTTTTGCGGGACGCTCAACAAAACAAAGGCTCGTAGGCGCTCCCGATTGATTCCAGCCGCAAGGCTTCAAGGATTCGCTTCGTGTTTCCTAAGCGCCGCAGTTTCCGGGCGGAGCGAGCATTGTCAAGGTGGAGGCAGCGGGAGACGGGGGCACTACCTTGACAAGCGCAGCGGAGCCGTACAATGGCAGCGGCAAACACGAAGCAGACACGGCTTGGCGGCGTTTGCCGCCCGCGATGGCGTGCATGAAAAAAGGGGCGACTGCCCCGTGCTTGTCAAATGAACTCGTCGGTCGAGTCGTTGTAGGGCCGGAAGCTGCCGCGATTCTCGCGCCAGCTTTTGCGGATGAGTTCTTCGGTGACTACCGCGTCCGGCGCGTAGCGCACCGCGTAGGCATAGCCGTAGGAGTAAACGATTCCGGTCAGGCCAAAGCGGTTGCGCCGGATGTTGACGGATTCGATCTTCGATGATTTTTTCATACGCTTCCTTTTTGGTCTGGCGACCATCCGAGAAGCGCAGTTGTCAAGGTGGAGATGACGCTGGCTGGGGGGCGGGAAGGGGCCAGCGGCATACTACCTTGATAACGAGCATCGCAGGATACAATGGAGCCAACCAGGGAAGCGGATGAGGGGCGTCGTCCGTGCGCCAGCCATCCAAAAGATTTCGCTCGGTGGCGGCTTCCGGGCACGGGCGAGGGTGACGACACTCTGACTAAATTCGTTCCGTCGTCACCCCGGCACGGGAACGGAAGACGCCACGGAGCGACTGACTTTCCATGAAGCGAAACAGGCGCGTGGCTGGCATGACGCTTGCCCCGGCCTTCGCAAGCGGCATGACAGACACGGGCCTGCGAGCGTCACCCGGCGTTTAGCCGCCCCGGTTGGTGGGCCGTTTCAACACCTGTTGCCAGCGTTCGTTGAACGCCGATTCTTCGGCTGCGCCGCTGTGAGCGCCCGGCGCTTGTTTCGCCACTTGAACCACGGTCGGCGGCGCGTGCCGCCCGGCTTCGCCGCTGCGCCATGCGTTCAACAACTCCCGGTCTTGCTGGTCCATCTGGCGTGTCCGTTCCTCTTTGTAGAGTCGGCTGTAAACCCACCGCTGGAACACCGCCGCAATGCAGACGTAAACGCCGATGGGCCGGACGATTTGATAAAGCAGCAAACCGGCAAGGAAGCTGCCCGCTGGTATGACGAAGCTCTGCACGATGGGTTTGTCCGGCAAAAATCGCGGCGTGCCGATGTAGTAGGAATGCAGCCGGATGCCCGCCTTTTTGCGCCGCCGGATTTCCAAAAGATTTTTCACCGCAAAAATCCACGTCGCCAGCGTCATGCCGTAATAGGCGATGGCGTAAACCGGGTCGTCCCATCTGGCCGGGATGATTCGGGGATTGGTGAGCCTGCCCTGCGCCATGTAAAAAATCGTGATGTAGGCGAACCCAAAGTGCATGGCAAAGGTGACAACAATAAGTTTTATCCAGGTGCAATAACGCTCGCCCATGTGGTGCTTCCAGATCACGTCCAGCGGGAAGCACAAGCCTCCCATGATGGTGGTGAAAAGGCTCATAGGTTCTGCGGAAAGAGGACGCGCAACCACGTCCTGCCGTTGCCCCATACGCGCCCGCTCTGGAACACGATGCCTTCCACGATGCCCTGTGACTGCGGCCCGCCTTTCAAGAGCGTGGTAAATTCCCTCGGCTCAAGGTCGTACTCGAGCACCTGCTGTTCGCTGTCCGCCGTCGAAACGGTGTAGCCCTGCACCCCGTAGCTTTTGCTCGTGCTTGAACCGTAGCGGTATTGCACCCGGCGTCCCACCGCTTCCGCCGCCCAGCGGTTTGTCACCGCGTCGCCGTTCTGGTGAAAGATTTTCGTCTGCAAGTTGCCCAGGAGCGAGTCCACCTTGGGCCGGGCGTGCTCGCCGCCCAACGCGCTCAAGTAATTGGAGTAATTCTGCGTCAAATACACCGTGCAGGCCCGCGCCGCCCGCGCCGTCGTCTGAAAGATTTGGTCGTAGGCCGTGCTGAAGTAGTGCGCCTCGTCCGCCCAAATGAAAACAGGCCGCGCTCCCGTTTCGATTCTTCGTTCCAACGCCTTTTGCGTCATAAATTTCATCAACACCCCGGCGTACTGGCCTAGCTCGCTCCATTCCTTCACCGGCAAGTCAACAATGATGATGCGCCCTAATGTGGTGTGCTCCGGCACGATGGTCGTCTCGCTTGAAAAAAGTTTTCGCAGCGTGCCGCGCAAAAAGCAGTCGGCCAGCGTGGTGAACAGGGACACGATGGACGAACGGGGCCGGTTGTCCATGCGCGGGAACTCCTGCAACCAGTATTTCGCTGTCAACTGGTATTCGGGTTCCAGCGGGTGATTTTCGTTCGCCCTGGCTCCGGCCTGCTGGATGTAGGTGAAGCAAACGGACTCCTTCTGCCACGCCGCGCTTTTGGCTTCCTCGGCGTCCTGCGGGGCGCTGCGGATCACGTCAAAGAGTTCGGGCAGCGTCACCGCGCCGCGAGCCATCTTTACCAGGTCAACCGCGTTGCGAAGCAACTGCTTCACCGCCCGTTCCCAATAATCGTCCGCCGCCGCAAAGTTGTGTTTCTGGTTGGCGATTTCGGCCACTTGCATAAACAGCATGACCAGATTCTCGGTCTGGCCCGCGCCCGCGCCGGGCCGGTTGGCTTCGTAGTGCAAAAAGTTGAACTGCTCGCGGGAGAACAAAACCACGTCGCCGCCGCGCCCGGTCTGGTCGGCGTATTTCCGCCATAGCTCCGGCTCGTCGGCCTTGGCGCACAAGACCAGCCCGCCAAAACCGTTTTCCAAAAACGCCCGCGCCAGCGCCCGGCCTGAGCCGGTGGTTTTGCCGGAGCCGGTCGCGCCAAAAATTTGCGTCCCTTCACAGGCGTCCCGGATGCGCCAGACATCCGGCTGGCTGTTGGACAGATAAAGCAACGGCGCGTCCAGACTCCACTCGCCAACAATGGGCGGTGCGCCGCCCGGCGCGATGATCGGCGGCGCTGCCGCTCGCGGCTTTTCCGTCAGGAATAAATTTTCGAGGAACTTCTTCATTTGCCCGGATGCGCCAGCTTTTCCAGCCGGTCAAGCCGCTGCTGTTGGTCGCGCAACAAGTCCTCAATGTCCTTTTGTTGACGCACACTGGCGAAAAAAATCACGCCGCTGTTCTGGCGCATTTCCGCCGCCTGCGCCCCTTCGATCATCAAAGCGTAGTTGGCCGCGATGGGTTCGCCGTTGGCGTCGGTGGTATGCACCACTTTTATCGGCACGTTGGCTGCCGCGAGCAACTGGAACGCCGCTTTGTTCTGCTCCAGCGTTTTTTCAGCGGACACGATTTGGTCGGCCAGCGTCGTGTTGTAATGCTGCCGGATTTTCCACCACGCCAGACACGTCCCGGCGATGGCTACGGCCAGCCCCAAAACCAGTCCGCACGCCAGCGCCATTTTCCAGATGCGCCCCGGCCAGACGCGCCCGGCTTCCTCGTTCGCGTTCCTGATGCGTTCCAGCGTCGGCAACACGTCCTCGGCCAGTTGCTCCGTCCGTTCCATAAACGGTTTTATCACTTCCTTGTTCACGCCGGCATCAACGCCTTTGCGGATGCTGTCAATAATGGCCTTGGTGTCCACCTGCTGGCCGATGTCCCGCGTGAGCTTTTCCAGCCGTTGCGCCGCCGCTTCGCATTTCTGCTGCGTCGCCAGACACAACGCCCTCGTGTCCTCGGTCGCGTTGCCCAGGCTCACGCTCTTGGTCTCCACCGTCTGCGCCAGCATCCCGATTTCCTCGCGTATGTCCTTCAAGGTCGCCAGCGCGTCGTCACTGGCCGCTTTCATCGCCTGCGGGATTCGGTTCGCAAAGTTGGCGTACACGTCCAGCAGCAAAAACAACTGCGTAAAAAAGTGCGCCGTGTCGCCGTCCACAAAACGGTTGTAGGCCGCTCGCGCCAGTTCCCGTTTCTCCGCCGGATAACTTGACAGCATTTCCTCAAACAAAGGTCGGTTCTCCGGCATACGTCCTCCTATTCGGTCAAATTGGCTTTCGCGCCGCGTCGCGCCTTGGGCATTCCCAAACCCGGCACGGTCTTGGGTTTCACCTTGGCCGCTTCCGCGCTCGGCAATAATTTTCCGGCGATGCGGTCGTACTGGTTGAACACGTCGCCTATCCAGTGCTGCAACATGCCCCGCGCCATGATGTCCATGCCCAAACCGTCCTCGGCTATCGCCTCGTTGAACGGGATGCCCCGCTCGTGCTCGGCTTCCATCCGGGCCAGATTGATTTTTACGAACTCGGACAACACCGGCAGGGTGATGGTGTCCGCGCCCAGTCCCGTCAGCTCCTTTTCCAGCGGGCTGCCGTCGAACATCCGGGTGCCCGCCGCCCGCGCCGGATTCTTGACAATGACGTACTCCACCCGGTCGCCGCAAAACTGGCAAAGCTCGTCCAGGTTGGTCATCACGTCCATGTCATCGAGCGGGAACACCATGACGGTGATGCCGACGCCCTGCCGGTCGGCCAGCCGAAAATAATCGGTGGCGTGCAACGCCTCTTTCAACGCGCCGTCCAGATGCGCTCGCGGGTCTATCAGCGTCACCAGCCGGGCCGTCACTTTTTTGAGCACGCGCACAAGCTCGTCCTGATCTTCCCTCCGGCCCGTCAGCGGCACCAGCCGCACCTGATCGGGAAAGAGCCGCGACAGGGTTTGATTGTCGGCGTCCAGGTCAAAGCCCTGCCAGTCCACGTCCCGCTGGCAAAGCCAGCAGGCCCGCGCCGTCGTCTCAATGCTCTTGCCTAAATTGCCCTTGGATTGCAGCGGCAAAACCAGCCGGTGTTTCACAGTTTTCATACGTCAAGATTGAAGCGGTATTTGCGCTTCGGTTTGGTTTCGCCGGTCGGCGTGGGTTCGGCGGGTTTGGTTTCCGGTGGTGGTGGTGGTTGGCGTCGGCTATGAGGCCGGGGCCTGGCTTCGTGGCGCTGCCAGTAGGCGCGCACGGCTTCGGCGCTGATGGTCAGCCCGGCCTTGCGCAGATACTTTGCCACTGTCCGCCATGCCGCCCCCTCCTTTCGCATGTCCGCAATCAGGTCTCTATGCTCGGCCAGCCGTGAGACGGGCCGCGTCCGGCCCGCCAACTCCGCCCGCAGTTCGGCCAGCAACTTCTCTTTGTTGCCGCTGTCCATAACTCATCATTTCACGGTAAAAATCCTTCCGGTCAGGCACGTTGTCAACCGGCTTGGTGGCGCGTTGCCGCCCATGTTGGCAACCATGTTGCCAGCAATGTTGTCACCCCGCTTTCCCGGCCCGCCCCAAGCTCCGCTTAGGAGAGATGTCTGTAAGCCCTTTTGGTACTGTTCTACGGCCATTTTGCCTCGCCGCACTGGTTTTACATGGCCGTTTCATTCTGCTGTTTTGGCACTGCTATTCGCTCTGCTGCATGGTTCTTAAACGGTGGTCTCACCTTTACGTCGGTTCTGCTGCCGTTTGTGCCACGGCTCCTGGCGTCTTATATTGGTGGGCCATGTTGCGGGTCGTTGCCAGTGTCAGTAGTGGTCAAGCCAAGCAGTATTACACTCAAGGTTTGAGCAAGGAGGATTACTATTCGGAAGGGCAGGAGATCATCGGTCAATGGCAGGGTGTCGGGGCTGAACGGTTGGGGTTGCATGGACAGGTTGACCAGCGTTCCTTTGATGCGCTGGCCGATAATCTCAAACCGGGTTCTGACGAAGCACTGACGCCTCGAACCAAAGAGAACCGGCGCGTCGGTTACGATTTCAACTTTCATTGCCCAAAGTCGGTCTCGGTCGTGTACGAGCAAAACCGGGATGAACGGATTTTTGGCGCGTTCAAAATCTCGGTCACGGACACCATGCGCGAACTGGAAGCCGACATGAAAACGCGCGTCCGGGTGCAAGGCCAGAACACGGACCGCAACACCGGCAACCTGGTGTGGGCTGAGTTCCATCATTTCACGGCCCGGCCCGTCAAAGGGATTCCAGACCCGCATTTGCACGCCCACTGCTTCGCCTTCAACGCCACCTGGGACAACATCGAACGCCGCTGGAAAGCCGGTGAGTTCGGCGATTTGAAACGGGATGCGCCCTACTACGAGGCCGCGTTTCACGCCCGCTTCGCCGGTCGTCTCTCTGAACTCGGCTACAACATCGAACGCACGGACAAGGGCTGGGAGATCGGCGGCGTGCCCCAAACGATTCTCGACAAGTTTTCCCTCCGCACGCAACAGATTGAAGCCCTCGCCCAAAAGAAGGGCATCACGTCCGCCAAGGAAAAGGACGCGCTGGCCGCGCTCTCCCGCGAAAGCAAGCGGCACGGTATCACGAAAGACCAACTGCGCGAAGTTTGGAACGCCCGCCTCACCCCCGACGAAAAGAACACGCTCGCCAGCATCAAGGCCGGTCAGGTTTCAACCAACGGCGTCACGGCTAAACAGGCGATGGATTACGCCATTGCCCACCGTTACGAACGCGCCTCGGTCGCCACGGACAAGGAACTGCTCCGGGAAGCCCTGCATTACGGCATCGGTTCGCTCAACGTCCGTGATGTCCAGCGCCAGCTTGCCCGCGATGAGTTTGTCAAAAACGAAAGCAACGGCAGATTGTGGTTTACAACGAAAACGATTCTGGCTGAGGAAAAGCAACTGATTGATTTCGTCCGGCACGGTCAGGGCCGGTGCCCGGCCCTCAACCCCAAAGACTATCAGATCCAAAACCCGCAACTGCGCACGCCGGAAGCCAGGGAGCAAAGCGACGCCGTGTTTCATATTCTCCGGTCGCGGGACCGCGTCATCGCCGTCCGCGGCGGGGCGGGCACGGGCAAGACCACGATGCTGAAAGAGGCCGTCGCCGGTATCGAGTCCGCCGGTCACAAGGTCTTCGCCTTCGCGCCTTCGGCGGAAGCCTCCCGTGGCGTGCTCCGGTCGGAAGGTTTTGAAAACGCCACCACGGTCGCCGCCCTGCTGCAAAGTTCCAAGATGCAAAACGAAGTCCGCAATGGCGTCCTGCTGATTGACGAGGCCGGGCTGTTGTCCTCGCCGCAACTCAAGCAGGTCGTCCAACTGGCGCAACACAACAACTGCCGCGTCATTCTCTCCGGCGACACCGCGCAACATGGCGCCGTCGAACGGGGCGACGCGCTCCGGCTGCTGGAACGCCACGCCGGTTTGCAGGCCGCTGAGATAAAAAGGATTCGCCGCCAGATTGACCCCACCTACCGGGAAGCCGTCAACGCCCTGCGCCACGGGAATGTCGAGGCGGGCTTCGCCGGTCTGGACAAGCTCGGCGCTGTCCAGGAAGTCCGCGCCGAAGATCGCTACAAGCTGCTCGCCGCCGATTACGTCCAGGCCGTCAAGGATGGCAAGTCCGCGCTGGTCGTCTCGCCCACTCACGCCGAAGGCGAGCGCGTCACGGCACAGATTCGCTCCGAGTTGAAAGCCATGAAAAAGCTCGGCACGGAAGAACGCGAGGTCGTGCAACTCAAAAATCTCCACTGGACGGAAGCGCAACGCGCCGACGCCAAAAACTACCAGCCGGGTCTCGTCGTCCAGTTCCATCAAAATACGGCCGGGTTCACGCGGGGCGAAAAGGTCACGGTCACGGGCCGGGCGCAAAATCAAATCGCCGTGCAACGCGCCGATGGTTCGTCCGCCTCCTTGACGGTGGGGCAAGGTTCCGCCTGCTTCAACGTGTACGGAGCCGGTACGCTGCCGCTCGCGCCGGGCGAGCAAATTCGGATCACGCAAAACGGCCAGTCCAAAGAAGGGCATCGTGTCAACAACGGCGAACTGCGCACGGTCAAAAAATTCACGCCGGAAGGGGACATTGTTTTGGACAACGATTGGGTGCTGGATAAAAAGTTCGGCAACCTGGCTCACGGCTATTGCGTCACGTCGCACGGCTCACAGGGCAAAAGCATCAAACGCCTGTTCGTGGCCGAAAGCGAGGCGTCGCTTCCCGCCGCCTCCCGCGAGCAGTTTTACGTGTCCGCCTCGCGGGGTGTCGAGGCCATCAAGATTTACACCGACAACAAGGACGCGCTCATGGATGCCGTCGCCGTCTCCGGCGAACGGCCCGCCGCCACGGACCTGGCCAAAGGCACGCTGCCGCCGCCCGTCCGCAAGGCCCGCTCGGTCTCCCGCCGCCAGTCGGATTTCAAGTTTTACCGGCAGCGCCAGCGCAAGCTCGCGCCGGAGCAAAAGGTAAAACAGACGCCGGAGCAAACCATTGCCCAAAAGCCGCAGCAAAAAATTGTCCCGGCCCGGAAGCCAAAAATTCAACGCGGCTACGGAATGAGCTTATGAACGAAGAACCCAAAGACCGCCGAGCCTACAGTGTCAGCCACTCCAACCCGCCCGTCATGCTGGACATCCGCGCCACGGCGGGCGAGGCCCTCGCCCTGCCATACTCCTATTTGGAGTTGGTGCAATTCAACCCCTCCACCGCGCTCGTGCTCACTTTCGCCACTTGCGAAGTCCGCATCGAGGGGCAGCGCCTGTTCCCGGTTTACGAGGCCATTGTCCAGCACGTTGTCGCCTACATTCAGGAAAACGACGCCAAGTACGAAAAGGCCGATGACAAGCTGCCCTTCATCGAACGCATCGAGATCAAACCGCTCTCCCCCGAAACAAAATTCATCGTCAAAGGATTCAAGCCCGGTCGGGAACGGCTGGATGATTAAACCGGCGGCGTGCCGGGTTTGTCCGGGTCGTTGTCGGGAGGCGGATTGAGTTGCCGCTGGAACGTCGCCACTATCATCAAAACAACTGAACCAATCACCGTCAGGATTGCTTCCGTGCGCATGTTGTGGAAGTAATCCAATTTCGAGTCAATACTTGGAAGTATCCAGCAGTACGCGGCAATCGGTGTAGAGAACAGAACTCCGCAGACGACGGCAGCGAGCGCCGTCCGCGTTTTGACAACGAACAAGGCCAACAATAGGGCCGGAATGCCAACTGCAAGCCAGAGATACGAAAAATCCACCGGGCGACCCATTTGGGCCAACATCCAGACGGGCGTGCCAACAGCAAGGCCGATGGCTGCAATAATACCGAGTATCAAAGAACGCCCCCAAGGCATGGGGGCTTTCACGGCGTTCTTGCTTTCTCCGGCGGGCTTCCTCGAAAGCCAAAACCCCACAGGCCCGCTGCCAAGATGAAAGCCAGCGCAATCAATCTCAAAGGTTTATACCCATTTCCGCCAGACCAAAGGGAAGACACGTACACCGTGAGGCCCGCCGCTGCGACGATTAAAAACACCAGCGCATACCAGTAGGCCACGCAACGCATGGCCCCTTTCAAAACATTGATCGCGCTGAGGAACATCAGGACAAAGGCCGTCATCGGCACCAGCCAGATTCCGACTAAAAGCAAAAGTGTGTGCAGGGGCAGCGGGACGGGTTGTTCCCCCGCGCCGCCGTCGCTCATGCCGTGAAAGGCCCATCCAAGCCATGCTATTCCCACCGGCACAAGACACCATGCGATGGCCGCAAGCACCGCAAACACCGCAATCAGGATGCGGCTGGCACGCTTCATTGCGACAACGCCATTGTGTTTGGGTCGCCCTCCCAATTCCGGGAACCGTTCGTGTTGGCTACGCCGCCAAAAGCAATGGACATAAATCCGTCAGGAGCGTCGTTGATGTCGAACGAAAGGCCCAGCTTGCTATACACTTGGCCGTTGCGGCTCATCAAAAAAAAGCCTTGGGTAAAACCACCAGCCCATTTATGCGGAGGGGTTGTCGAAAAAATAAGAGTCATGCCCGGCTGGTAGCCGTTATCTGGTGCTGCATAGGCAACTCTGTCTTGCCCCCCGGAGTCCATTAAACCACCGTCAACGGCTTCAATCTGCACACTCCAATCCAGCCGGTTTCGCCCCGATATAACACCGGGCGCTCGGTTGACTGTAATTTTAACATCGCCGCCCGTAGGAACGACTTTTCCCGTCAATAAATCAAAGTTTATCGGCTCGCCGGTATAGTGGACTTTGTAGTGTTGGTTTATGCTTAACAACGGCTCTGCTCCTTGCAGTTTCCACATTCTGATGACTGTGGGATTATTCGCATCGGGAACGAAAAAACCGGGCGAGATTTGCGAGTAACGGAATGACGTGCCGGTGGTGGCCAGCGCATAACCGGGCTTCTTCGGCATGATGCCCAAAGTGGCCCCGGTGTAGCCCGATATGGTGAAAAAGCCATTGCCGTCGGATGTGACTTGCCCTCGTTTGATGCCTCGGTCGCTCGCGTTCTCATATTGAATGCTGAGGTTGACTTCGGCCCCGGCCACGCCATTGCTGAACTGGTCTTCCAACCGACCATAAAACACAATGTCCGCGTCGTTCGCGTTAAGGATGTCTCTGACTTGTGCCGACTTGCTTTCCGGTGCCGCTGGCTGGAGCGACCTCGGCTGATTAGGAGCAATCGTCACGTTTGATGTGGCCTGCGCCGATTTCGGCTTGTTTATCGCATTGGTGGATTGGGCCACGGTTTGTCCCGCGACAGTCGGCGCAGCTTTGGTTTCCGTTGGTGTCGCCGATGGCGTCTCCAATGTGTTTTTTCCATGCCAAAGCAGAACTGCGAGCAACACCACAACGATGGCAGCGAACCAGTAAATTGAGCGTCGGATGTTCATGGTCATTTAAGGTTGAAGGCTTCCGACCCTAAAAGTTCGTTCCAATATGGCCCTTGGAGAGGATTGTCGCCACGAAATTGGGCGCTGTGCCAGAAGTGAGCTACATAGTTATTCGGGTCGCTCGGCCATATTGGGCTTGTTACACGGGTAAGATCAATGGTTCTTCTCATGTTTCCAACGCCCGGGGTCGCGCCCAAAGCTGTCGAGTAAGATTGCGCTGCGTAAGCCATGACTTCGTAACGGTCGTTGAGGCTGTGTACGATGTCAAAAAAAGTCACGGTCGGTGAGCCGAAGAAGGGCGTCGTTTGTTTCCAAAAATTGTTCCACGGCGGCGGGTCATTGGTGGCACCAGTGTAACCATACGTCCACTTGGTTCCCCCTTCCAAAACGCCTTTGTCAGGTTTGACCAACTGGTTAAGCTGCCAATGCAAACGTGCCAGTGCAAAATCGTTGGTGTTGTAAAAACTCATGATATTCCCGGCTGCGCCCCCGTAGTTGCCTGCAAACCAGTTCCCGTAAATGTTCGGAACTTTTGGCCCAAGGTTGTACGCGAAGCCCCCGACAGTCAAATCGAAGGAATAATCAGGAACATTGGTGTCGTAGGTGTGCGCCGGAACCGCTGCCTGGCTCGCCACGTACGTGTTGACGATTTGATTGCTTCCCTCCAATCGCAGGGCCTCGCCCGCGACGACGTTGCCCATGCTGTGGGCCAGCAAATATACGTGACCGGGATAGTGAGAGTTGAGGTCTTCCAATTTGTAGTTCAACGCAAGCGCTGACCGCCAGGCGTTGAACTCGCTATTATCGTAATTATCCAGTTCGTCTATATTGGTGCGGACGGTTCCAAGTCCCTTAAATCCGTAATCCGTCGGCCAGCGAAACACCCCAAACCGGCCCTGATACCCCTGCCAATAAAGCCGTTTGAAAGCAGTTTCGGCAAAACGATCCTTTTCCCACGACTCCATATTCCACCCATGCACGTAGAGGATGTAATTGTCGTTGGTGTCGTAGGCCGGGTCGTACGGATAATAAAACGGTGTTGTTGGAGCGCCCGGACTGAAATTGTCCTCAGCGGGATACACGTTGGTTTTTGGCGCAATGGTCGGAATGTCTCCCACCGTCCAGCGCTCATACATCTGTTTGATGTCCTGGAGTTGGATGTATTGGGAGGATTGGGCCAGCACGTTGCCGCTGCCATCCGCAATGGTCAGATTCAGTTGATCGGAACCAAAAGCACAACCACACCAGATGAAATAATTGCCCGCCCAGTTGTTGCTGAACGTCGAGGCGTTCAACTGGATGCTTCCTCCCGGCCCCAGCCGCCCGATGTAGGGGCACAGCGTAATGTTGGTCTGTTGGGTGGCGATGGTTTCGTTCGTCAGATACCCCATGCCGCCGTTTGTGTCGGCAGCGGCAAATAAATCAATCGTGGGGGAGCTTCCAGTGCCCGCCCAACTGAGCGTGATGGTGCTGCCAGATGGCAAATTGGTCAGAACATGGGGCGAAATGCCCGACACCCAAAGCCGGGCAAAGTCCTCCAAATCCCGTTTAGTTGGAATGATTCGGTTGCCCGAAGCATCCCGATAACTGCAATCCGGCGTCGCCAAAGTCGGCGTGTATGGACATCCAGCGGACAGTACCGAGTCCTCATAGTTGGTTTTGTCGTCTCCGTCGTAATCATTCCTATCATAGTCATTATTCACCCAAAAGACATAAGGGTTTTGGGCAGAGGTGTTGTCGTGGCCGGTAAACGATTCGTCCATAATGCCGTCGTGGTTAACATCCAACGAAAGGCGGATGACGTCAATCTCGCATTGGCCCTGCATGTTCGATTGGGTGGGGTCGGGTTTGGTGAGGAGGGCGATTTGGCCGGGGACGGTGGCGAAGAAATGGCCGTATTCGGAGACGATTCCGCCCGTGTTGGTGGTCACCACGCCATTGCTGAGGACCAAGGCGTTGGTGAAGTATTGGCCCACATAGGCGAACATGTTGGTGTAACCATTGGTGATCTCCTGCCTGGCGTAGCCGGCGATGATCTGCTGGCCACCGACAGGCATGATCATCAGGGGCGTTGTGTTGGTCACGTCGAAGCCGGAGAATTCGGGCATCGGATCGCGGTAAGGCGTGTAGTAAGCGGTTCCATACCCGAAATTCCACCAACCGGTGACAAATTCGCCAAAGCGCGCGAAGTAATAGCCCACCGTGCGCAGACCGGGTGTTTGTACGGCGGTGTAAAAGCAGGTGTTGACCACCGGCGATTCGCATTGCGTGGGCGAGAGTTGGGCGAACTGGAGGGGGCTTTGGTTAACCACGCACTGGATCGACGCGAAAGGGATGCCGTAGTAACTCTGTGCGGTGCCGTTCATGGAGAACACCCCGTTATCGCAGGACAACCCCCGGTTCAGATATTGCGCAATATCGCACTGCTCATCGCTATTATACACGTCGATGTCCAAGACCCACTGGCTGTTGGCGCCGGAGAGGAGGGGTGTTATCTGCGCCTCCAGGTTGCTCGAGGCCGCATAGTTATAGGTTGGGAATTCGTAGGTTGCCGTTGGAGGTATCATGAACATGCAAAAAAGATCGTTGGTAACTCCGGTTGGCGGAAATCCGTCGATTGTGGCGGTGGTGGGCGAATACACGCAATTGCGGTAGGCGTAGTTGTCCTCAAAAGGCATGAATTGATCCAGTCCGAATTGTGAATCGTAATAGGAGGCAACGACATAATTGGTGGCCTGGCTATAAGGGTACATATAGGTGTCAGTCCA
>JBEKSF010000009.1:0-89741 GCA_049517295.1 Verrucomicrobiota bacterium
AGGATTTTGTGGATTTGGAGTGGGTCATAATGGCGCACGCACGAGAGTTGAAAAGACCGGTAAGTGCGACAGTGTGGCCCCAAAAAATCTAATGGGAATCTGAACAGGAGCGAACTGAGGGAACGGAGGAGGAAAAACTTTGCCGATAACCCGCAAGTTCTGTGAATGGGTCGGAGACATTGGGAATTGGGAACCAAAAACTTGGCAGTTGTAATTTGCTTCGCGGCTTTGCGACCTTGCGACCTTGCGTTAAGGTCCGTGGCAACGTCTTGGGAAGTCGGGGCAACGACAAGGGAAGTCGTTGGAGCGCGGCAAGCGCGGCGACGGTTGCGGTCCGGCGAAGGACGCCGGGCGATGGGCCCGCCTTCACCAAGGCTTCCGCCGTCGCCTATAAGGCTATGGCGGACAAGCCGGCGGGCAAGCGTATTCGTGCTCACGCGCAGGAGTTGATCACATTTCCACGAGGGAGAAAAACCGACTGGGGGAAAAAGCGCACTTTTTTTGAAGATTTATTTCGGCCACAGATCAACACAGATGTGAGGAGGCAGGAAAATGACTTTTCTCGCAAGCGTTTTGTGGCATGGTTGGTGCTTGGCATTTCCCATTTTTCGCCCCTTTTTGAGCTTGACTCAAGATGGCCATCGGTTAGGGTTTTTGATAGTCAGGAGGAAGTGGAGGAAATGAATAAGCAATGCTTTTTTTGCCGGGGAAGCGTTGAAAGGGGAGTTCCCATAAATCAGGTATGAAAACAACATGTCCCGTCGTTTTGGTCTTGCTGCTCTTGGCACCGACAACGATGCGAGCGCAAGAGGATTTTGATTACACGACAAATGCCGATGGCCTCAGCATTACCATCACTGGATACATCGGGACGAACGACGCCGTGAGCATTCCAACCAACATCAACGGCCTGACGGTCACCGACATAGGGGATTACGCGTTCCAAGAATGCGCCGGCCTGACGAATGTCACGATTCCTGACGGCGTCACAAGCATCGGTGATCTGGCGTTCATTGGAAACGGCAGCTTAACCAGCATCACGATCCCCGCCAGCGTTACCAACATCGGATACGGTCCGTTCGGGGACTGCACGAGTCTGACAGCAATAAGCGTGGATACAAACAATTCCATTTATAGCAGTGTGAACGGAGTGTTGTTCGACATAACCCAATCCACGCTCATCCAATATCCGGGCAGCGTAAGAGGAAGTTACACGATTCCCGCCAGCGTCACCAGTGTTGGGGCGGATGCATTCAAAGGCTGCGGCGGCTTGACCAGCATCACGATTCCCTCCAACGTCACCAACATCGGGAATTATGCATTCGACGGTTGCGCCCGCCTGACCAACGTCATGATGTCCAATGGCGTCACCAGCATTGGGGAGGGCACGTTCGATGGCTGCCGCAGCCTGGCCCGCATCATGATTCCCGCCAGCGTCACCAACATCGGGGCTTACGCATTTAATTTCTGCGGCAACCTGACAAACGTTACGATGGCCAGCGGCGTCGTGAACGTCGGGGAGTTGGCGTTCGACGATGACATCGACCTGACCAGCGTCACCATATCCGGCAACGTCACCAACTTCAACGGCGTGTTCAACGGCGTGTTCTTTGGGTGCGGCAAACTGGACAACGTTATCATCGCCGACGGCGTCACGAGCATCGCGGACGGTGTGTGCGATGGCTTCCCCAGTGTGACCAACGTCATGATTCCTGCAAGCGTCACCAACATCGGGGCAGCATTCAAGTACTGCCCCGAACTGAGAGCCATAAGGGTGAATACAAACAATCCGGCCTATAGGAGTGTGAATGGAGTGTTGTTTGACATAACCGAATCCACACTCCTCGTATTCCCTGCCAGCGTAGGCGGAAGTTACATAATTCCCAACAGCGTTACCATCATCGGGGAGTATGCGTTTGCGGCGTGCTGCTACCTGACCAGCGTTACGATTCCCGACGGCGTTACCAACATCGGAGCGTTTGCTTTCGAGGGATGTTTCGATCTGCCCGATATTACGATTCCCGGCAGCGTCACCAGCATTGGGGAGGGGGCGTTCCATGATTGCCCCCTATTGGCCCGCATTACGATACCCGCCAGCGCCACCAACATTGGGGAGTATGCGTTCTGGGACTGCCGGAGTCTGGCCAGCGTTTTTTTCCAAGGCAATGCTCCCGCCGCGGATTCCACGGTGTTCACCAGCGACAACGTGACGGTTTATTATATGCCTGGCGCCACTGGCTGGGATGACTTTTCCGCCAATACCGGTGTTCCCGTCGTGCTGTGGAACCCTATGATCCAAACCAGCGATGGCAGCTTTGGCGTCAGCAACAATCAATTTGGCTTCAATATCACAAGCACGACCAATATCCAAATCGTGGTGGAGGCCTGCACCAATCTGGCCAAACCTTTTTGGACTCCGCTCCAGGCCTTCGGGATCGCCAGCAGTTCGTTCTATTTCAGCGATCCCCAATGGACGAATTATCCCGGGCGATTTTATCGCGTCAGCTTGCCGTGACTATCGAAAAGAGAGAACGAACCGGACTTCCTGCGCTTCGTCATGCCTCTCCGTTTTTGCAGGGTGCATTATCTTGCCGCCAAAGGAGGTCTGTCTTCGAGGCTAATGGCCGGCTTTTTCAAAAGTTGCGGGGCGCAATAAACAGAAAAGGGATGAAAGGGGCGAAAGAAACCAAAAGGAAGGGGTGGCGCCGGAGCTTGGAAGGCTTCCGCCGTGGCCGAGGCTCTAGAGGACAAGCAAATTCGCGCAGGTTTTTGAAGATTTATTTCGGCCATAGATCAACAGATGTGAGGAGGCAGGGACATGGAGGCGGGGTAATGACTTGTCTCGCAAGGGTTCTGTGGCATGGTTGGTGCTTGGCGTTTCCCATTTTCCGCTCCCTTCTGAGCTTACATCGATTTCGTAAGGGTGACGTGAAAATTAACGCAACTCGCACGCCTGCCGGAGGTGAGGCACTTTCGCAAATCAATGCCGAACTCCTGCGCCGGGGCGAACCCCCTCACGGTGAATAGCGCCGATTTCAGCCAACTCCCTTCCACGCCTTTGCCATTTTGCACGGCAAACTTTTCCGGCTGGGCAAGACGACGCTACAGGAGCTGCGCAAACAGATTTACCGCTCGTTGCTCCGCGGCTCGCCGATTCCCTTTTTCAGCGGATAGAAAACAAACACAGATAAACTAATAAACGCCAAAAAGCCTGGAAATCCAGGCCGCCGAAAGGTTCGCCACCAGCGAGCCTTAAAGCGAGGTTTTGTCCTAAACCCAAGGAGGCCGGAACGTCAGGTGCAGCGCTGCCGCCCGGTTAAAAAACCTGATGACTGCTCCAACCATAATTCCCGACCGCCTTGCGAAATCGATGGCGCGGGGAGGGGCGGCTTGCCTTTGCCTGCGGGCGGCGCTACATTGCCTGTGATTCCGGCAGGGCGGAGAATCGCTTCCGGCCTCAAAGGGCCGGGGGAGGAAAGTCCGAACACCAGAGGGCGCGACGCCGCGTAACCTCGCCGCCGGCTCAGGCCGCGGCGGCGGATACACGCGGGAGGAACGCGCAAGCGTTTCGACGGACAGTGCCACAGAAAACAAACCGCCTCGCCCGCGAGGGCGCGGCAAGGGTGAAAAGGCGAGGTAAAAGCTCACCGCTTGCCGAGTAATCGGCAAGGCACGGAAAACCCCGTCGGGTGCAAGGCCAAATAGGAAACCCCGGAGCGGCCCGCTCCATGTTCCGCCACGGCGGGACAGGTTTCGGGTATCGGCTGCTGAGACAAATGATTCTCTCCCCCGGTTATGCCGGGGCAGACAAAATTCGGCTTACAGCCCGGCCGGAATCATCCGCAGCGCGGGGGACTGTGTTCCAAGCGACCGCGCCTTACAGAGGAGGCCGTAGGAATGAACACAAATTAAATAGCCGCAAAAAGGCACAAAAAGCGCAGAGGTTCTTGTGGTTGTGTGCCTTTTGCGCTTTTTTGCGGCTATTCCCTTGGCCTCTCGTGTAGTCTATGCTACGGAATTCTCAGTACGTCGCTTTGATTTTGGTTTCAAACCAATCCCGCGCCAGGCGAGCGACCTCCTCCAGGGCGCCCGGTTCCTCGAAGAGGTGGGTGGCGCCAGGCACGATCTCCAGTTTTTTCTCGCACCGCATTTGGGTCATGGCCTGCCGGTTCAACTCCAGTACCTGCCGGTCCTTCCCGCCGACAATCAGCAGCGTCGGCGCCGCGACTCGCGCCAGCGCCGCCGGCCCGGCCAGGTCTGGCCGCCCGCCGCGGGAGACCACCGCCGCGACCGTTGTTGGCCGTTGCGCCGCGGCCTGCAGCGCCGCCGCCGCGCCGGTGCTTGCTCCGTACAACCCAACGGGCAGAACGCCCGCCCCCGCCGAGCTTCTGATCCAGTCCACCGCGCAAACGAGCCGTTCGGCCAGCAGGGCAATGTCAAAACGAAGATGAGCCGTTTGATTGTCGATCCGCTCTTCGTCGGCGGAAAGGAGGTCAAAGAGGAATGTCCCCACGTTGGCCTCGCGCAGTGCGGCCGCCACGAAGCGGTTGCGCGAGCTGTGCCGGCTGCTGCCGCTGCCATGCGCGAACAACACCACGGCCGCGGCCTGGGAGGGAATCACCAAGTCCCCTTCCAGCAAAACGCTTCCCGCCGGCACCCGGACGGTGGTCTCCTCGTTGTTGGCAGGCGCCGACATGATTTGCTTCAGTTCGGAGGCGTGTCCTGAGTCCGCCCGCTTTTTGCGGCCTGCTCCAGCAGCGAGCACACTTCCTCCTGGTTGGTGGGGTTGAAATCCTCGTACCAATGGCCCACGCCTTCAAAATCCTCGGGCGTTTGGACGCAGACGATCTCTCCGACATCCCGTTTAAAGTCCTCGTAGGTATCGCGAGCGGTCACCGGCGACGCGACCACCACGCGCGCTGGATGGTGAAGCCGCAGGGCCATCACAGCGGCCCGCATCGACGCCCCCGTGGCCATGCCATCGTCAATAAGAATCACCACCCGATTGGCCAGCGCGACGGGCGGGCCTGTGCGGAAAGCCTCTTCGCCGCGCTCCAGCTCGCGCCGCTCCCGCTCGGTCACTTTGTCGATCACGGACGGAGGAATGCGCAACGAATCGATCACGCTCTGGTTGAGGAAACGAATCCCCCCGCTGGCGACGGCGCCCATGGCCAGCTCCTCGTGGCCCGGCACACCCAATTTGCGGACGACAAACACATCCAGCGGCGCGTGGAGACGGCGGGCGACCTCGTAAGCCACGGGCACACCGCCGCGAGGCAAGCCCAGGACGACCACCTCCGGCCGGTCCAACCATTCCATCAGCCTGTCGGCCAGAAGCCGGCCCGCCTCCGCCCGATCTCGAAATCGAAAGATCATCGTATCAGCGTGCTTGTTGTCATTGTAATCCCAAAGGCGCGGGAATCCAATGGGGATTTTCGCCGCGGCAAATCTCAATCTCTCCCGGAATGAAGGTCAAGGTTAGGAATCGGCCCTTGCTGCCCCGCTGTCACCGTGCCCAGATGGCGGCCCTGACGTTTGGGTACGAAGCCGGCGCGCCGAGGCGGGTGAACGCCAGTGTCTGAAACATGGCCGGCCAGGAATTCCGGTTTCTCGCGGCGCCCGGCCCGCCGCCAATCGCGCCACAAGGCCCCGGCCGCCTCGGCCGCCGGCAGGCCCGATTCCACTGTCAAGTACTCGAAAAGCAGTTCCGCCAGCCGCGCCAGCGCGATGGCGTGCTGCCGGCCCACGCGCGCGTAAAGCCAGTCGCTCCACTTCATGAACGCGGCGAAGGGGGACAAGCCGCCGCGCCAGAGCAAGGGAGTGGTCTCCACAAAATTGCCGCTGTTGGCGACCATGTCCCAAAAGCGGGCCATGCGGCGCACGCGCTGCAAGAGCGCAAAATCGAGGAGTTTGTTGCGCAAAACCTCGTAGGGCGGGTGGGCGCTATAGACCATCTCCCAGGTTTGGTCGTGCCGCGTGATTGGCGTGCCGCGCAGCCGTTTTAGAATGCCCACTTGAATCTCCTGCGGTCCCAGCGCCACCAAACGATCAAACCCCGCGGCGAAACTTTCCAGCGTCTCCCCCGGCAGCCCCGCGATTAGATCGGCATGGACGTGGACGCCCGTGTGCGCGCGCAGAAAGCGCAAATTCTCCTCCAAGCGCGCATAATCCTGCCGGCGGCTGATGTTTTCGCAAATGGCTGGGTTGAACGTTTGCACGCCCACCTCGAATTGCAGTGCGCCGGGGGGAAACCGGGCAATCACCTGGCGCAGCTTGTCGGGCAGCCGGTCGGGAATCATTTCAAAATGCACGAACAATCCCGGCTGGTGGCGCTCCAGGAAAAATTGGAGGATGGCCCGGCTGACGGCGATGTTCAGATTGAAGGTGCGATCGACAAATTTGAATTGACGCACGCCGCGCCGAAGAAGACGCTCCAATTCCGCCAGCAGCGGCTCCAGCGGGAATTGCCGCACGGGGACATCGAGGGACGAGAGGCAGAACTCGCAATTGAAAGGACACCCGCGCGACGCTTCCACATAGATGATGCGGTGCGCCACGTCTTCGTCGGTGTAGAGATCGTACGGCAGCGCCAGCCGCGCCAAATCCGGCGTTTCGGCGGCGAGGATTTTCTCCGCTGGCGGCGTTCCCGCCAGAATCATCCGGCAAAGCTCGGCGAATTTCAGGTCCGCCTCACCCGTCACGACGTAATCGGCCCGGCGCGCGATTTCCTGCTCTTCGGCCTCGAAACTGACTTCCGGGCCGCCCACAACGACGCTGAGGTCCGGCCGGACGCGTTTGAGAATCGCCACCACTTCGGTGGTTTGGGTCACGTTCCAAATATAGACCCCCAAGCCGACGATTTTGGGTTGGCGCGCCAAAATGGCTTCGGCTACGTCCACCGGCCGCTGCTGCAGGTCAAATTCCAGAAGGCAGGTCTCCGGCCGCAACGGGCCGAGGTTCGCCAGCAAATAGCGCAAGCCAAAGGAGGCGTGGATATACTTGGCGTTTAAGGTGGCAAGGACAATCATCCGCGCCCCCAATTTAAGTTCTGAAATTATATTGCATGACGGCTTCCAGGTCCGACTCCATCACCGCGCCATAAACCGCGTGAGCGTCCAAGCCGACGCGGCTTTGCACCCAGGCGCAAAGCCCTTCCGGCTCGCCCCCAAAGTATTCCGCGAGCAGGCCGCGCACCTGCTCGATTTCCGGTCCGCAACTGATGCTGACGCCGTGCCGCAACCGGCCACGCAACCAGCCGGCGGGAAGGCGGCCCGCGTCCAATTCGGGGTGGAGCGCGCGCCAGAGAAGCCGGGCCATCGCCGCCAGCAGAAAGCCCGCGCCGCCGCCGAACAAAGTGCGGCATTCCCACCCGGGCTCGCGCGAATCAGAAACGGCCAGTTCCAGGCGATCCTCGGCGAGGCGCCAGAGGAAAATCTGTTCCTTGACGGGCCAGGTTCCGACGCGGTTGAAGCGGGGTTTGAGCGCGCGCAGCAACTCGGATTCCTTGGCCAGCGCGGCCGCTTCATCGGCGCATTGGATCAAGTCGATTCGCGCCACCGCGCGCAACAGCCGCAGGTGCCGCCGCCCCAGCCGCTCCGGATTGGCCACCCGATAGCTGCACAGCCGCTTGCGCAGATTGAGCGCTTTGCCGACGTACAACGCGACATCATGGGCGTCACGCATCAGGTAAACGCCGGGACATTCCGGCAATTGGCGGAAGTAGTCCGATCCCAGCCGTTCGACCAGCGGCCGCGGATCGGGAAACAACAACATCTGTCGCATGACGATGGCAGGTTATGAATTGGGGCGCAAAAGACAAGTTGAACGTCCAGCCCACACATGCTGGCGCGAGGAGCGGTTTTCTATGGACTGCGGCGGCAAGAGGGAACACGGGCGCGACGCCGCTTTGATGCAGGGTGATTTCCGCCGCCTCGGCATTTGCAAGCGCCTCTGTAAAGTCGAAAGCGGGGTCGCGCTTCGCTTGCCCCCGCACTCCATAAAAGAGGCGCCCAAAAAACAGTGAACGCGATCCCGGGTTGATCCGCGTCAGAAGTTTGGACTTGCGATGATGGCGAATGCGGGCCAGGTTTTTTTGTTATGACCAGAGCAGAAGTTAAGGCGGCGATGACAAGCGGGCAGCCGTTTGTTTTGCGCATGGCGGACGGCAAGGAATACGAAGTGCCGCACCGGGACTACATTTTTTCGCCGCCCAATACGTCGTACGTGATCGTTGCTGAGGATGACGGGCATTTCACAGTCTTGCCCCTGCTCACGATGACCGGCATCCGCTCCAAGAACCCGGACGACACCAAGAAGAAGTAGGCTGTCAAGTGTGCTTTATGCAGGCGACCGGGAATCCAAACGGGAGGCCAGGCCCAGCACCACAAAGACGACAATCGCGCCGGCCAGGAGCGCCAGGCGTGTTGCAAGCGAAGCAGTGGCGACGGGGGAGGCCGTCAGGCTGATGGATAAATCGGCCCACGGATCGACGGCGACGGCGCGCTTGAAGGTCAATACGCGGCCCTGCTCGGGAATGCTGGCACGGATCACCGCCGGGTTGTTGACCGCGGCGTCCTGCTGCTGGATCAGCTTCTCCGCCAGGCGCATGAAGGCGGCGTTGTCGTCGGCGCTGTTGTTGTCAATAATGTCTTTGGCGTCCTGCTGACTGTAATTGGCGTCTTTGCGATTGCGCAGGTCGCGCAGTTTGGCGCCCAGCGCGCCGGCGTCGCCGGCGACCGCGGACTGGCGGGCGTTGAGGCCGACCAGCGCTTCCTGCAGCTTGATGTTGTGAAGTTGCACGCGCGCGTCCTCGTTGAACGCGGCGTCGTGGGTGGAGAGTCCGTAAGCGGCCTCGAAGGCGCGGCGGGCCTGCTGGGGATCGCCATTCTGCAGCGAACTGTTGCCCAGCGCCAGAAAGTCCTCCGCCTCCTTGGTTCTGGCCAATTGCAGTGTGTTTTCGCTTTCGAGGTAGGCGCGTGGATCGGCGGCGGCGGCCTGCGACACGATTTCCTGCCGCTGAAGCTGCAGCGAGCCGGTCCAATGCTTGACCTGCCACTGGTCGCTCAACGAAATCCGCCAGGTGATGTTCTCCAGGGGCAAATCGAATTTGGGCGCGAGCAATTCCAGATCGAGCGTTCGCGCTCCGGGCGCGCCCGTGCGGGTGGCGTAAAACACTTCCACCGTCAGCGGTTTGTCGCCGCGCGACTGGCGCTCCAATGGGATGAGGATGTTTTCATGGTCGCGCCACGGCCAGACGCCGCTGTCGTTGACGAAAGCAAACCAGAAGCGGGCATCCTTGGGAAGGAGCAGGCTCAATAGGCGCTTGTCGCCCGCCTGCATCTCCAGCGTGGCCCGTGTCAACATAACTCCGTCGTCGGAAATGACGGAGTTGAAGGAAATGCTGGTGACGCGGGCGGGAAGCAGTTTGGCGGCCTGGTGGCGCTCCAGCTTCAACGGCAACTCGAAGGCCGGCTCGACCAATCGGTACGTGAAGTTGGCCGCCACGGCTTGCAAGTCCTTTTGCAGCGCGGGTGGGATGCTCTGCCATTCGGTGGGTTGCAAGCTCCGCGGCAGGCGGTCCACGGCCACCTCCAGCCGCGGGTCCGATTGGACGGTGACAAAGCCGCGCTGCAGATTCACCCCGGTCGCCTGGACGCTCCGCAGGGTCGTGGCGGCGGCCTGGGCGGGCATTGGGATTTGATAAAAGGCCTGCAACAGGCAAGGGCCGATGACCCGCCGGCGCAATTTGATTTCCCAGAGCTGCAAACCATTGGTTGGCGCGCCCGGCAACTGGAGAAAGTCGGCCACCTGGTCTCCCTGGAACCGCACGCCCTCGGCATTGGCCGGAAGGAAGACGCGGAAGGCTTTCAGCCCCGTGTTCTCAATCTGGTAAAGGAGATTGGCGGTGACCTTCACTTGCGCCTCGGTGACAAGCGCGTGCTGCAAGCTCGTGACCTCGATCCACGGGTCCACCTGCTCGATGTCCAGCGCCAGATTGGCTGGGGCCTGCAAGAGGCGAAAGGCCAGGACGCCTTTTTGGCGGATGCCCGAGGCCTGCGGGTCCAACTGCGTATAACCCTCCCGCGCGCCGGCCTGCAGGCGCATCCCCTGCTCCGGCACAATCAGCAATGTGCCCCGCTGTTTGCCGGCCTCGCGCAACACCACTTGGGGAACCTTCCAATCACGCGCGGTCTTCACTCCCGGTCCAGCCAGCGTGACGTTGAATTGCTGGCGGCCCTGCTCTTTTCCGGCAAGGTGCAGCGTGATGACGCGCCCGGAATCGCCCTTCAACTCCGTCCACTGGCTCAACACCGGGCTGCTGATGGATTCGACGTCGAATCCGGCGGGCATGACAAAACTCAAATCAAAAATGCCGGCGCGCGTGATGTCCGCGGTGAAATTGTCCGCCAGCACGGTGCGGTCTTCGCCCAGCGACAACGTGTCCTCCGACTCCACGCGCACGTCTGGTTCCACCGCTGAGGCGCGCAAAGACACGCTTGTCTGGGTGTCGGAGTAACGGAAGGCGCGGCGCAAGGTCAGCCCCGCAATCTGATTTTGCAGCACCGCGGCGGCGTCGCCGGGGAAATCCTCAAGGTTGATGGGGGACAAGGCCGGGGCGTCTGCGGCGTCCAGTTGCACCTCGGCGCCAGTGGCGATGCCGGCCAGACCGATTTGACCCGCCGCATTGTCCACCGCCAGCAATCCGACCGATTGCGCGAAGGGCAGCGGCCCGGTCGCGACCTGCGAGCGCACCACCAGCGCAAAGGGCCGCGACTGGGGCGGATTCAACGAAACGCGGAGCTGGCGCCGGTCGGGATCAAATCGCCACAAGGAGACGAGGGAGGCGGGGCCGTTGCCGCGAGCCGCCGCGTCCAGAACGTCGGTGATGGTCGCGCCCGCCGGCACGTTGAGGATGAGTTCGTCCAACTGGCCTTGGGCCGGACGAATGGAAATTTCGTGGACCCCTTCGATTACGCCGGCCGTGGGGACGTAAAGCTGCGCTGTTTCCGCGTAAAACACCGGCTTCTCGCGCTTGACATCGCGGCTGCGCGGACGCCAGCCGATCCAGGCCTCTCCCGGAGGCAGGATCACCGACGCCACGGTGTTGCTGGCGGCTTGGTCGCATTGAATGGAAACAGCTTGCGGCGAGAGAACATCAACATCGAGGTTGACGACCGTGAGTTGGAGTTGATTGATCAGCCCTGACGGCACGGGCAGGGCGAAACCGCTGGCCGTTTTGTCATTGGTGATTCGCGCCTCATATCGCGCCTCGATCTCAAACATGCCGTTTTCCCGCGCCACCAATTGCTGCGCGTACTTTGATCCGGGCGCCCCGGCTGTCAATTCAAGCCGTTGCGCCGGATACAAAACACGCGTCAAGACCGCCGGCGCGGCCAACAAGGGGAGCACCTGGCCCTTGACCGCCTGCCACCGGATTTTGGCGGTACCGAGCGCGAAATCGTTTTCCACGCGCACGGTTTGCGCGACGGACTCTGGAATGGCGGGGAGATTGGAGGGTGGAACCTTCTGACGCGCCTCGGCGTTGGGGCAACCCAGCCACAACAGCGCCATGAGCAACAATGTTGTGGCCGCGGGAGCCGCGCCGCTGGGCGGAGCATCGGGCGCTGTTTCCGTTCTGCGCGGCAAACGCCACAGCCGGCGGAGTGCGGGCGCCCCGACGCCCAGCGCCAGGAAGGCAAACAAAACCCAGAAAAAAACAGGCGCGCCGTTGGGCAGTCGCAAGGCCGCCCAGGCCAGCGCCGTCCAACCGCCCGTCACGGTGGCGGATTTGAGCAGCGGCGATTGCGCAAACCATCCCCACAGCCACAGCGCCAGCGCGGCCAACACCGGCCAGAGGTAACCGAAGATTGTCCATGCGGACGTTTTGTCGGCGACATTGGACACCGCGATGGTCAGGGCGCTGCCGGCCTGTTGGACGGGAGCAAGGAAGTTGAGGTCGGCGGGCAGATAGGCCGCCGCGGTCCGGGCCAACCCGCCCAGTTGCACGAAAGACACCACGATCATGCCAAACGCGAGCAATCCCGCCGCCGCGCCGCAGAGGTGGCGCGGGCTGTGCCGCCAAACTCCGTCGCGCCCCGTCCAGCGCCAGACCGCCAGCGCCACCGCCGCCAATCCGAGCACACCGCACAACAGCCGCAACGCGCGGCCCAAGTACTGTCCCGTCAACAGCCGCGCCAACTGCGCAAAGCCCGACACATCCGGCGTCCCGCCCGCCGGACGCAGCGAACCGTCCTCATAGAACAGCCGCTGGCCCGTGTCCGGCTCGATTCTCCAGCTCGCCAGCATTACCGGAGCGTCCGCGATGGGCGCCGCCACCGTCACGCGCCCGGCTTGCTTGGAGCGCGAGGCCATTTTCAAATCGAGTTCCAGCACGGCGTTCGGATCGGCGCTCCGCGGCAGGGGGATCAGGCTGGCTTTGCCGTCCGCCACAGGAACGGCTGGCGCGCCGTTGATGGAGGCGGACCACAATTGCGCTCCGTCGGGGATAGTCAGCCGGAAATGCGGGTTGCCCCTGCATTTGATGAAGTAGCGGATGTCCGTCAGAGCCTGTCCTTCCTTCGAGATGCGGGTCTCCAGGGAGGCGCGATCGACGATCTGATTGAGCGAATCGCCCTGCGCCAATGGGCTGAGGGAGAGTTTCAGATCAAAGGGCCGGGCGGCGTAGCGATAGGCCGCCAGAACCGGCGCGTCAAAGAAAAGCCGGTAATCGGGCGGCACTTCCCCCGGTTCCAACTCCAGCAACCCGGGTGAAACATCGGTCCGCTTGACTTGGAACTGGTAGGCGCTGGTGATCAACGTGTAGCCCTGCTCGGATTGCGCGTCCAACGGACGCGCGCCGGTGAATTCCAGCGTTTCGCCCTGGGAGTTGAATGGGCGCTCGTAGGTTGCCAGCAGCGTGTAAGCGCCGGCGACCGGCGTGTGCAATTGCACCACGTAGCCATTGTCGGTCTTCTGCCAGTTGCGGATGTCCTTGCCCGCGAACTCCACGTTGAAATACTCGCCGGACAACCCGACCTTGAAAACCGCGACTGGCGCGCCGGAAACCACGTAATTGAGCACGCTGCTGCCGTAGGCGATGCCTTCGCCGATGGAGAACAGGTGCAGGGCCTCAGCCTGCACCGTCTGGGGCAACCGCTCCACGCGCAGCGCCGCTTCCCACGCCGCGTCATTCAAGCGGAACGCCGCCTGAATTGCCTCCGCCTTGCCGGGGTAAAAGGCGGTGGCGATTTCCGTCAGCCCGTCCGTTCGTCCCGGCGTGATCCGAAAACCCGGATCCGCGGACACGCCAACAAATCCGCGGGCCGATTTCGCCCCGGCCACGTCGATGCGCGGCAGCGTCCAATTGGTCCCTTGCAGGGCGCCGTTGTGCTCCAGGCGCAGTTGAACCAATTGCCGGCCCGAAATGGGCTGGCCGAAGATCAATCGCAGTTCGTCCCCCGCGCGGCCGGGCGGCTCGGTCAGAGAATAATCGTTCAAATCCGGCGCGTTCAGCCGGGCGACGGCGTAACCCGCCGGGACCTGCAGCAGCAACTCGCGCAACGGCGCCTCGCGAATGTCCAGTTCGATTTCGTCGTCAATCGTCAATTCGTTCTCCCCGCTGTGATAGGCCAGCAGGTGCGACACCGCCAGTTCCGGCAGAATCTGGTCGGCCCGAAGCCGCAATGCGAAGTCCGCGCCGGCGAAGCGAAAGGCGAACCGCTGGTTGCCCTCGGCGTGGAAGGCCGCGCGCGTCGCGTCGTTTTCGGGGAATTGCTCCGGCGAAATTTGCGACGTGCCGCCGGCCTGCGCCACCTCCAGGCGCACCGCGCCGTCGTTGACAATGCGGAAGTAACCGGCAAACCGCACCGCGTTCTCCGGGCGCATCTGGAAGACATCGACCGTCCGCGGAAACGCGCCCAGGGGGGTCTGCGCCTGGACCTGGAATTGGAACTGGTCTTTTTGAGGTTGATTGAGCTGGATGACCAGGCGGCGATCCGCCGAATTCGTCGCCCCCTCAACCCGCCAGGCCAGCACGCCATCGCCCTGCACGCGGGTGACTTCGCCCTCGCCGCGCAGCAGGACCGAAATGCTGTTCAACTCGCCCTGCATCACTTTACATTGGAACAGCGCCACCTGCCGCATCAGGCCAGGACTGACGCCGACTTGCGAAAGCATCTCGGCGGAGAAAAACAATTTGCCTTCCGTCTCCGGCCGCGCCTCTTTCCACGAGAATTTGACCGCGCCGTCGGCCGGCAGGAAGCTGACAAATTCCGCGCCCTGCCGGTCGGGCCGGGCCGCGCCGGCGAACTGGAATTGCGTGTTCGCCGCCAGCCCGCGCAGGGCGATGGGTTGCAGCACGCTGGGGGCGACGTGAAAATCGACCGCGTTCCAGCCGTCGGCCTGGCTCACGGCGGCGCTGAATTGGATCGCGATGGGGAACTCCCCGCGCCGGTCGAAACTGAGCGTAAACTTATTCGTGCCGGCGCGGATATGGCCCTGGGTCTTCGCGTCCATGCTGGTGAGGGCGAGCGGCCCGGCGAGCAAATCGAGCGATCCGCCATTGGCTGCTTCGACGCGCGCGGTGGCCGTGAGGGTGAAGGCGGCGCGCTCGCCGCCCAGGTCGCCCGCCAGTTTAAAATCGCTGAGCGTGACGGGGTTTTCCGCCGCGCGGCCCGCCAGGGCGAGCAACGACGCGCACATAATAACGAGTGGAGTTTTCATAAGTTCATTTTCCCGAAATGCTTTTGGCCTGCCGCACCATCCATTCCAATTTCCGCGGGCGCGCGTCGGCGCCGTACACGGCCGGCGCGCCGCTCAAATAAACCAACAGCTTGTCGAAAGTGACCTCGCCCGCGTAGGCGCTGCCCGCCAGCAATTCGGAAAATGCCCCCGCCGACGCCGCCAGGCGCATCGCCGGGCTGGCTTTGTCCAGCGGCGTCGCGCTGCCGGTGTAGGGCACCTCCCAGGCGCGCTCGTGGTAACTGCTCGTGCCGGGGTCGCGGTAACGCACCCGCACCGTGCAGAGCGGGCCGTCGCCGGCCGCATTGACCTCGACGGTGTAAAGCGCGTTGCCGGATTCAGCCGCGCCGATCTGGGCGGCGCTGACGGTGTTGTCGCGGAATTGTTCCTTGGTCAGTTGATGCCTGGCGTAGCCGATCTGGCGATACGAAACGACGCGGTTCGGGTTGAACTCAACCTGCACCTTCACGTCCGATGCCGCGACACGGAGCGCGCCGGCCAGTTGCGCGGCGAACCCCGTGGCGGCCTCCTCCGGCGTGTTGATAAATCCATAACGGCCGCCGCCGCCGCGCGAGAGCGCCTCCAGCGTCGTGTCATTGTAACCGTCCCAGCCGACGCCGAAACAATCCAGCGCGATGCCCTGTTTGCGATTGGACTCGACCCACGGCTTGAAGGCGCCGGGATCAACCTCGCCCAAATTGGCCGCGCCGTCCGTCAAGAGCACGACGCGGTTCTCGCCATTGGCCAGGTAATGCCGCAAGGCCGTCGCGTAAGCCAGCTTCATCGCCTCTTCCAGATTGGTGCCGCCTTCGGGCGTGATGTCGCCCAGCTTTTTGGCAAGTTCCCCGGCCTGGTTGCCGGGTACGCCGTCCGCCCACAAATGCGCGGTGCGCGCAAACACTACGACGCTGAGGGTGTCGTGCGCCTGCAATTGCGTCGCGAGCACGCTCAGGGCCTGGCGGATGATCTCGACCCGGTCGGCCCGCTCCATCGAGCCGGATTTGTCCAGGAGCAACACCAGGTTCAGCGGGCGGCCCGCCTCCCGGCCCAGTGCCGCGGTCTTGATTGAGAATCGCAGGAAATCGCGGTTATGCGCGAAGGGATCGCCCGCCCGTTCCCAGGCAAAACCGATGGGCGCGCCCGGCGCCGGTTCGGGATCGCGATAGTCGAAGGCGTTGATGAACTCCTCGCTCCTCATGCTGGCGGCCTCCGGCATGACCCCTTTTTCCAGGCTGGCGGCGGCCAGCTTGAAGGCGACATCGCTGACATTGAGGGAGAAGGTGGAGAAAGCGTTGTCGCGCGTCTGGAATTCCGGTTGTGGAACAAGGGGCGCAACGGCGGCCTTGGGCAACGCCGCGTCCTCCCGCAGCTGTTTCTTGTCCCCGGACACGGTCGTGACCTTTCCCGCAGCCGATTGGCCGCCGAGGGCGCCCAGCAGAGGCACGTCGCCCAGGATGGGGACCTGTCCCTCGGCCTCCTTGCCTACGGAGGCGCGGAATTGATCGTCCGTGATGGCAGATAGCGGGCGCGAATCTTTATTGATATAAAACCTGGCCGTATCCACCGGGCCGTTGTTCAGTTGATCCACCAGCAGGGGGTTGGTGACCGCGCCGGAGACGCTCCCCTGCTCGCCGGCAGGCGGCGCACCACCGCCGCCACCACCGCCGACGAAGCGAGAAAAACCACCAACGCGACCGACGCCACCGAAACCAGATTGAAAGGTACTTCGTGTGGTGTCGCCGGAAGCGCCGTCGAAATTTGCAGTGCCGCGATTCTCCACGTCAGCAGGCGGAAGAACAATCGGAGGAGCGGCGACGGGTGTCGGGGCAGCCGGTGGCACGGGCTTTTCGGCCTGGGCCAGCAGGCCGGACCCGTCGGTGGAAAAGGAGCCAGGCTGCTGGGCGGGCGACGCAGTTACAGTGAGAGGAGTTTCCGTGAATGGCACAGCTCCAGGCAGCGTGACAATCGTTTTTTTGCCGCCGCGTCCATTCACTTCGGCAAAGGGCGCCTGGCCAACGCTTCCCAAGTGGTAGGTCACTCCCGGCATGGCCGGGAACTCACCATTCTCTCCCCTGCCGAAGTAGGGCGTGATGTCCTGGGACGTGGGCACAGCGTTGGCAGATTTTTGATGCTCCAAGGCCCATTGCTGCTTGGAGCTGTCAAGCAAGCGGAGATTGTTAATGATGGCGTTTTCCTGGGAGGTCGATCGAGCCTTGGTGAAGTTTGGGGTGAGGCTGCTCAATAACCCCTGTATTAGTTCCGAGCCGCCTCCCAAAGTCCCGTTCTGCGCCTTGTGGATACCCGCCATCATATAGGAGGGAGTCAGCAACTTTGCCACCATCAGCACCAGCACCGCTGCGGCGGCCAGCGGGACAAGCCACGCCAACCAACGGCGGCGCAGCGGCATCAACTCCTTCGGCCTTACCGTCTTAAAGTGAGCGAGCAGTTTTTGGCGGCGGGCCTCGCTGAGTTTCAGGGGCGCGGGCTGGGCAACGGTCTCCCCGGCGGGCGTGGCGGCGGTCTCCCGCACCAGGGCGAGAGTTTCCTTGAGACGGTCATGCCATTGGGCCAATTCGCGGTCCTGCGCCATGCGGGCGCGCAAGGCGGCAGCTTGCTCGGCGCTCAATTCGCCCAGCAGCAAAGCCGTCACCTGGGCCTCAAGGTCTTCGCGATTGGTCGGCGGCAAATCCGGGTTCATGGCACGACTCCGTTTCTGGCCAATTCACCGGCCATGGTTTTGAGGGCGTGATGCAGCAGGTAGCCGACGTGCCCGGTCTTCAACCCGGTGCGCTCACTGATCTGTTTGTAGGAGAGGTTCTCGGTGAACTTGAGCCGGATCAATTCCCGGCTGCGCTCGTCCAGGCTTTCCAGGCTGAGCCGCATCAGCCCGATGCCTTCGGAGCGCGCGATCTGCTCATCGGGCAGCGGCTGGGGATCGGCTACGGGCGGGTCTTCGCCGGCGCCAACTTCCAGCGGGACGATTTTGCGGCCCTGGCGGCGCTGATTCAGGGCGAGGTTATGCACGGTCCGATAGAGCCAGCGCCTTGGCTCGCGCACGTCGGCAAATTGGGCCTGCAATTTCATGAACGCTTCCTGCACGATGTCCTCAGCGGCGCCCAACTCCCCGGCCAGCCGGAGGGAATAATTGAGCAGGGGCGATTCCAGGGCGGCAAACAGCTCCTCGATCGTTTCGGCGCCGGACACTTTGCTGGCCTGTTCTAGTTGCATTAAAGCCATGCCGGGCAAATCCCGATGCTCAAGGTCTGACAGCGGACATCATGTTCATATTGATTGACACCTGACTCCATGCTTTCTTAGACGAAAAGAGAGCATACTTTGCTCCAAGTGGAAAACACCGGCGGGAGGCGGTTGGTCGCGGGACGCGGTATTTCAGCGCGTTGCGAGCAGAAGTTCCACAACGGCAACGTCCTCAGGCACCGTGACTTTGGGGTTCGGGCCGGGGACGAATACCAATTTGACAGGCTGGCCGATCAGTTCGCAGGCGGCGGTGTCGTCTGTGATGCGCAACCCTTGCGCACGGGCCTGACGCAGGGCGCGCAAGATTATCTCAACGCGGAAAGTCTGAGGCGTCTGCACGGCCCATAGCCGGGAACGGTCCAGATGCCGCGCCACAAAAGCGCCGTCGTCGGATAGCTTGATGGTGTCAGAAACCGGCTGCGCGGCCACGGCCGCCCCGTCCTTGCGGGCGGCGGCGATCGTCGCCTCAATCAACGCCAGGCTGGTGCAGGGACGCGCGGCGTCCTGGATGGCCACAATTTCCGAGTGGGGCGCGAGGGCCTGCAAACCGTTCCAGACGGAGTCCTGCCGTTCCTTGCCGCCGGCAACCAGACGGTACGGCTTGGTCAAAGGCAGTTTTGTGGCCAATTCCGCGAAGGCGCCTTCCCGCCCGGGCCGCACGACCAGAATAATTTCGTCGATGAAGGGCGCGCCGTCGAATCGCAGCCAGGGGTGGGCGACGAGCGGCCGGCCCGCCACCGTCAAAAATAATTTGTCGGTCTGGGCGCCCATGCGGACGCTGCTTCCGGCGGCGACGATGAGGGCAGAGGTCACGAGGGGGCTATTGGGAGATTTTGGCGCGATGGCGGGCCAATTGTTTAGCCAGGCGGATGGCCGCCCTCATGCTCGAAGGATTGGCCTTGTTCCGGCCCGCTATGTCGTAGGCGGTGCCGTGGTCCGGCGAGGTGCGGATGAAAGGCAGCCCCAGCGTCCAATTGATCCCCGTCTCGAAGGCGACCATTTTCAGCGGCGCCAGCCCCTGATCGTGGTACATCGCGACCACCGCGTCGTAATCGCCGCGGCTGGCATAATAGAACAAGGTGTCGGCCGGGAGGGGACCAACGATGTCGAGACCCTTCTGGCGCGCGGCTTCCACCACGGGCCGGATGAGGGTGATTTCCTCGTCGCCAAACTCGCCGCCTTCGCCGGCGTGGGGATTGAGACCGCAGACGGCGACGCGGCGGCGGGGCAGGTCCAAGTCCTGGCAGGCCTGGGAGGCCAACTCGATGGCGAGCGCGATTTTGTCCGCGTCGAGTTGGGCCGCAACCAGCTTGAGGGGCAGATGAGTGGTGGCCAGGGCCACGCGCAACCAGCGGCCGCGATCATCCTGGCCCAGCAGCATCATGGCCGTGCGTTTTGTGCCGGCCAATTCGGAAAGAAATTCGGTTTGGCCGATGAAGGGCTGGCCGCTGCGCACCACGGCCACTTTGCTCAACGGCGCGGTCACCAAGGCGTCCACCTCCTGCGCCAGGCAGCGTTGCGCGCCGTCGGTCAGCCAGGCGATGGCGGCGCGGGCGGCGGCGGGTGAACCAGGCTCCAGGCTGGGCGGCAGGGGTTGGCGCAGTGGGTTATGCACGAAAAATCGCCCGCCGGCGCCGAATTCGGAAAACGGCTGCAAGGGCAACTGCAAACCCAGCCGTTCGTAGGCCGCGGCCGCGTAATCGCCGTCGCCGATCAACAGATAGCGGGTGTCGTCGGCCTCCCCCTCCTCGGCCAGAGCCTTGAGGACGACTTCGGGGCCGATGCCGGTGACGTCACCCAGCGAGATGGCGATCCAGCCAGTCATTAATAATATTGGACGAAGGATTTGCGTTTAAGACGGTCAATCCATTGTTTGCGCAGAGCCAGGTTCTCTTCGGCTTTGAGCGTGCGTTCGATTTCGGCGCGGACTTCGGTCATGGGGCGGATGTGGCTGGGGCGCGTGTCCTGGACCATCATCAGGTAGCAGGCCTCGGGCAATTCGATGACGCCGCTGTGCTGGCCGGGCTTGAGGGAGAAGGCGACGCGGGCCAGTTCGGGCTTGAAGTAGCCGCGATCGACCCAACCGCGGTCGCCGCCCTCCGAGCGTTGGGAGCCGGCGGAATAGACGGCGGCCATTTCTGAGAAGGGAACGCCGGCGTCAATCTTGGCCAGAATCTCCTCCGCCAACCGCCGGGCCATGCCGGCCGGGCCGGTGGAGGGCTGGTTGACGACAATCATGCGCAAACGCACCTGGTCATCGATTTTGAAGTCGCTTCTGTGCTGCTCGTAGTATTGCTCGATTTTGAGCGGGGAAATGAGGATTTTCCTGGGGTTGGAGCTGTTTTGATAGTTCATGTATTCGATGACGAACTTCTCCCATTCCCGGCGCCGGAACATCTCGTAGGTGATTCCCTCGGCCTGGAGTGTTTTGATCAGCCGGGTGCGGTCGCCGTAATACTCCTTCTGGATTTTATCGCGAATCCGGTCGTCGATAACGGACTCCAGGACATTGGTAGCGTAGCCGGCGCTTTGAAACTCATGGACAATCAATTTGTCCTCCACCAGCCGCTCGACCTCCTCGTCGTGCAATTTGCGCCCCTCCTGCTCAGCCCGTGCCGGGTCCCTGGCGTAGAGGCTCGCGAGGGTTTGGGCGCGAGACAGGACGCCATCCTGAATTTCGGCATAAGTGATCACGGCGTCATTGACCACCACCTGGATGCCGCTGACCAAATCGGCGCGCGCGGCCCCGCAAAACAACAGTGAGATCCCGCCTGCGATGACAGAAAAGCGTCTCATCAATGGAAAGGGATACTACGGAAGGGGCGCCCGGGTTTCAAGTGACAAAGTGCCTATTTGGCCATTGACGCCCCGACCCAGTATGCCAGCATTTGCCGACAAATGATTGTCATTCTCAAACCGCGGATCACGAAAAAAGCCGAGACGGCGGTGCTGCGGGAGATAAAAAAACTGGGCTACCGGCCGCACCTGATACGGGGAGTCGAACGCACCGTCGTCGCGGCCATCGGCGACGAGCGCACCCACCAAACCCTCGAGGTGCTCGGCTCCTGGCCGCAGGTCGAGCGGGTGCTGCCGGTGCAGAACCGCTACAAACTCGTCAGCCGCGAGGCGCAGAAAAACGATTCCGTGGTCACGGCGGGCGGCCATCGCATCGGAGGCGGGACTTTTCAGGTCATGGCCGGTCCGTGTTCAGTGGAGGGCGAAGGGCAGTTGATGCGCACGGCTGAGGCGGTCAAAAAAGCCGGCGCGACGTTCTTGCGCGGTGGGGCGTTCAAACCGCGCACTTCGCCATACGAATTCCAGGGACTGGGCCAAAAGGGGCTTAAGCTTTTGGCCAAGGCGCGCCAGGAAACGGGCCTGGCGATCATCACCGAGCTGCTCTCCGAACAACAGGCCGGGCTGGTGGCCGAATACGCCGACATCCTTCAGATCGGCGCGCGGAATTCGCAAAACTATCAGTTGCTCATTGCGGCGGCCAAGACGGGCCGTCCAGTTCTCCTGAAGCGCGGCCTTTCCATGAGGATCGAGGAATGGCTCCTGGCCGGCGAGTATGTTTTGTCCAGCAACAACCCGAACTTGATCTTTTGCGAGCGGGGCATTCGCACCTTTGAAACTTACACCCGCAATACGCTGGATCTTTCCGCCGTTCCCATCATCAAGAGGGAATCGCATTGCCCGATCATCATTGACCCAAGCCAGGGCGCGGGCCGGGCCGACTTGGTCGCCGCCCTCTCCAAGGGCGCCGCGGCCATGGGCGCCGACGGCCTGCTCATCGAGGTCCATCCGCATCCGGCCGAGGCGTGGAGCGACGGGGCGCAACAATTGACGCTGGAGGGATTCGCGCGATTGATGGAGGAACTCAAGCCGTTCATCGCGGCGGCGGGGCGGAAATAGGGACGGTGGCCGGCCGCCAATCCAGGACTTTGAGCTGGACGCAGCGGCGGGCGTTGTAGTCGTTAATCGCCGGCGTAAAGGCCAGGTCAAATGGAGCGGTGGGCCACTGGGCGCCGCCGGCATTCCACCAAACCGCCTCCAGCATTTCGTGGCCGTCGGTCAGCCGGAATTTGACGTGCTGTTGTTCTCTGCCCATGCGCCGGGGCGGTTGCCGATGGCTCAGGCCGCGCAGGACCAGACGCGGCAAGGGATTGCCCTGTCCCGCCGGGGCAAGGCGCGCCAATTCCAGGACTTGTTCCACGGTCATTTCCGCCGCCCCCACTTCGGCGTCCAGTTTCAAGCAAGGACGGAGTTGTTCGGGCCGCAGGGCCGCGCGGGCCAAGGCATTGAGACGCTGGCGCAAGGCGTCCAGGTTGGCGGGCCGGATGCTCAAGCCCGCAGCCAGGGCATGGCCGCCATGCCGCAATAAAAGGTCGTCGCATTCGCGCAGGGCCGCCGCCAGGTCAAATCCTTCGATGCCGCGGCCGGACCCGCGCCAGACGGGGCCTTCGCCGCCGCAAACGATCGTCGGGCGGTGGAACTCCTGAGCCAGGCGCGACGCCACGATGCCCACCACGCCGACGTGCCACTGCTCGCGTCCCTCGACGATGACGAAATCCCTGTCCGCGTCGAAACGCGGCCGGATGAGGGCCGCGATTTCCTCGTGGATGGCTCGTTCCAACTCGCGGCGCCGCCTGTTGCTCTCGTCCAGAGAGCGGGCCAGCGATTGCGCCTCGCCCGCATCGTGGGTCAACAATAGACGGAGCGCGGCGTGTGCGTCTTCCAGCCGGCCCGCCGCGTTCAAACGTGGGGCCAGTTGAAAGGCGACCTCATAAGGGCCGATGACAGGCGGGCTGGCGGCGACGGATTTGAGCGCCAAAAGGCCCGGCCGCGCGGTGGCGTTGAGGCGCTCCAATCCGGCTGTGACCAGGATGCGGTTTTCGCCCAGCAACGGAACGAGGTCCGCAATCGTGCCCAAAGCCACGAGGTCCAGTTGCGCGCGCACATCGACAGCCGCGGCGGCGGCGACGCCCTCGGCGCGCATCAGCTTGAGCAACGCGTGCGCCAGTTTGAAGGCCAGGCCGGCGGAGCACAGTTCGTCAAAGCCGCCGCCCAGGCACGGATTGACCAGCGCGATCGCGGCCGGCGCGGGATTGGAAACCTGGTGGTGATCCAGAACGATGACCTCGATGCCATCGCGCCGCAGTTGGGCGATGAGATCGAAAGCGTTGGAGCCGCAATCCACCGCCAGCAAGAGCGCGGCCGGGAGTTTTTTCAGGCAGTTTTCGACTCCTTCGCGGCTTAATCCGTAGCCCTCCTCCAGGCGATGCGGCAGATAATACTCAACGCGCCAGCCCAGTCCGCCCAGTGTTTCCAGCAGCACAGCCGTCGAGGTCACGCCGTCCACGTCGTAATCGCCAAAGATGACCACCAACTCCTGGCGTTGGCGGGCGGCCAGGAGGCGCTCGACCGCGGCGCCCATGTTCGGAATGAGAAACGGGTCGGCCAAATGCTGCAGGCGCGGGGCCAGGAAGCGGGACAGAACCTCCGGCTGGTCCAACCCGCGATTGAGCAGGCACTGGGCCAGCAAGGGCGAAACGCGCAAGGCCTCCGCCAACCGCTGGCGCAGTTCCGGCTGCACTGGCGCCACTGACCAGTTAAAACTCATAAAGGGGCCGCGTTGGAGGGCCTTTGCTTCTCCCGCCGGGCGAGCAGGATGGAAATGCCGACGGCCACAGCCAGGATCGCCGCGACCACACCCAGGGAAAGAGCGGCGGGCAGGACATACCACGGGGCTAGCAGCATTTTCGCTCCCGTGAAGATCAAGACCGCGGCCAGGCCCGCCCGCAGACAGCGGAAATAGCGGATCGCCCCAGCCAGGACAAAGTACAACGAGCGCAAACCCAGGACGGCAAATATATTCGACGTGAAAACAATAAAGGCGTTTTGCGTCACGGCGAAAACAGCGGGGATGGAATCGGCGGCGAAAAGCAGGTCGGTTGTTTCCACCGCCACCAGCGCCAGGGCCAGCGGCGTCAAGGCCCGGCGGCCGTTTGCCATGGTGACAAATCTGTCGCCATCGAAGCCGGGCGCCACGGGGAACAGTTTGCGGGCCAGGCGCAGGACGCCGTTGCGTTCCGGGCGCGGGGGCGCCGGTTTTGAGAAAATCCACTTGACTCCTGTCAGAAGGAGGAACGCGCCCAGGACATAGAGGACGGGATGGAAGTTTTGAATCAGGGCGGCGCCGCCGGCAATCATCACGCCGCGCATGAGCAGCGCGCCGAGAATCCCCCAGTGCAAGACCCGGTGCTGAAGCGGTTCCACCACGCCGAAGGCGGAAAAGATCATGGCGATGGCGAAGACGTTGTCCGTGGAGAGCGAGAATTCGATCAGGTAGCCGGTGAGGAATTGGAGGGATTCCTCCCCGCTGCGCCATTGGCGCAGGGCGTGAGCGAAGAGGAGGGTGAGCAAGAGCCACACAACGCAACGGAACAGGGCCTCCCTTATTCTCACCACGCGGGCGCGCCGGTGAAGGCCCAAGTCCAGAGCCAGGAAGAGCAAAATGACGACGATAAACCCCGCCCAATGCCATGGCGTGATAGGGAGCGGGGCCGACATGGCCTGCGCTAGACGCGCGCCTGCGCCCCGGCGGCTTCCTCCAGGACGACTTGCGAGGCGCTCTTGGGCCGCTCGCCCTTGTGCCACCACAACACCAGCGCGCTGGCGATATAGATGCTGGAATAGGTGCCGGTCAGAATGCCGATGAGGAACGTAAAGGCGAAATCATTGACCGCGCCGCCGCCAAAAAGGAAAAGGCAAAAGGTGGCGATAAAGACGGTGCCTGACGTGATGAGCGTGCGACTGAGGGTCTGGTTGAGGGCCGTGTTCATCACCTCCTTGAATGTCCCGCGAATCCCCAGCTTGAGGTCCTCGCGAATGCGGTCGAAGATAACGATGGTGTCGTTGATGGAGAAGCCGATGATGGTGAGGATGGCGGCCACGATCGGCGCGCTCAACTGCTTTCCTGCCAGAAAGAAAATCCCCAGCGTCATCAACACGTCGTGTATGACCGCCAGCACCGCGCCCACGGAAAAGGAAAACTCGTAACGGAAGGCGACATAGATAAGGATGCCGAAGAGGGAAAGGAACGACGCGATGAGGGCCGACTTTTGGATTTCGACGCCCACGGTCGCGCCCACCGTCTCATGGCCAATCTGCCGGAAGCCCGCGTCGGGGAAGGAGCTCATCAACGCGTTGGTCACCGCGCCGCCTTTGCCAAAGGCCGCCACGACCTGCAGCATCTCTTTCTGGTCGCCCTTCTGATATTGAATCTCAGTGTCACCGACCTTCTCCATCGCCTTGCGCAGATCGCCGACATCGATTTTCTTATTGAAAGAAAGGGTCACGGCATCGCCGCCGGCAAAGTCGATGCCCTCAACGTGGCTGCCGCGCACGAAGATGCCGTAGGACAGGCCGACGAGGATGATCGTCCAGGAAGCGATGAAGGCGGGTTTGGCCCATCTCATGAAATCCCAGTGCGGGTTTTTGATGATGTGGGCCATGCTGATGCGGTTGAGCCAGCCGCGCGAAAGCAGATAGTCAAAGATCAACCGGGTCATCACCAGGCTCGTAAACAGGCTCAAGGCGACGCCGATGGTGAGGGTGACGCCAAAGCCCTTGACCGGCCCAGTGCCGAGGTAAATGAGAATGATGGCCGAGATCAGCGTGGTCGAGTGCGAATCAAAAATGACCTTGAACGCGCGGCTGTACGCGGCGGAGACAGCCCCGCGCATGGACTTGCCCTGGCCCATTTCCTCGCGCAGCCGCTCGTAGATCAGCACGTTGGCATCCACCGCCATGCCGACGGTCAGGACGATGCCGGCAATGCCGGGCAGAGTCAGTGTGGTGCCAATCGAACACATCACGCCCAGCAGGATGATGAGGTTTAAAATCATCGCCGAGTCGGCGATGATGCCGCAACGGTGATAATAACCGGCCATGAACAAGGCGACAAAGAAAGTGCCGTAAATGGCGGCTTTGATGCCGCTGCTGATGGAGTCCTTGCCCAGCGTCGGGTCCACTTCGCGCATTTCATCGATGTGGACGGGTGTTTCCAAGGGATTTTCCAGGATGTTGGCAATGGTGATGGCTTCGTTGATGTCCATGTTGCCGCCGGAGATTTCACAGTTGCCGCGAATCGGCTCGTTGATGCGGGGCGCGGTGTAGAGTTCGCCGTCCAGGACAACGGCCAGGCGGTCGCCGACGTGCTGGGAGGTGACATCGTAGAATTTGTCCGCGCCGGCGCTGTTGAATTGCAACTCGACAACCGGCTCGTTGGAAAGGGGGTTGCGGCTGGGAAAGGCGCGCTTGACATACCTTCCGTTCAGGCCGTTGGCCAGTTTTTTCTGGACCAGCACGGGTTCCAGCGAAGAGGAGCCGTCTCTGTTCTTGACCTTCATCTTCAACACCTCGTAGCCAGGCTCGGTAATGCCGTCCTTGATCAACTGCTCGCTGTCCGGATGGACTAGGCGGAATTCCAGGTAGGCGGCTTTCTGAATGTTTCTTTTGGCTTCGTCCTGTGCCGCCTGCGACAGGCCGGGCAACTGGATCAGGATATGGTTCTCTCCGGCCGGCTGAATGATCGGCTCGGCCACGCCCAGGTTATCGACCCGGTGTCGCAACACTTCGGCCGCCTGCGAAACCATGCGCTCGCGTTCGGCCGATTCCATCGCCACGGTCTTGTTGCCGTTGGTATCGACTGTGACCATGTGGTTGGTGTCCAAGCTGACCAGGAACTGGGTGCCGCCCTGCAGGTCGAGGCCGAGCTTGATCTTGCCGGCGGCCTTTTTCTGCAAGAGGTTCAGAAGGGTGTAGGTGGGACGCTCCTCGTTGCGAACGTTGATGTAGGGGAAATAGGGCCGGATGTCATTGGTGCCGATGGCGCTCATCAGGTCGGTAAACTGGCGATGCGGGTCGGGGTTGGCCTTTTCCAAAGCGCGGGCTTCATCGACGATTTTGGTGAAGGTGGCGTTGACTTTCGCCGGATCGGCCTGGTCGTTGAAGACGGTAATCAAGTCCTGGCTGGTCGGCGGGAATATCTCCCAAAATGACCAAGCGAGGAGAAAGGCGATCAACGCCCACCAAAATTTAGGCTTTTTCATGCGGATTTAACTTTTCGATTCCCCGGCCTCCCCGCCGCGGTCGGTCACTTCCGCCACGGCTGTTTTCAGTATCTCGAGCTTGGTGTCCGCGGAGCGGATCGACATTGTCTTCTCCTTGACGGAGAGGACGACGCCGACGATCCCGCTGGCGGTGATGATGCGGTCGCCGGCTTTGAGGGATTTGACGGTGGCCTCCAGTTCCTTGGTCTTTTTGCGCTGCGGCGCGATCAACAGGAACCACATGACCACCATAAAGATGGCCATGGTGCCAATGAACTTGATGGTGGCGCCCGTTTGATCGGGCGCCATCGGCGGCTGCTGCTGCGCCAGCAGGCAACTCAGGCGGTTGCTCATCATCATATATCTTCCAATCGAGCCGCTAACTCTATGGACACCCATCCAATTAGCAAGGAAAAGGTTGCACCGCCGGCGCCCCGATTCAAGGCAGAAGTGGGGCGGCAGACTTGAGAAATGCAGAATTGCGCTTGATATGCGGGCCGGGATGAGGCGAAATGCTGGGGCGCGCTATGAATCTTGCCGATATATTAAGCGTAGATACGATTGTGCCCGATCTGCCCGCAGCCAATCGGTGGGAGGCAATCGACCAGTTGATTCAAACACTGGTGGGCACGAACCGAATCCAACCTGAACACCGGGATGCCATCGTCGCGGTCGTCAAGAAACGCGAGTTATCCATGAGCACCGGCATCGGCTTCGGCATCGGCATCCCGCATGCCTCGACCGATCTGATCCAGGAGGTGGTCGGCGCGCTGGGCCGCTCCAGCAAGGGGATTGAGTTTGACGCGCTGGACAATCAACCGGTCAATCTGGTCGTGCTTTTTTTGGTGCCGCAGGGCCAATTCCAAAAGCACCTGCACACGCTGGCGAACATAGCCAAGCTGCTCCACATAAAGGAGTTTCGAAGCGAGCTGGAGCAGGCGCCGGACGCCGCGTCCATGTACGAAATCATCAAAAAGTATTCCGCGCCGAAATAATCCGGTCCCGGCTCTTTCCGAGCGTGCTCCACAAAATCCTCGAACAAAGACTGCAACAGGCGGTAGGCGCCGTGCTGCCCAACGCCGATGCAGCGGCCGTGCGGGTTCGGCCGTGTCCGGACCCGAGGTTTGGCGACTACCAAAGCAACGCGCTAATGGCGCTGGCCAAGGCGCGGGGGATGAATCCGCGCCAGTTGGCGGCGGAGGTGGCCGGGAAACTGGACATCGCCGCGTGGTGCGAGCCGGCGGAGGTGGCGGGAGCGGGATTTCTCAATTTCCGCCTGAAAGCGGCCGCGATCGGGCGGGCTTTGCGGGAGGCGGCCGAAGGGGCGAATATGTTTTTTGACAAGGCCGTCCGCCCGCGCACGGTTATTATTGACTTCAGTTCGCCCAACGTGGCCAAGCCGATGCACGTGGGGCACATTCGTTCAACGATCCTGGGCGACGCGCTGGCGCGGATGCTGCGGTTGCTGGGCCACCGGGTGGTCACGGACAATCACATTGGCGATTGGGGCACGCAGTTCGGCAAATTGCTGGCGGGCTGGAAGAGGGGGCTGGACCGGGAGAAGTTGCGCGCGGACCCGATCGCCGAAATGGAGCGGCTTTACAAATGGATCAACGCGGCTTGCGAGACCGATCCGCAAGCGCTGGAAAACGCGCGCCAGGAACTGGTCAAGCTGCAATCCGGCGACGAGGAGAACCTCCGCATCTGGCGCGAGATGATCGCGCTGTCCGAGTCGCAGTTCGAGCGGGTGTACGCGCGCCTGGGGGTGAAGTTCGACTGCCGCTACGGCGAAAGCTACTATAATCCGCTGCTCAAGAAGACGGTCGATGAATTGGCCGCGCGCGGCATCGCCCATATCAGCGAAGGGGCGCTGGCCGTTTTTTTTGACGACGATCCGGAGTTGAAGGACCATCCGGCGCTGGTGCGCAAAAGCGACGGCGGCTACAACTACACCACGACCGACCTGGCCACGCTGCTCTTCCGCTGGGAGGGCGGAACATGGGGCGGGCGGCCGGACGAAATCATTTACGTGACCGGCGCACCGCAGCAACTTCACTTCAAGCAGCTCTTTGCCATCTTCCGCCGCTGGCACCCGGAGGCGGACGCCAAGCTGGCCCATGTCTGGTTCGGTTCGGTCCTGGGCGAAGACGGCAAACCGTTCAAGACGCGCGCGGGCGACACCGTCCGCCTGGAGGACTTGCTGGACGAGGCCGAAGAGCGCGCCTTCAAGGCGGTGTCTGAGAAGAACCCGGAGCTTGACGCGGCCCAGCGCCGGGAAATCGCGCGCGTGGTCGGCCTGGGGGCGATCAAGTACGCCGACCTGTCGCAGAATCGGCAGAGCGATTACATGTTTAGTTGGGACAAGATGCTGGCGCTGCAAGGCAACACCGCGCCCTACCTCCTCTACGCCTATACGCGCGTGCGCAGCATATTCCGCAAAGGCGGCCAAAACATGCAACTCGGCGGCGGGGACTTTGTCCTGTCCGCGCCCGAGGAGCTGGCTCTGGGGCGGCGGCTGTTGAACTTCGGATTGGTCCTGGAGGGGGCGGCGGAGGAGTACCGTCCCAACTTCCTGTGCGGTTACTTATATGAATTGGCGGGGGACTTCGCGCGCTTCTACGAGAATTGCCCCGTGCTCAAGGCGCAAGCCGACACCCGCGCAACGCGACTGGCGCTGTGCGATCTGACCGCCCGCGTCCTCAAGCAAGGGCTTGAGGCGCTGGGCATCGAAACCACCGAGCAGATGTGACCGGTTACTTGCCGGCTTTGCCGGTGAAGCCGGCCTTTTGCAGCGCGGTGAAGACATCGGCATCGTTAAAATCGCCGGAGACGGTGAACGACTCAACGCCCTTGGCGGCGGTGTTGGTGGTGACTCCAGGAACATCCTTCAGCGCCGCGTTGACGGCTTTGACGCATTTGGGACAGCAGATGTGGACGCCTTGGACCGTCAGAGTTTGGACCTTCGCGCCGGTTGCGCCGGTGCTGGCGTCGATTTTAACGCTGGCGTCGCTGGATTCGCCAAAGAACCCGTCCTTGGTGAGGGCGTCGGCGACCTTTTGCGCGGTGGCGGTGTCAGGGGCGGTGACGGCGATGGTGCCAGCGTCCTTATCGACGACCGCCTTGGCGCCGTCCACGGTGGAGACGGTCTTTTCCGCCGCTTTGACGCATTTATCGCAGCAAAGATGGACCTTGCTGATGGTAACGGTGACATCCGCCGCCTGGACCAAAGAGGCCAGGGACAGCCCGGTGACGATGGAAAGAAACAAGGATTTCATAGAATGTGTAATGTGATGGACATTGTCATTGAAACGTTTTACTGCGCTAAAACTGCTACACGCGGGTTAATAAAGCGGCGGAGGCGCCATTCGTCAAGGCCAAAATTGGGGGGGCGCCGGTTTTTCCAGGGCGAATTGACGAAGGCAGGCAAGGGAAGGATTTGAAGAGGGGTCGAATGCGCCCCGCGCAAGCGGCGGCAAAGGGTCGCGATTATCAGCAATTGCAGGGGTTTTGGAGGGTTTTTGGTCTTTGGAGTGGGTCAAAATGACGCACATGGGAGGGGTCACAGCACGGTTGGCCGCAGCCAAAGAACTTCAACAGGAGCACGCTGAGAAAACAGAGAAGGAAAAACTCAACCCGCCTTCGCTGCGATAGAACTTGCGGCAAAGGGTCGCAATTATCAGCAATTGCTGGGGTTTCTGAGGATTTTTGGGTCTGGGGGAATCCAAAAAAGGGAGCCTCGCGCAGAGAGAACGCCGAGGGCGCGGAGAAGGGCAAGCCTTGACTGGCTTTAACGTTAACGCGGATCGGGTTGAATGGTTTCGGGTCGCTCGCGCGGTGGGCGGGCGGCTGGCGCTTGCCGATATGTCAAAGAGCCCGCCCTGGCTTGACTAAAGCCGCGGCGAGGCAGGCAAATCAGCCCGCCCGGTTTCAATATCCCACATAATGATGGGACTTTCAAGTTCTTTTTGAAGGTTTTTTCCGGGGGGCCGGAGGGGCGCACCGAGAGCCGGTTGCCAGAAATGGAAGATGTTGAGGGAGAGGAGGTTTTGACAGGATTGAGAAGATGAACAGGAGGAACGGGGTTTTGCTGGACAGAAGGTTGTGTGAAGGGCGTCAGCGGAATGGCTGGCAGGGGAATCTGAGGACGATTGATAATTTCATTGAGAATTTGTCATCTGTCATGTAATCAGTGTCGCCATGAAGGCCCAAGAACTCTCCGTTCCGACGACCAGTGACCAATTCTCAATCGAGATGTCCGGCATCCTAAAGCATTACTTCGCCGAGAGGACTTGCCCAAAAAGCAAAATGCGCCTCGCTGGTGCCCGAATATGAATTATGGCTTGAACATTCCGCCCGGCGGCGTCCTGGATTTGGTTTCCCTCGGCGCTCTGGTCCATCGCCTGGATCCGGGCATCATCCCCTTCCGCAAAGCGACCCAGTTCCAGGTCCATGTCAGCGGCGGCGAGTATAACGTGGCCGCCAACCTCTCCGACTGCTTCGGTATGCGCGCGGGGATCGTCACCGCCATGGTCGATTACCCTATCGGCGCTCTCATCGCCGAGCGCGTCAGGGCGATGGGCGTCAAGCCATTTTACAAACACTTCAAGCACGACGGCGTCCGCGGCCCGGCCATGGCCGCCGTTTACAGCGACCGCGGCCAGGGAGTCCGCCCGCCCGTCGCCTTCTACAATCGGTCCAACGAAGCCGCCGCCCTCCTCAAGCCGGGGGATTTCGACTGGCCAAGCATAGTGCGCGGCGTGCGCTGGTTTCACAGCGGCGGCATCTTTGCCGCCCTGTCCGAAACGACCCCCGAGGTCATCATCGAGGCGATGCAAGCCGCCAAGGCCGCGGGCGCGGTGGTGTCCTTTGATTTGAACTTCCGCGCCAAGCTCTGGCAGACCCTCGGCGGCCCGGAGCGCGCCGTGCCGGTCATCCGCCGCATTGTCAAGCATGTGGATGTGCTGGTGGGCAACGAGGAAGACCTGCAAATGGGACTGGGCATCGCCGGCCCCCAGGCCCCCGGCCGCTCCGGCCTGGACCCCGCCGCTTTTGTCTCTATGATTGACAATGCCGCGCAACTGTTCCCCCAGATCAAAGTCGCCGCCACGACCCTCCGCGAGGTCCATTCCACCAACCGCCACAGTTGGGCGGCGCTCGCCTGGGTGGACGGAAAAACGTATCTTTCACCCACCTGCCAACTGGATGTCTATGACCGCGTGGGCGGCGGGGACGGCTTTGCTTCCGGCTTTTTCTATGGGCTGCTGTCCGGCGAGACGCCCCAGAACGCGGTTAATCTGGGCTGGGCGCACGGCGCGCTCCTCACCACTTATCCGGGCGACACCACCATGTCCACGTTGGAGGAGGTGCGGGCCTTGGCCAAAGGCGGCTCGGCCCGCATTCAACGCTGAGCGCGACAATCACTGCCCATTCTTCCCGTACCCCGTGGCCGGCGTTCCATCGTCATTCAAGTGGCCGGTGGCCCAGAGCACCCCTCGAGCGACCAGGTCAAGGTAGCGCGGATCGGCCACCGTCTGGTTGTTGTGCCCGATTGTCGTGCTGAAAACGCGGGTTTTATTCGGGCCGTATTCATTGGTCCACACCACCACAAAATCATTGGTTTTGACGCTCCCGTCGCGCTGTCTGAGCGCCTGCCTGCCGCGCGCCAGCGCGCGGGCTGTGTCAAACACATGCACGTTGTTGTAGTGCTCCTCCGGTATCGTTGTCCAATCGCTCATCCCCTTCACAATCGGGCTTTCCTTGTCCGTAAAGGTGATCGCGATAGGCTCCTGCGCGTCATGACCGCTGGATTGCAGGCCGAGGTACTCGAACCACAGTCCGTGCGGCGTGCCGGGCGTGACCGGGTCGTTCGGGTTGCCGATGCGATAGGAGTGCATGGCGCAATGCAGGTTCACCCCCGGCAGACCCTCGCGATGCGGCTGCAGAACCCCTTCCACAATCTTCGCATCCGAAATCTCCGCCGCGCATTCGTCGTGGATCACCAGGTCGTAGCCGTTGGCGTAGCTCGGATTGCCCAGAATGGCCAGCGGCGGATGCGTCGTCGTGTCGGCGCTGTAAAACACATCGACCACCACGTTGGCGCGCGCTTCCAGGCCCTGCTTGAGAATGTCCTTTTGTTTGGCGTAATCGTGGCAGCAGCCGCCGGTGACCAGCAGAACGCGCAGCGGTTTGGGCGCATCGGCCGCGTGTCCCGCCCTTGCGCCGCCCAGCACGGCCAGCGCCAACGATGTTGAAATGACTAAACTGCGGATTGCAAAGCGATTGATCATGGCAATGGTGTAACGGCTCGCCGCCCCGCTGGCAAGCCCCGGCTCATGGCCATCGGCTTGAATCATGAGGCGCGCTTTTCACGTGGCGCGAAAACCGCTTGAATTTTGAGCCCAGGAGATTCAACATCGGCCTGTGAGGCGGGGTCGCGCTGAGGCGCCCCGCCAGGAGACGCCGACAATGAAGAAAAAAATTCTCGCCATGCTGCTGCTGCCCGCCCTTCTGGCCGGCTGCAGTTCGATTACCAATCTAACACCCTCCAGATACCCGCGCGACGCCTCCGGCTATTACCGGGTCGAAGCCGAGTGGAAGAGCAACCGCGAAGTCATCCGCCCGGAGTCCTTCCAGCCCCTGGTGGTGGTCAATTTCGACACTTACCCCATGCGGCCGGTGGCATTGGTCCACGACCGATGGGAGGCCTATATTCCAGTCCCTCCCGAAAAGGACTCGGTGCTTTACCGCTACAAGTTCGACTTCATGGTCAACTCCATTTCCAAGCCGCATGCGGACAGCTTGATGTCGCCCGAGTACGATCTGAAAATCGTCGGGGCAAAGTGACGCCCGCTCAGGGCGTTCCGTCGCCGCGCCTTTCAAAGGCGGCCTCGTAGATGTTAATAAACTCCCCTTCGCCCACGGGGCGGGGATTGAAGCCGGCGGTCCATTGCCGGGCCGCTTCCGAGGCCAGCAGCGGAATGGCCGACGGTCTGATGTCGCAATCGGCCAGCGAGCGCGGGAGGCCCGCAAGATTGAGCAGCCAATCCAGATTCCCGATGAGGCCGGCGGTTTTGTTTTCATCCATTTCATCGTAGAGCCGCGCGGTCCCGGCGTCGCCGGCATTGAAGCGGATGACGGCCGGCAGCATCAGTCCGACGGCCTGTCCATGGGCGATGTGAAAATGCGCGGTCAAGGGATTGGCCGCCGCGTGGGCCGCGCCCAACATGCTGTTCTCAATCGCCAGGCCCGCCAGCGCCGCCCCCAGCAACATGCCGGAGCGGGCGGCCACGTCTTGGCGGTTCTGCATCACGCGGGGAAAGGACGACGCGCACAAGCGGAACGACTCGCGCGAATAAGCCACTGAAAGGGCGTTGCGCTTGTTCGTCACCGCCGTCTCCAGCGCGTGCGACAGGGCGTCGATCCCCGTGCAGGCCGCCACCCGCGGCGGCTGCGAAAGCGTCAGCGCCGGGTCCAAAATGGCGATGCGCGCCGCCGCCTTGGCGTCCCCGCACGCCATTTTCTGGTGCGTGGCGGCGTCGGCGATGAGCGCGAAGGATTGGCATTCACTGCCCGTGCCGGCGGTGGTGGGGATGGCGATCAATGGGAGCATCGGCCGTGCTGCCTTGCCGACGCCCCAGTAATCCCGCATCCGCCCACCGTTGGTCAGCAGAAAATTGCAACCCTTGGCGGTGTCCATGCTGCTGCCGCCGCCCAGCCCCACTATGCCGTCAATGCCGGTGTTTTGCGCCGCGCGCAGGCACTCCTCCACGTCGTCGGTCGTCGGGTTTTCCCGCACCTTGTCAAACAAAATAGTCTCAACCTTGGCGCGCCCCAGCGCCTGGCGCACTCCTTCGGCGTGGCCGGCCGTCACGACGCCGGCGTCGGTCACCAGCAGCACTTTGCGCAGTCCCGCCTCCCGGGCCAGTTCCCCGGCCTTCTCCGCCGCGCCGATGCCAAAGACGATCCGCGTGCGGGGCTGATGGTCAAACGGGTTGGCGGGCGTCTCAGGCATTTGTGACAAGGCACAGGTTGAGACGCTTTTCCACGCGCGCGTGTTCATTATGCCATTTCGATCGAGCGCCGCTTGTAGAGGAACTCGAACAGGTTGCCTTCCTGCGGTTGGTCCCAGCTCACGCTCATGGTCGAGATGGGGCCGATGTTGAGCCGCTCAATCAACGGCGATTCGACCAGTTGCTCGATGAAGCCCCGGTCGCGCGTGATCGCCGTCACCGCCAGCGACGGCCCGATCTTCTCGATCATGTCCGGCTGCGGCACAGCCACAACGCTGGCGTAGGGGCAGAGGAATTCGCGGTTGGCCAGCGGATGCTCCAACCAGTAGCACCGCACGATTGTAGGCCGCACATAGACGCCGCCTTGAAATAGCGTCTTGCGCGGGCCGCCGCGGTAGTCGGCGGTGACGTCGCGCGCACCCGGCGTTTTCAGCCCCTCTTCGATCGCGTCATCGATGAAATCGGCCATCTTCGGATTGGCGAAGCCGGCCAGCCGGGCGTTCCGGTCATCCGCCGGGAGCGGGGCGATGGGGCCGAGTTTGCGGGCCAGGGCGTCGGCGATTTCGTCGGCGTACTTCGGCACGACGATGGCAGAGGCGTTGATGCAACTGCGCCCGCCGTTGTCGGAAATCGCCGACACCATCAGGTCAACGTATTCGGGCCAGCGTTCGATCTCATCCGCGCCGATGAGAATCTTGCTGTAGCCCGGGCCGTGAATCTGAATGGCCGGATTATTGGCGTAAGCGGACGTCGTGGTTTTGTCGCCGAAAAGCAGCGCCCGCCCGCACCCCCGCAGGATTTCGCCCGCCCCCTCGTGGTCGGTGGGATAAAACCCGAACGCTTCGGCCGGACAACCCGCCGCGATGAACGACTGGATGAGCCGCCAGGGAGTCCACGGCTCCTCGCGGCCCGGTTTGATGACCACCGGTATTTTTAACGCGATGGCCGGCAGCCAGAGCGAATTAACCGCCGGAGAATTGCTCGGCATCACCACCCCCAGGCTTTTGCCCGCCGGATAAAAGCTCAACCGCTGCCCAAACCCGCGGTCCAGGATGCTTAGATCAAGCCCGCGCGTCAGCCCATTGAGAATCGTTCCAATATGGCTCAGGGCGTTATGTATCTTGGCCATGTTGGCCCGCACCATGACCCACGGCAGCCCGCTGGTGGCGGAAAGGGTTTCGACGTATTGTTGCGGCGATTGGGTGGCGCCGCCTCCGCCCAGTGGCAATGTGCCCTCCAAAAACTGCGCGCCCGCCCGCCCGCATATTTCGATCAGGCGCGCGACGGTCAACGCCTTAAGCGCCGCGCGAGATTCGCCGACGCGGGCCAAATCCTTGCGGATGACGCCGGCGTTGACCTGGCTGAGAGTGGCGACCGTTTCGCCCGTGTTATATTTGACAATGTTGGCTTGGTCGAGGCTCTCGTAGCCTCTTCCGCGGCGCAGGGCTGGAATATGGGGAACCATGCGACGCTCAATAGACACCCTCGACGATGTTCTTCTCCATGGCGCCGAAGGGCCGCACTTCGGCCACGCCGTCCCAGGCGTAGGGATCCCGCGGTTCGCGCCGGATCGCTTCGTCGCGCTCCAAAAAGCGCGGCATGAAAAACTCGCGCGTCAGCGTCGTCAACTCCACCCTCCCCCACGCGCCGTACGGAACCAAGTTGCCGGTATTGCCCGGATCGACCACGCGCAACACGGCGCGCGGCTGCGGCGCGTAATACGTCACCGAATAATTGTCCGCGGGCCGCAGGGGCGCGCTGGCGGCCAGGCCCATGAGCGTGTTGCCGTAGGTGGGATAAAAGCCGATCCGGTTTTCCAGGACTTCCTCGATGATGAAGCGGACGGATTGGGGCGCCATGGTCGTGCCGCCGCAAAAGACCCCGCGTATGCCGGCTTCCCAAAGATTGATCTTCTCGCCCAGCGCTTCAAGCAACTTGGGCGTGGTGAACAGCGCGCTGATCTTGCGGTGCTGGAGGATCACCACCGCCTGCTCGACCACGTGCTCCATGTAGGCGCGGGCGGCCTCGAACTGTTTGGCCGCCAGCACTTTTTTCACCCAGCGCGGGTCCAGGTCGATGAAGTAGCAACAACTGCCGCGATAGTTGGCCAGGTGCTCTATGGCCAGCCGCAAGCGGCGCGGCCCGGTCGGCCCCACCATCAACCAGGCGCCTCCGCGCGGGAAATGGGCGTCGGAGAGCTTGGCCGAGAACTCCTCGTAATCGGCCTTGTAATCGTCCCAGCCGATGCGCTGCTTGGGCATGCCGGTGGTGCCGCCGGTTTCAAATATGTTGAACGGGCGGCCTTGATATTTTTTCGGCACCCAGACTTCCGGTTGCAGGTCGCGGAGCCATTCATCCTGGAAATGCGGGAAGCGTTGAAAATCGGCGAATCCTCTGACTTCGGCCGCCGGGTTCCATCCGGCCGTCTTCGCCCACTCCAGCCAAAACGGGCAGCCGGTTTCCGGCGAGAAATGCCATTGCGCCATCTCGCGCGCGTGCGCATCGAGTTTTTCCTGGGCGGAGTCAGTGGGGGACATAAGGAGAGGTGGTGCTGAAATACCGGGCGATGGTCGCCGGGCTGGGGGGCGGAGTGATGAGGGAAAAAAGCAGCACGCAAACCGCCGAGCCAACCACCATGGGCAGTACGGTCATAAAGCCATTCCAGAACGCAACGTCGCCGCGCGGATTAAGGAAGAACACTTTTACGTCTCCCGCCTGCCAGAGGACATCGCCGGGCTTGTGGCCCGTCTGCATCAGCGCGATCCATACCAGGAATCCGGCCACGAAAACCGTTGCGGCCAGCGCGCCCCATTTGGTGCTCCGTTTCCAAAACAGCGCCGCCACCATTACCGGCGACATCGCCGCGAAACCGGAAAAGGCGTAGCGCACCGCGATCTCGAAAATGCCCTGCTTCTCCTTTAACGCCAGCGCCACACTATAGGCGATGACCGTGACAACAACAATAAAGCCCCGCGCAAAATGGACCGACCGGCTCTCGCCGAATCTTTCCCGGCCCCCGTAATGCGCGAAAATGTCCCTTGTAAACATCGTGCTCAAGGCCAGCACCTGGTGTGTGTCCGAACCCATGACCGCGGAGATGATGCCCGCCCCCAAAATCCCGGCCAGCCACGCGGGCGCGTAAGCTCCCAACATGTGGAGCAACACCCCGTCCGGATCGCCAACCTTGCCCAGCGCGGCAAACCCCAGCACGCCCAGAAACACACACGGCAGCCAGATGGCCATGATGGCCAGCGGGTAGGCAACGACCGTCTGTTTGAAGGCGGTGACGCGACGGGCGGAAAAACACATGATCGCCATGTGCGGGAACATGATCGAGGAGAGCGGGATCAGCGTGTAACTCCAGAAAACTTGCGGCGGAATCTTCTCGCGCGTCACCAGGTACCGGGTTTTCGGGTCCGCCGCCAGTTTGTGCATGTATTCGCTCAAGCTCAGCGGCAGCCCGTGGCTGATCACCGCCACCGCCACCGCGCCGAAGCAGAGAAACAAAACGGTTTGCACAATGTTGACCCAGACCGTGCCGCGCATCCCGCCCAGGAAAACGTTGAGCGTGACAACCACGGCCACGATTCCGCAACCCCAGGCGTAGGGGATCAGCGGCTGATGCGTCTCCGGCGCCGTCGAGATGTCCGCCAGCACGGTGCCTCCGCCCATGATGCTGATAATCATGTAGGGCACCAACATCGCCGCGCTGAGGGCGAAAATCGCGGTGCCGATGTGGTTGCACTCCCAGCGGTCGCGGAAAAAGGCAACCTGCGTTTGGTGTCCGAATTTCTTGCCCAGCGCCCAAAGCCGCGTGCCGATGAAGAAGATAGTCAGGGGGATGATAAAACAGGAGGAGGAGGCCATCAAGCCGTATATGCCGATGCCCTGGCGGTAGGCCTGCCCGGAACTTCCGAGGATGGCAAAAGCCGTCATGTTCGTCGCAAAAATCGAGAGGAAGAAAACCAGCGGGCCGATCGAGCGGCTGGCCAGGAAAAAGTCCTCGGTGTTCTCTTTGCTCTTCTTGAGGGCGACACTGCCGATGACCGCGATCATCACCAGGTAAACCAGGATGACGATGATCGGAATCACTTCTGCTGTTCCTCCAAGTGCTTGGGCCACGCCGTCGCCACCAGAATCGCCATCATCGCGGCGGCGGCAATCGAGTAGGCCGCGTGATAGGCCAGGCCCGCCGGCAGGAATCCGAAAATCATTGGCTCGGCCCTGAGCCGGTCCCAACTGTCCTGGTGCGCCACGTACATCGCGGCGATCAGCAGAAACAACAGCAATCTCTTTGTCACTTGTTGCCCTCCGGCTTGTTCAAATCGATCTCGTCCCTCCGTTTCTCGTCGCCCGCAAAACGCTTGTGCTCCGAATCGTAGAAGGCGAAGAGGTGCGTGTTGGAATGCACGTAGAGCACGCCGTTGGCCACCACCGGCGTCGAGTATATCGGGTCGCCTAGGTTGGTCTGGCTCAGAATCTTCTTCTCTTTGCTGGCCGCGAACACCATGAAATCCCCGTCCTCATCCCCGCAATAGACCTTTCCGTCCGCCACCAGGGTCGATCCCCATACATGCGCCCTGAGATCCTGCACCCAGTAAACCTGGCCGGTCATCGCGTCCAGGCAATGCACAAATCCAGAGAAGTCGCCGATGAACAACAAGCCGTCGGGCGTGATCGAGACCGTCGAAAGGCTCCGGTGGATTTTGTCGTAACTCCAAATTTTGCCGGCCTTGGAGATGTCGCCCGTTTTGGTCGCGTCAATACAATTTAAAATGCCGACCCCTTCACCGTGTTCGGGGTCCTGCCCGACGGCGACATAGACGCGGTTGTGCCAGAACACGGGAGTGGCGTTGACTTCGCTCGGGCCGTCGGGCGCCGGGTATTTGTGGGCCTCATCGTGGACCCGGCGCTCGGGCGGATTGCAGTCAAACCACCAGACTTTTTTCAGGTAGTAAGCGTCCTTGTCCTCAACGCGGTCAATCGGCGGCCCGGAAATGACCGGGATGATGGGCGAGCCGTCGCCCTTTTGCGGCTGGGCGTCGAAGGCGTAGCAAACCCCGTCGCCGCCCCCAAAGAAAATCAAAGTGCGCCCATTGACGACGCCCGTCGAGGGGGAACTCCACTCGCCGTGGAAGATGCGCGGGCCGATCCCGGCGTTGTCCTCGCCGGCAAGCTGGCCGGTGATTTTATTGATCGCGATGAGGCTGGGGGAGTTGGGAGAGGGAATGTTGACGTGCGTCCAGTCCTGGCCGTTGGAAGTGCAGGCGTAGATCAAGTCCCCGACGATCAGCAGCGAGCAGTTCGAGGCATTGTGGGGAAAGACGCCCAATTCGTCCATCATGTCGTACTTCCAAATAATGTCGGCGTCATGCGGCCCGATTTTCGCCGGCGGGTTGCCGGGGCCGGCGACGTATTGTGCTTCGTTGGTGAACGGCCCCTGGTTGCCGGCGGCCATCCCGTCAGTGCTCAGGCACATCACCTCGCAACGGCTGGTGACAAGATAGACCCGGTTGCCCTCCACGCAGGGAGAGGAGAGGATGCCGAGGTTTTCCCAGTCGTTGACCTTGCCGGAGGCCAGTTTGGGAACCACCAACTGCCACAGAAACGCGCCGGTCTTCTCGTCAAAGCACATCAAAATGCTGCGGTCGCCCTGGTGCTGCGGGTCGCGCGGGTTCTCATTGTTGGTGCCAATGAAGACCTTGCCGCCGGCGACCACGACGTTGCCGTAGCTTTGCGAGCCGACTTTGGCCACCCACTTGACATTGGGCACGCCGCGCAAATCGAACTCCTCGGTGCCGGCCTTCAAGTTGAGGTTGCCATTGGTGCTGGTGGTGAAGTGATCCGGCAACCCGGTTTCCGGCGAATACATATCGCGGCCCGGGTCCGATCCGCCCCAGCGCGGCCAATCAGCGCCCTGGCACGTCAGGCCGCACAGCGCGAGCGCCGCGGATAATGTGGAAAGATGTTTCATGGCTTCAATTCGCCGTGACGGCGATGTTGTCAATATAAACCCGCATGTTTTGGGGCGAGAATCCGAACAATCCGGGACTCCCGCAGGCGTTGGCCCGCGCGACGGGCACTTCGCTCGTCCACGCGGCCGGTTCGGGTTCGCCCTTCTTCCAGGCCTTGCCCCGGATGACCCCCGATCCGTCCGCCGCCACGTCCACCCGCCCCTTGACGGTGTACCAGGCGCCGGCTTCCCAGTGAAAAGGCGCGCGCACGCACAGCAGTTGCTCATTGGAAGTGGTTTCCAAAACCTGCTCGTTGCCTTTGAGGCAAATGCGGTAACGCTGGTTGATGACGCCGACGGTGGACATTTTGCGTTTGTTGCCGTCGCTCATCACGTCGGCTTGGATCGTATAATTCTTCAGGTCCGGCGCGCCCATGAAAACGGTGGCGCGCTGGAAAAAGGGATTGTCAATCGTCTTGACAAGGCACTTGTTTCCGTCCTTCTCGCGCACCTCGAACTTGAAGCGCGCCCCGATCCACGGCAGCGGCGGATAGGCGAACTTGGTGGGCGGTTCGGCGGCGTCCGTCGTCGTCTCGCCCAGCGTCATGTCCTCGAAATCCTGCGCGATCGGCAGGCCGGGCAGAACGCGGCCGCGAATGTAGCCCTTCAAATCGCCCGTCTTGGCCTGGAATGCGCCCGCAGAGGGCGTCTTGTCCGGCGCGGCCACAAGCTGGCCGTCGGCGTCGAACGACGCCTTCAGTGTAGCCCTGACCTTGGCCGTCGGCGGAATGAACGAGGTCCACTGAATCGTCTTTGGATCGTCGATCTCCGATGCAGTCAATCCATTGGCGTCGAGCGCGCGGACATGAAAGGAGACTTTTTCGCCCGGTTGCAGCAACAACTCGGAAGGAATGGCCTGGAGACTTTTTGCGGGGCCGGCCGCCGGCCACTTGTCTTCCGGCGCCGCGTCCGGCGTTTCAAAGGAAGCGGAAGCGGGCACGTTGCCGCCAAAACAGTAAAACATTTTGGTCGTCTGAATGTAAATCCGGCCGTTGTACGGTGTCGGCGTTCCGTAGCAGCGCCCATCCAGCGTCGTGTGGGAAAGGATTTTTCCCTCGGTGTCGCCCGGTTCGATGACGTAAAGGGCGCCGTGTCCGCCCTCGGCGCTCTCCTCGCCCACCGCGGCGGCAAGGCTGGGGTCATTGAGGATGGGCGCATAGATTTTGCCATCGGCGAAGAGCGGGCAGGAATTGCGCTGTTCGATCCCCAGCTTCAGGCGCCAGAGCAATTTGCCGGAGAGCGCGTCCACCGCGACCAGATAGCCGATCTCGCTGGTGACATACACGCGGTCACCCACCAAAATCGGCGAACTGGCCGAGGTGCGGATTTCATTGTCCCACAGTTCGGCGTCCGCGCGCGGGACAATTACCGGATCCGTCCCGTTGGTCGGAGTGACGTGCGGGATTCTCAGGCCGACCATCTGCCCCGGTTCGTAGGGCGTGCCGTAAATGGCGATGATCTCGTCGTCGTTGTGCAACAGCACCGCGGAGTTGATACCCGCCTTGAAGAGGGGTATCTGGAATATCGGCTGGCCCGTCCGCGCGTTGACGCACACCACCGACCCGTCGCCAGTGGCCGAGTAAAACACCCGTTTGCCATCCAGCCATCCCAGCACGGGGTGGGAATAGGAGTTGTCCTTGGGCCGCCCGCCCGGAGTCGAAGACCACACCGCCGCGCCCGTTCTTTTATCGAACGCGTAAAAGCGATCCGCCGCCGGCCCTTGCGCGCCCCAGTTGGCGGTGATCCCGCGAGTGATGACCAGATCATGATCGACCACCGGCGTCGCGGTCCGGCCGTTGGGAAATGTCAGGCGCCCGAACTCCTCCATCAGGGAATGTTCCCAGAGCGGTTTGCCCTCGGCGCTGAATCCGGCGAATATCCCCTGCGTTTCCTGGATATAAACGTTGCCCGTCTCGGGATCAATCGTTGGACTGGAGGTGGAATAACGGAGGTAAATCGTGTCGCTAAGAAAATCAAGGTAAAGCTTCTCCCATATCTTTTTGCCCGTCTCGGCGTCGAAGCACGCCACCCCTTCGGACAAATCCGGCCCCTTGCCCAGGTAGCCCATGATATAAACCCGCCCTTTGGCGGCCACGGCGGTGGACATGCCCGGGAAATCAGCCGTCCACAACGGATGGCTGGCGTCGATGGTCTCCGGCAGGTTCTTCTCCGCCGAAGTGCCGTTTTGATTTGGGCCGCGCCAACTAAACCAGCCGCTCGGCCCCGCCCACAGTTGTTCTCGCGCACACGGGAGCGAAAAAACAACCAGGCACAGTACAACCCGGATTCTCGCTTTCATAGATGTCTCGCGGCCCGCGGTCAACGTTCGCCGGCCACTATTGTCTTCCAAGACATCAATGATTATGCTGCATCTGTGCGCCAGATGCAAATGAAATCATACTCACACGTACTATTCCAAATCGACCATGCCCCGATCCAAAGCGCCCAATAATCCCAATCCGCCCCCGCCCATCGATGCCCCGGGCCGGCGGCGTCTGCCCATCTTGCTGCGCCACGCCTGGTTCAACCTCAACCAGACTTTTCGCCGCCGCCTGGCCCGGACCGGCCTGACGCCCGACCAGTTCACCGCCCTGCGCACCCTCCTTGAGCACGAACCCCAGGGCCTGACGCAAAGCGAATTGACCCGCCTCATCGCCAGCGATCCCAACACCATCGGCGCCCTGGTCGAACGGATGCGGCGCCTGGGTTGGGTCCAGCGCGTGCGGCACGAGCGTGACCGCCGGGCCTACCGGCTTCGCCTCCTGCCGGCGGGACGCGCCCAGTACGAGCGCGCGCGGGAAATCGCCGTCGTCTTGCAGACCCAAGTCCTGGCGGCGTGGACCCAGCGCAAGAGAGAGAAATTCCTGCAAGACCTGGCCTGGGTGGCCGAGCGCTGCCGCGCCGCGGCCGAAGGAAAGTGACAGGGCGATCGTAAAAAGCCCCAAGCTTCTCTCATTGAAAGTCCGACAGCTCAAGCGGCGTCACGTGGTCGTCCATGAACACAACGTTTTTTCCCGATGCGGTTGAACGGGGGTGAAAGTCATCGTAATCAGTCAGGAGCGGCGTCACGCTCGGAGGAAACGTCAATTGAATTGTGCCATTGGTTATTATCACGGGGTTTCCAACCGGCCCCGCCCATGCAAAAGCGAAGTTCATGCTCTCCGACGTCGTTTCGTCCATGCGATGGCCGTTCAAGCCGATGTTCCATTCGTAACTGGAACCCTCGGCGGCGAACCGGCCTTCCCTATCCGCCGGGCAATCAAATACGAGAGAGCTGTTCGTGCCGCCGCTGGATCTGCCAACTTCGGGTTTCAGCACGTCGCATATACGCGGCAATGGATTCGTTGGGTTGACCGGAGAGGTGGGAAGCAGTTCAGCCATCGGGAGGAGGCTGTTATTGTCATCGGCGTAAAGGCGCGTGGCGACACCCAGTTGGCGAAGCTGACTCACGCACACGGTATTGCGTCCCTGGTCCTTGGCCCGGGTAAGGGCAGGCAGCAGCAGGCCGGCCAGAACACTGATGATCGCGATCACGACAAGCAATTCAATCAGCGTAAACGCATTGTCAAAACGGCCTCTGGTTGCCGAATTTTTGCTGCCGCGGCGGACGGCCGCGTATTGACGTGTATAGAAGAACGTTCTCATACTTTTGATTTGCTTGGCTGGTTTAATTGCTCTGTTGGTTGGTTTCCAATCGCGTCCTGATGACGCCGTGTTGCCGCGCGCGTTCGACTTGCTCCTCGGGCGAACGGCTCAACTCCAGCAGCCTCTGTTGCCGCAGCATCTGAGTAATATTCGCGCCGGCATCGATGAAAGCGGCCTGCTCATGTCCGGGCTTGCGTGGGCCGCTCAGCGGCGGTCCCGCCGTTGGTCCCCCTCCAAACGGGGATTTTTCCAGCGCATAATACAAACGGCTTCGACCGTGGACGGAAGAGGCGACGCGGGCCGCCGTTTCGGCTGTGGCCTCGCCTGGCAGTTCAGAGCCAAGTCGGGGAACCAAACTGCTTTCCAGTACGAGACGCTCGGAACTCCATCGGTCTATTACGCCGCCCGAGGAGAAAGTTTCCGTTGTCATGAAAGCTCCCGTTGTCGTGTCGGTGGGCGCCCCGGCGGACCGGCCCCCGCCGAGGCCCGCGCCGCCTGCACTCCGCGTGAATGTGTGAGTAAACTGGTCTTGCTTCCCGTCGGTTGGCTCCGGACCGCCATCGGGAAGGTCCGGATGTTCCCGCTCGGAGAACCGAGGCGCGAGATTTGTCCAGCCGGCGGCGTCCAACTTTTCCGCGCCGTCAAGGACAGACTCCAATTTCTTCATCGCGCCGTCGGAAGCGCCGACGGCAAAGGTTTTTTGCCGTCGGGCGCCGGCTCTCTCGGCCACCCAATCCAGGACCCGCCAAAGGGGCGCGTCCTTGACATTGAGAGTGATCCGGGCGCTCATTGATTTGTCAAACCTAATCTTGTTCCAGGTCTGCCGCTCCAGCGAGCTGACGACCTCCGCAAGGGGCATGTTGCGCGCATGAAGCGTCACCAGGTTGTGATGGGCGCGCCAGGCCAGCCGCCCGAACCAGATGCCCGCGACGGCAACCGCGGCAAGCGCGATTCCAATATGTCTTGTTTTCATTCGTTTGCGATCCGTTGTTTTGTTTCCACCGCGATAACGCGCGGTCACCGCGGAACTTGTAAGGCGTCCGGCAAGATCGCGGCGGCTCAATGTGACGAATTGGCGGGGAATTGGGACGAGAGGGCGATGAGGAATGACGGGCGCCCGCGACTTGAGGATCTACGCGGCTCCCATCCGCCGCTGCAATTCCGAGAGGCTGCAAGTCATGTTCAAGCGCGCGCCACTTTTGAGAATCACGCAGAATTCTCCAGGCGCCAGCAATGGCTCCAGTTGCCCGATACGGTTCAGGTTGACCATCGCCGACCTGCTGATCCGCATGAAACCGGCGGGGCCGAGCTTCGCTTCCATCGCGGCCATCGTCTCCCGCACAATGTGCCGGTCTTTGCCCGCGTGGAGGACCAGGTAATTGCCCGCCGCCTCGATGTGGTCAATTTCCTCGGCCTTCAAAAACAAAATGTGATCGGGCGACTTGACCAGAATGCGCGGGACCCCGCGCGTCGGAGCACGCAGCCCATCCAGAAGCGATGCCAGCCGCGGGTCCGCTGCGCCACCGGAGCGGGCGGCCAATTGTTCACGGGCGCGTTGCAAGGCCGCTTTGAAGCGGGCCTGCTTGAAGGGTTTGAGCAGGTAATCCAAGGCGTTGACATCAAAGGCGCGAATGGCGTGCTCGTCGTGGGCTGTGGTGAAAATGACCAGCGGCACCAGTTCTGGAGCGATCGCTTCAAGAACGTCAAAGCCATTGAGCCGCGGCATTTGTACGTCCAGAAACAGCAAATCCGGACGGCGCTCTTCCACGGCGCGCACCGCGGACGCGCCGTCGGCGCATTCTCCAACAACTTCCACGTCCGGTTCCTCGGCCAGAAATGTTTTGATTCCTTCCCGCGCCAGGGGTTCGTCATCGACTATGATCGCGCGAATTTTCATGGCACGTCAGAGGCCGCCTGTGCGAGGCGCGCCCGACGCAGTGGAAACTCCACGCTGACGATCACACCGCCCTGGGCACGCGGGGCAAATTCGAATTTCTGTTCAGCGCCATAGAGCGTCTCCAGGCGTGAGCGCAGGTTCCGCAAACCGATCCCAATGCCGCCCCGCTCATTTTCTTTGTTTGACAAACCGGCGCCGTTGTCCTCGACCGTCACCACCAGACGCTTCCCTTGCGGTTGGACGATGACGCGCACCAGGCCGGGATTGGCGGAAGGCTCGATGCCATGACGGATGGCGTTTTCCACAAGCGGTTGCAAGAGCAGCGCCGGGACAAGGCAGTCCAGGGTCTCTGGCGCGATCACGTCCTCAAAGCGGAGGCGGTCGCCCAAGCGTGTTTGTTGGATTTCGACGTAACGCCGCAGGAACTCCAAGTCGTCGCGGAGCGTGACTTCGGGCTGCGTCGAATGGCAAAGGGCCAGTCGCAGTAATTCACTGAATGACGCCAGGGCATCCTGGGCGGCCCGCGCGTCGCGCCCCAACAGAGTGGAGATGGCGTTGAGGGCGTTGAACAAAAAGTGTGGATGCAGTTGCGCCTGGAGCGCGTTGAGCCGCGCCGTGGCCAGTTGAGCTTCCAACGCCGCAGCCCGCTTCTCCCGCTCTTGTGAGCGGCGATTGAAATGGAGCGTATGCACAATGCCAACGAGGACCGCGTAAGCGAACGGATCAAGCAGATCGACCGGACTTCTCCAGGAGCCTTGCTGCGTAAAGAGCTTGAGGACCGTGCTCTGAAAGCCCGGATCACCCGGCGCCGTCCCGCCTCCTCCCGCTTCGCCCTGCCCGATGGCCGGGCCTTTGAGTAATGTTTGGCCCGCCGCTCCGCCACCCGACGGTCCGAGCCATTGCGTGCGTGAAAAGTTCGTCACGGTCGTGAATCCGTTGGTTTGGCCGGAGTTTGTTCCGTCAGTGATTACCGTTGTAACCGTGACGAAGACCGGGCGCTGCCAACCGGCGTATGCGCCCAGGGCATGACACGCGATCGCAAACAGGGCGCAACCCGCCAAATGGGCCGGGAGGCTGAGGCGCCAGCGGCCACGCTCCAAAAGGAAGCGCGCCGCAAGCCAGGCGACATAAGGCGCCAGCAGAATCCACGGATAAGCGCGGTGGAAATTCAGGTCCGCCAGCTTGAACCAATTGGCGATCCGTTCCGCAAGCGACGCGTTCGCCGCCGTGTCTCCTTCGACGAACCAACCGGGGCCGGCGTCCGGGATTTCGGCGCGCCGCAACAACCACCACACCGTCAACAAGACGAAGACAGTCCAGGCGACAAAAAAAATCCCCCAGCGCCGGCGCCTTCGCGCCGTTTCCGGCCAACCATTGTCAGTCTTGTTAATCAAAGCACCGGTGTTCTCATAGCCTATGAACCGCAGCAAGCCAAGCCCGCGCCATGCAGCAAAATCGAGGCGTCGGTTGCAAGCCAGCGCCAAGTGACGAACCGCCCATCAAGGGTGACGAAATGGCGACACGTCGGGGCGAGAGCAGCCCGCTCCGGAGTTTTCCGGCGATATGTTATCAGCCAGACGAGGGTGTATCGGCTACGGCCCGGCGCCGAAGGCGGCTTTGAATTCCGGTGTGGCGCGCAATTGCCCGAATGTCGGGTCCTGGAAAAGATGCTGGTGGAGGTTCATTGCTTTGGGGTCCTTGGCCAGTTCCGCCGCGTTGAGCGGCAGGCTCTTCTGCAGCGACGCAATGGCGTCGGCGATTTCGCCCCGGGCGGATTGAATCGCGGCCAGGTTGTAGAAGGCGATGGAACTGGCGGGGTTGACCTCGGTCAATTTCTTGACAGCCTCCTCGCTCCTGGCGATGTCACCCAAGTGCAAATAGGCGTCGGCCACGCCCATGAGCACGTTGGGGTCGGAGCCGGCCATGCTCAGAACCTGGGCGATCAACTGTTCGGCCGCATTGGTCTGATGGGAGCTGATAAGGCTCTGAATCTGGCCGAAGGCTTGCTGGAGCACGGTCGCCGCCGGGGCCGTTTTGCTGCGCTGCAACTGGTCGATCCAATCGCTGATCTGGCCGTTGTAAGGGTCCAGTTTGTGGCAGGTTTGGAGGATCGCAATCGCGTCGTCAATACGGTTTTGCGTCAGCAGCAAGTCCATGAAGTGGAACACCGCCTCCGGGCTGAAGGGGCAATAGGCAAAGGCCTGCTTGAAAGCGAACTCGGCCTCCTTGGTCACCCGCGGCCGCTCGGCCGCGCTGCGCGAATTGGACGGCCGGGAGCGCCATTGGTAGATGCTGCTGCCGATGGAGCTGCGCAATTTGGAAAAGGCCTTCTGCGCATCGTCGTCGCGGATGAATTTCGGGTCGCCCGTAAAGTGGCTCAAGTCGTGCCGCAGATACACGTCCTCGGCCCACTTGCAGATATTGGTCACGCTGGTGTCGTAGGTGATCCAATTGCCAATGGTCCGGCTCGAAAACTGGCTCCAGAAGACGTGGTCCTTGTCAATGACCTCCTGCGACAGTTCGGTGACCGGATGTCGGTTGATCTTCATGATGACGCCGAAGGGAGTCAGATACGGATACATCCAATCCAGGGGGAAACTTTCCTCGACGTAAAACTCGTGGTCGGGATTCTTGTCAAATATAACTTTTGTCAACAATCCGTTGATGCTCATCACCGCCACCTGGCCGGAAACCTGCACGCGCCCGTTGTCAATATGAACGTCCTCCCCCGGCTTGATCTGGCGCGGTTCGTTGGGAAACTGCGTGTCGTGCTGCAATCGCCGCTGCGCGTCGTAAAGGTAGTCGTTGAAGCATTGCGCCGAGTCATCCGGCCCGGCGGTGATGATTTCCGTGTCCGGATAGACGCCGCCCAGGCTCTTGACGATGTCCTGGGGATAGGCCTCTTCCAGCAGGCGGCGGTCCAGGCGGATGACGTTGTTGGGCAGGAGATTTCCGCCGGCCTCGGCCTTCTCAATCAACGGGGGCAGCTTGATGTCCTTGAAGCGCTGGGGATCATAGATATTGGTGCCCCCATCCATAAGGGCGTTGAAATCCTTGGACAACGCGCGGCGCAAGGCGGATTCATCGGGGCTGGAGTTGACCAACAACTGGGTCTCCGGCCTCAGCTCGGAGAAAAGCCACGCGGACAACGGGTCCTGATGGTCGCTCTTTTTAAGTTTGGCGGCGAGGTCCCGCGCGTTGGTGAACTGGTCGGGCGCGAACCACGAAGTGCTGGTGCGGCGGCGCTTTTCAACGCGGGCACCCAGGCCCTCAAAGATATCGTCCAGAAACGCGAACATACGGATGGGATGGTGGAAAATGCTCGGAAGCGAGCCGGAGAGGAAGTTCTGGAAAAACGGCGGGTCGGTTTGCGCGCTGCGATTGTACTGGGCGCGGATATAGTCCAGATAGGTGTTATCCGCCAAGGCGTTCTGGGTAATGATATAAACGTCGCGGCGGTCGTAATTCTGGTCCTGCTCCGGCTGGCAACTGTGCGGGATGAAGCTTTCGCAGAAAATGGTGTAAGTCGGGCAGAATCGGCCCGGGTCGGTGCCGCCGTACAGAACGGCGTCGCGCGCCATCTCCGGATAGACCATCGCGCCGTAAGGCCCTTTGGCCGCGGCGTCGCGCAACTTGGCGTCGTAGGTCAGCTTGCCGTCCGGCCCCACAAACGGCGGCGTGAACATGTCGTGCCCGAACCAGTAGCCGAACCAGTGATCGCGCTGCTCGCTTTTGAACCAGTGGGAGATGCCGGAGTAGAGCGGCATCATGGCAAAGAGCGCCAGCAGAATGCCCAGCGGCGCGCGGTGCTGATACGCAAAAAGCGCCGCCAGAAAAACCAGCGTCATTCCCACCAGCAGCAGCGCCGCGAAAACCGGCATGCCGTACTGGCCGGGCGCAAAGGACTGCGCGATCCAATGCGGCAATTCTCCAAGCCCGATCTCGCCGTCCACACCGAAGTAATGCTTGCCGGTCACATCCAGCAGGGAGTAAAGGGCCAGCACCACCGCCACTCCCGCCCCCGCGAATCCCCACCGGCGGAATTTCTGATAATTCGTCGCCATGAACGACGCCGACAGCGCCAGACCGTAACCAATCATGATCGCGACCACTGCGTGAGAGGCGGTGAAGAAGACTTTGACCAGTTCGGCGGTTTGCCGGTCGCGGGTCGGATTCAGGAAGATCGAAAGCAGCACTCCCAGAAACGGATAGATGCTCGCCACGGTGATAATCCAGGCCCGCTCCCGTTTTTGCATCTTGAAGATGAACAGCAGCGGCAGCACGGCAAAAAACATCGCCACCCAGCTAAATGCGTCCGCCAACCCCGTCACCAGCATCCCCAGTTCGGTCACAAAATGTCCCGGGTCCTTGAAAATATCGGTGGGATTGATCTTGTCGTACTGGCCGCGGCTCAAGGCATGCCAAAAGCCCTCCACCGTGCGCGGGTAGCCCCATTCCATCGGCGGGTTGGTCATACCCGACAGGGCCTCGTAAAAGTAAAAGCCGGCCCCGCACGCCCACAGCGCGCCCATGATCAGGGTCGATTTCCACTCGGTCAACAGGCCGGCGGTTTTGATGGTCAGGAACAGGCACGCGGCGATGGACCCCAGGCCAATGGCGTTGAAGATGGTGAAGACCATCGGCGTGGTGGCATCGAAGAAGCCGACCATGTGGGCGCTCTTGGCGGCCAGACCCACCAGATAAAGAAGGCTGTTGCAAAAAAACATGTCCCGTCCCAGCTTGGGCTGCCGCGCCGAGATGCCGATTTCCAGCCCCAAGGCGGCCAGGGTGAGCGTCTGGTGAATGGTCGCGCAGATGCCAAAAAAGAACATCCCGATGTAGAGGTAATGTCGTTGTTGCGGCGCGTATATCCAGCGCATCAGGCTCAACAGGACCAGCATCATCCACGGCACGCCAAAGAGCGAGATGCGGTTGATGACAACCGACTCCTTCCACATCGAACTGCCCAGCCCCATCATCAAGCCGGCGGTCACGCCGCACACCATGCAAATGGCGGTTTCCCACTTGCCGGTCATGTTCTTCAATTCCTCGATGCCCTCCATCAACATGCTGCTGCCGCGCGAGACCATGAACGACAGCACCCCCGCCGCCATCGCCGCCGTGCTGGCTTCGGCCAGCGCCACGCGCCAGGCGATGTTTTTGAACGGCACCAGCACCGTCCACAGCCACGTATAGATGGTCCAGAACGGGTAGCCCGGCGGATGGGGAATGCCGGCGTAATAGGAGGCGGTGCAGAGTTCCCCGGAGTCTTCCAGCGTCACTTCCGGCGCCAGGCAATAAAAGTAAATCACCCACACGATGCTGAAGGTGATGCCCATCGTCAGCCAATCAATGCGCCGGAACAGCGGGGGCACCGGCGGGTTGGGAGGTTGCGGCGGTGGCGCGGGTTTGCCAGCCGCGGGGGGAGCCGCGGCCGCCGGGGATTTGGCCGGCGCGGCCTGGGACGGTCGAGTCTTCTGATTCATCTTTTTTGCACTGGCAGGTTGTTCGCCACCCGGATAGACACCAGCGGCGGCCAATCTGTATAAGTTCCTTCCCTCCACAGGGCAATGACGAAATTGTGAATTCTCGGGCGCCGCGGGGGCGGCTCACAGCAGTGCGGGGCGCCGGGCGCCGGGTGGCCCGCGGTTAGCGTTGAGTGCTCATGGGATTTGCGTGTTACGAAACTTTGACTCACCTGCGTCAAAGTTTGGGCGGGCCGGGGGACGGTTTCAGGGGTGAAATGGGAATAGAGCGAATCGTTTAAGTGTGCCGCCAGGAACAGCAACGGGATGAATGGGACTTAAGGGAAGTGTGTATAAGCAGGAAAGATTAGGATTACGATTAGGACTTGAAACGGATAGGGCGGGGGATCGGGCGCCGGCGGGGCGTCCGTGGCGGCTCAGGAAAGGCTCCCGAGCGATGGACCCGCCTTTGCCAAGGCTACGGCGGGCAAGCATAGTTGTCCTCACGCGCCTGAGTTGATCACATTTCTACGAGGGGGAAAAACCGACTGGGGGAAAAAACGCAGAATTCTTGAAGAGTTATTTCGGCCACAGATTAACACAGATTGACACAGATGTCCTACAAGAGCGTTTGGAGCAGGCCCCAGAGGCCCACTCCAAGGGCGGCGAGGGAATCGCCGGCTATGAGGCCGCCGCCGATGAGGGAGGTCGCGCTCATGTCGTCGGGCACGTCGCCCTGTTGGGCGCGCTTTTTGCGGCTCTCCCAAACGGAACTGATCACGCCGCCGGCGGCGAACCAAATCGTCGGCGGCAGGGTGACGAAACCGCCAAAGGAGGAGGCGTAGGGACTGGGCATGACAATAGCGTCAAATATAAAGTCAACCGTGTGGCCGGCCGCGCCGGCTTTGATGAAGCGCTGATAGCCGGCGGCGCGCTTGACGAGCTTGCGGATGGTTTCAATGACAAAGCCGCCGGCAATGCCCAATTCCAAGGCGTGCATGATCAGGGATTGGGGATGAGTCAACCCCTCCAGGGCGCCGACGAATTTATAGGTCATGGCGGAGTTCCAGCGGCCGATGCCCGGGGCGTCGGGATGGGCGAAGCCGTTGACGCGGAGGACGGGGTAGGATTGCATGAAGACCTTGGCCAGGAGGACGGACAAGGCGGCGCCCATGACAATGCCAATAATCTGGTAGCGGAATTGGACGACGCGATTGGTGCCCAAACGCCAGCCGGTGGAGCGGTCCTGCTGCATATCGACGCCCGAGGAGCAGGAGATCAAAAGAATCGCCCCGCACATCAAACCGACGCGCGGGTCCTTCAGACCGAGGGCGGCCATCATAAAGACGGTCATGACGAAGGCGCTGGAAATAGGGTTCCAATCCGAAATGCCGTCGGAGATGCCGTTGACCAGAAGGAAAACAAAGACCAACGCGACGGCAAAGGTCACAAAACCGAGCGGCTGCCGCAACAGGACGGTCGTGACCAGGATCGTGCCGGCGGCCCAGAAAACGACCCAGAGGATGAGCAGGCGGGTGTTGATTCGCTTCCAATCCTCCTGAACGGGGGCCGGTTTTTTTTCGCGCCAACGCTGGAGGGCCTGCCAGGCAATGAGGGCCATGTCCAATGCGGCGGCGCCGAGGATGGTGCCCAGAGCGACGATGAAACCGATTTTGCGGAACTGGTCGTGCTCGCCAATATAGCCCTTTTGCCGGAGCCAGGGGGTCATCCAATAGCCGGTCATCCCGACGACAAAGGCGGGAACGCCGATGCGAGCGCCAACGACCATGCCGGCCCCAACGGTGGAGGCGGAGAATTCGGTGAGATCAAATCCGCGCCCGATCGTCTGAAAGAAGGCCGATGCCCCGAGCTTGCTCAAGGCCTGGGTGATTTGCGGCGCCAGGCCGCCCAACAAGCCGGCGAGGGTGCCTCCGCCCAATTTGGCGACCGATTGTTTGAGGAGGGTCTTGTCGGTGAGGGCGCGCAAAATGTTGGCGACGGCGAAGCCGGAGGGGAAGGTCAATTGCATTCGATCGACCAGAATGGGAGTGTAGAGCATGCCGACGCCGACGCCGAGCATCCCGATGGAGGTAAAGAACAGGATGAGCTGCCAGACCGGCGGTTCCTTGAGTCCGAGCCAGACCATGGCCTGGATGAGGACGGCCATGCCGGACATGTTGGCGACGGAGGCGGACATGGTTTGGATGTAATTGGCGCCGTGCTTGCCCTGGGCGCCGTAGCCGTAAGTGACGACGCTGCCGAGGATGCCAGCGAGGACCTGGCCACCGACGAAGAAGCCGATGGAGAAGTTCATGTAGGCGGCGGAGACGGCGCCCAGCGGTCCTAAAATGAAAATGGAAACGCAGGCCAGCAGAACGTGGTAAGCGGGCGTGTTGATCTTGGGCAAAAAGGACTTGGGTCTGATTTCGTTCTGTTCCATTTGCAATTATTCGGCCGCTGAGTTAACAAACTGTGTGTCGTTGCGCGCGCGCCGGCGCCAACCCGGCTTGTTGATCTGCCTGCGTTCCATGAAGAGTCAAGCAAGGCCCTTGGGGAAAGTCAATTGGGCGATGAGGGGCCTCTCAGCCTTGTGCCTGTGTCTTTTGGCCGGGTGCGGCAAGCGCCAGACGCTGGTGGAAATCGCCGACCGGGCGCAGCAGTACCGGGTGAGCAACTCTGACGAACCGAGCGATATCGACCCGCAAATCGGCATTGGCGAAATCGAGCACGACATCATCGTGTCGCTGTTCGAGGGTCTTATCAGCGCGAATCCCAAGGACCTGTCCCCCCTGCCGGGAGTGGCCGAGCGATGGGACATATCGGGCGACGGAAAGACTTACACCTTTCACCTGCGCAAGGACGCGCTCTGGTCCAATGGCGATCCGGTGACGGCGCGGGATTTTGTCGAGTCCTATCACCGGCTGCTGATGCCGGCGCTGGGGGCGCAGTATGCCTACATGCTTTACCCGGCGACCAACGCGGAGGCGTTCAATAACGGGCAGATCACCAATTTTGAGGAGGTCGGCTTCAAGGCGCTGGACCCGCGCACGCTGGAGATCAAGCTCCACAGCCCGACACCTTATTTGCTGTCGATGATCATTCACGATTCGTGGTTTCCGGTGCCGGTCCAGGTGATAAAGAAATACGGAGCGATCGATGACCGGGCCAACCCGTGGACGCTTGCCGGGCACATCGTGGGCAACGGCCCGTTCGTGCTGAAGGAATGGCGAATGAACTCGCACATCCTTGTGGAAAAAAGCCCGACTTACTGGGACAGAAAGAACGTGCGCCTGAACAGCATTTACTTCGATCCGGAGTCCAGTTACGACACGGCTGAGCGGATGTTTCGTTCCGGGCAGGTGCATACGGTGCGGCAGGTGCTGCCGTACAAGGTGGCGTATTATTTGAAGAACCAGCCTGGATTGATAAACGATTACCCGCTGCTGACCACGTATTTTTACAAGTTCAACGTCACCAAGCCGCCACTCAACGACAAGCGCGTCCGGCAGGCCCTGGCCATGTCGATCGACCGGCGGGCGATCACTGAAACGGTTTCCCGCGCGGGTGAAATGCCGGCCTACACGCTGACGCCGCCCGACACGGCGGGCTACACGGCGAGGGCGCGCGTGCGCGAGGACCCCGCCGCCGCGCGGCAACTTCTGGCGGAAGCGGGCTACCCGGATGGAAAGAACTTTCCGACGCTGGAACTGCTATTCAACACGGTGGAAAACCACAAAGCGATAGCCGAGGCGCTGCAGCAGATGTGGAAAAAGAACCTCAACATCAACGTCACCTTGCACAACGAGGAATGGAAGGTCTATCTGGATTCCATGCGCCGGACCAATTACGACATCGGCCGCGGGGGCTGGGGTGGCGATTACATGGACCCGAGCACGTTTCTGGATATTTTCATGACGGACAGCGGCAACAACGAAACGGGGTGGTCGAACGCGGAGTACGACCGCCTGTGCCGCGCGGCAGCCAACACCGGCGACCGGGCGGTGCGTTACGCCGAGTATCAGAAGGCCGAGGCGATATTGATGGAAGAGATGCCCATAATTCCGATTTACATTTACACGCGCCCGCGCCTGATCCGGCCGAGCGTCAAGGGGTGGTATCCGAACCTGCTCGACCAGCAAAATTACAAGTTCATCCACCTGGATCCAACACTCGATTAAGAACTATGCTGCGCTTCATAGCCCGCCGCGTGCTGGAGACGATTCCGGTTCTGTTGATCATCGCCACGGCGACGTTTTTCATGATGCGGCTGGCGCCGGGAGGACCGTTCGACACCGAGAAACAGGTGAGCAAGGAAGTGCGGGCGCGGATGGAGGCGCATTACGGCTTGGACAAGCCGTTGTTTGAGCAATATCTGCTGCAAATGAAGCACCTGCTGCAGGGCGACTTAGGCCCGTCGTTCAAGTACCCCAAGCGCACTGTCAACGAGATTATTGCGGACGCCTTTCCGGTGTCGCTGGAACTGGGTTGCGAGGCGCTGGCCGTGGCGCTGGCGCTGGGCCTGCTGGCGGGCATGGTTGCCTCCCTGAAACAAAACAGCTTCTGGGACCACTTCCCGATGTCGCTGGCGATGCTGGGACTGTGCGTGCCGACGTTTGTCATGGGGCCGCTGCTGATCTCGGCGTTCGCGCTGCACCTGGACTGGTTCAACGCGGCGGGCTGGTTTTTTCCGCGCGACCGGGTGCTGCCGGCATTGACGCTGGGGGCTTACTACGCGGCTTATATTGCGCGGCTGGCGCGGGGCGGATTTCTGGACATATTGCATCAGGACTTCATTCGCACGGCGCAGGCCAAGGGAGCATCCGGGGCGCGCATCCTGTTGAGGCACGCGATGCGGGGGGGGCTTCTGCCGGTGGTATCGTTTTTGGGGCCGGCGATTGCGGGATTGTTGACAGGCTCGTTTGTGGTGGAGACGATTTTCGGCATTCCCGGCCTGGGCCGTTTTTTTGTCACCGCGGCGTTTAACCGGGACTATTTCATGGTGATGGGGTCGGTGCTGTTTTACGCGGTGTTCGTCATCGTCCTGAACCTGGCGGCGGACATCGCGCTGGTCTGGCTGAACCCAAGATTGCGCTTTGAATGAAGGCTGAACTCACGCTCCAACCCGCCGAGGCAATGGGCGCCGAGCCGTCGGCGTCCTTCTGGAAGGACGCCTGGCACCGGCTCTGGAAGAACAAGCTGGCCATTTTCGGGCTGGCGGTGATCGCCATCATGTCACTGCTTTGCTTTGCCGAACCGCTGCTTTGCCGATACGTGATCGGCTACAGTTACGAGCAGCAAAACCTCGCGCTCGGCCCGGCGCCGCCCAGCCGCGCCCACTGGCTGGGCACCGACGCGCTGGGACGGGATTTGCTGGCGCGCCTGCTTTATGGGGGGCGGATTTCGCTGATGGTGGGCCTGTGCGCAACGGCGGTTTCGCTGACGATCGGCGTGATCTACGGGGCCATCGCGGGATTTGCCGGCGACAAGCTGGATATGGTGATGATGCGGACGGTGGATATACTTTACGCGCTGCCGTTTACGATATTCGTCATCCTGCTGATGGTGTTCTTTGGGCAGAACCTCATCCTTCTTTTTGTGGCGATTGGAGCGATTGAATGGCTGACGATGGCGCGGATTGTGCGGGGGCAGGTCATGTCCCTCAAACACCAGGAATTCGTCGAGGCGGCCCGCGCGCTGGGATTGCGGCACGGGCGCATCCTGTTCCGGCACATCGTACCGAATATGCTCGGGCCGATCATAGTGTATGCGACGCTGACGGTGCCCGAGGTGATGTTGCTGGAGGCGTTTCTGAGTTTTCTCGGATTGGGAGTGCAGCCGCCACAAAGCTCGTGGGGCGTGCTGATCAAGGAAGGCGCCGAAATGATGGAGGTCTATCCGTGGCTGCTGATCTACCCGGCCCTGCTCCTTGCGCTGACTCTGTTCTGCCTCAATTTCCTCGGCGACGGCCTGCGCGACGCGCTGGATGTGAGGGGGTCAAAGGATTAAGCGATGCCGCTCTTAACTGTCAACGGTCTGCAAACCAGTTTTCACACGCGCGCGGGAGTGGTGCGCGCGGTGCGGGATGTGTCATTCGAGATTGAACGCGGGGAGTCGCTGGGCATCGTGGGGGAATCCGGCTCCGGCAAGTCGGTGACGTGCTACTCGATCATGGGCCTGTTGCCGCAGCCGCCGGCGCGGATCGAAGGGGGGCAGGCCATATTTGACGGCGTGGACTTGCTGGCCCTATCGCGCCGCCAGCTCAACCAGGTCCGGGGCCGCCGCCTGGCCATGATTTTCCAGGACCCGATGACGTCGCTGAATCCGTTTCTGCGCGTCGAGGACCAATTAACCGAACCGCTGCTCATCCACGAAAAGATCAGCCGGGCGGACGCCCGCCGGCGCGCCCTGGCCATGCTGGAGGAAGTCGGCATTCCTGACGCCGCGCATCGCGTCAGGATGTATCCGCACGAGTTTTCGGGCGGGATGCGCCAGCGCGTGATGATCGCCATGGCCCTGATCACCAAACCGGACCTGCTCATTGCCGACGAACCGACGACCGCGCTGGACGTGACGGTCCAGGCGCAAATCCTGGAACTGATAAAAAAAATGCGGGGCGAATTGGGCATGGCTGTGCTTCTGATCAGCCACGACCTGGGCGTCGTATGCGGATTCTGCGACCGGGTCATTGTCCTCTACGCCGGGCGGGTGATGGAGAGCGCGGCGACGGAGGAGCTTTTTTACCAGACGAAACACCCCTACACGCGCGCGCTCCAGAAATCCATTCCAGCGCTGCAAGTCAAAGGCCAGCCGCTGCATACCATAGCCGGGATGCCGCCGGATTTGCACCATGCGCCGCCCGGCTGTCCCTTCGCCCCGCGTTGCGAATATGTGGTCGAGTCGTGCAGCCGGCAGGAGATGGCGGCGGTGGAAGTGCTGCCGGGGCATCGTTCGGCCTGCCTGCGCGTGCAACAGGAGAATCTGCCGCTATGACGCCGCCGGAATCATTTCTTCGCATCGAGAACCTCAAGACGCACTTTCCGGTGGACAAGGGCTTCCTGTTTAAGAGGCGGGTGGGCGTGATCCGGGCCGTCGATGGCGTTTCGCTGGAGTTGCGCAAGGGGGAAATCCTCGGCCTGGTTGGCGAAACCGGCTGCGGCAAATCGACCCTGGGCCGCACGGTTCTGCAACTCATAGCGCCGACCGAAGGCGCCGTCATCCTGCAAGGACGGCATTTGACCTCGTTGCGGGGCGGGGAGTTGCGCGAGGCCCGCGCCGACTTCCAAATGATTTTCCAGGACCCCTACGCGTCGCTGAACCCGCGGATGACCGTGTTCGACGCGCTGGCGGAGGCCATTCAGGCGCATCGCCGGGTTGCCGCGGCGGAGTTGCCGGGCAGGGTCGCGGCGCTGTTGGAAAAGGTGGGCCTGCCGGCGCGCGCCAAGGGCAAATACCCGCACGAATTTTCCGGCGGCCAGCGCCAGCGCATCGCCATCGCGCGCGCCCTGGCCGTGGAACCGCAATTGATCGTCGCCGACGAGCCGGTATCGGCGCTGGACGTATCGATCCAGGCCCAAATCATCAATCTTCTGGCGGGCATATCGCGGCAGATGGGACTGACGTTGATTTTCATATCGCACGACCTCTCTGTAGTCAAGTATATTTCTGACCGCATCGCCGTCATGTACCTTGGCAGGATCGTCGAAATCGGGCCCGCGGCGCGGGTCTTCGACCATCCGCTCCATCCCTATTCCCAAGCCCTGGTCAGCGCCATTCCCATCCCCGATCCGCGCCGCGAAGGCGCCCGCCGGCGGCTGTTGCTGCCCGGCGACCCGCCCTCGCCTTTGCGCCCGCCGTCCGGCTGCCCGTTCCATCCCCGCTGCGTCCACGCGGTCGAGCTCTGCTCGCAAAGGCTCCCGGTGCTGGAGGCGGTGGAGACCGCCGAGCACCAGGCCGCCTGCCTGCGCGCGCGGGAAATCAATCTTTCCCATTGAGCCTGGAGCGGGGCGGGATTACTCTGGCGCGTATGAATGTGTTTGTCACCGGGGGCGCCGGTTATATTGGCTCGGTCTGCGTCGAGGAACTGCTGGAGGCCGGACACGACGTGACCGTGTATGACAATCTGAGCGAGGGCCACCGCTCGGCGGTGGACAACCGCGCGGTTTTCATCCACGCGCGTTTGAGCGACGTCGATAACATCAACGAAGCGGTGCGCGACGCCAAACCGGAGGCCATCCTCCATTTCGCCGCCCACGCGCAGGTGGGCGAATCGATGGTCAATCCGTCGAAGTACTTTCGCAACAACGTGGCCAATGGGCTTAACTTGCTGGATGCCGCCGTCGCCGCCGGGGTGAAGAAATTCGTTTTCAGTTCGACCTGCGCGACCTACGGGCCGCCGGAGCGGGTGCCGATGACGGAGGACCTGCCGCAGCGTCCGATCAACCCCTATGGTGAATCCAAGCTGATGTTCGAGAAAATGCTGCGGTGGTATCATCAGATACACGGATTGGCATTCGTCGCCTTCCGCTATTTCAACGCGGCCGGGGCGAGCGAAAAATTCGGCGAACACCATCGGCAGGAAACGCACCTCATTCCCAACATCCTGCAAGTGCCCCTGGGCCGCGCCAAGCAGTGCGAGATCTTCGGGACGGATTACCCGACGCCCGACGGCACGTGCATCCGCGATTACATTCACGTGATCGATCTGGCGCAGGCGCATATTTTGGCGCTGCAACCCGGCGCGCAGGGTTTTTACAATCTGGGCAATGGCGACGGTTATTCGGTGCGGCAGGTCATCAACGTTTGCGAGAAAGCGGTGGGCCGGCCCATAGCGACGGTGGAGAAGCCGCGCCGTCCCGGCGACCCGCCCAAACTGGTCGCCAGCGCCGCCAAAGCGATGAGCGAACTGGGCTGGAAGCCCAAGTATCCGAAGCTGGAGCAGATCATCGCCGACGCCTGGCGCTGGCATCAAGCCCATCCCGACGGCTACCCGGATTGAATGAGGTTGTCCATTTGCGTGCCGGCGGGCAACTTCGATGTTAGGGTTGCCGGGTGAAAATCCATTACACGGTGCAGGTGTGGCGTGAAGGCACTCAGTTCGTCGCCCACGCCATGCCACTTGATGTAGCAAGTTGCGGCCAAAGCCGTGAGGAAGCCCGGAGCGCCGTTGATGAAGCCGTTCGGTTGTTCATCGCGACGGCGAACATGCACGGCACGCTGGAAGAAGTCCTGGAAGAGGCTGGATACCGGCGAACGGGAAAGATAAATCATTGAACACAATATTGAAGCCTCGCACCCTCGGTCCATTGTTGAGCTTGTTGCTCCTGTGTTCCTGCGCGACCACGCCCGATCTATCCGCCCTTATTCCGGCCTCGAAATTGCCCGCTGAGGTGACGCTGAACAAAGACGCGGGGCGCGGAAGTTTGTTATTTGTGACGCTGCGATTGGAGGATGGCGAGGAGTTGCTTTTTATAGTGGACACCGGATCACCAGTCACTTTTATAGACAAATCTTTCGAGCCAAAATTGGCGGAACGCCCCGGCACAGCCATGCTCTGGAATTTCGGATCCAGAGAAGAAGCAGGCGTCTATGCGGCCCCGCAGTTGTATATGGGGAGCACGCCGCTGATGATGACCGGCGCGGACATTTTCACCCATGATTTCAAGGAGCTGTCGTCCAAGGCCGGTCGTCCGATCATGGGGCTGCTCGGCATGAACGTGCTGATGCATTATTGCATCCAATTGGATTTTGAAGCGGGGAAGATGCGGTTTCTGGATCCAGATCAGACGGACGCCGCGAAACTGGGCAAGGCCTTTCCACTAACGTTTTCCAACGAAGGCCAAAGCACACGCGAGTTTCTCCGCCCTTATATTCATACCGGCGGCCTTATCGGAGGAGAAGCAGCCAACGTGATGATTGATACCGGATACCGGTCTGACGGCGCATTGGAGTCAAGATGCTTCCGGCGGGAAGTCCTGGAACGAAGGTCGGGAGCGGAAGGAGATGCGGTTGATGGTAAAGACCCCGGTCGCGTGTGGTTCAAAAAATGCGTTTGGGACGGCGAAACCTACACGAACCTCTTAATCGGAAAAGGAGGGAACCTGATTGGATTGAGGTTTTTGGCGCGGCATCTGGTCACTTTGGAGTTTCCAGAACGAAGGATGTATCTCAAACGCATAAGCGTTGGTCCGCCAGTGGATGGAGACATGGAAGCAGCGGCGGAATTCCTAAAGAACTTGATGGAAAAGGGGCAAGTGCCCGGTTGGTCAAAAAGTGATAAAGGAACGATTTATCTTGAAGCAAATCCCAACTTTGAAGCTTTCGATGGCCGGAAAAGCGGCGAGTCATCGACCTATCATTACACGGTTGCGAGGGCGTCTGAGGGCGGTCCCTGGAAATTGGAAAAAGCATGGCGGACGGATCTGGATGGCCACACGATTGAAGAGTATCCTGTGCCTTGAGTTTGCTTGGTCGTCAGTGCCTCACATATTGGGTCAATTCGGGGTTTTCGGCCCGTTGCGCCGCCTCGGCCAGCAACGTGCGCGTGGCCTCTGAGGAATCAAACTTCAGGATTTGCCCGGCGAGGTCCTTGCCGTCCTGATTTCGCTTCAGGCCGGCCAGGGCTTCAAAATAGTGCGCGCCGGTCCTGACGGTAAACTGGCGGAAGTTTTCTTCCATCTGCTTTCGCATGGGGTTGTCGTTGCCGAAGGAATCCAGCATCCTGTGAAACCGTTCCACCGAGTCATTGAATGCAGACTTGCCGTCCGTTCCTTGAAGAACATCGGCATAGCGTTTGGCTTCCAGGAATTGGTCCGTGAGCACCGGCAAGATCATCTGCCGGGTTTTGCTGCCGCCGGGAAGCTGATCAAAGAGGGCCAGGTTCTTCTCCTCCTGGCCGAGCGTTTTGTTGAGCGCGACCAAATCTTGAAACGTTTGGAAATCCGTGGAACCGGCGGCCACCTTGGCCTGGCGCTCATCGCGCCGGGTTTCCAGGGCCTGTCGGGCCGGCGGATAGTGGGCGGCCAGATTGTTGATGTTCATCAACAAGAAACTCACGCGCACTCCGACAAAGGAAGGGCTGGCCTCCAGCCCATGATCAAAACACCAGAGGTATTCCGTCAAGGCTTCGGCGTCCCTGCCTTTTTGCGCCAGCGCCAAGCCGAATTGCATCCGGGCGCTGGGGTCATTGGTTCCCGCCGCCAGTAATCTGTCCTTTGCGCGGCGGATGGAATCCACGCCACTCAGCGCGGCGTTGAAGTCCGCGATGAACGCCGTTGGTTCCTTATAGCCGACCAGGCGGTCGATCTCCGTGCCGTCGGGTTTGATCAGGAGCACGCTGGGATAGGCCTGGATTTTGTAGCGTTGGGCCAGGGCGGTTTCCTTTTCGGCGTCAATGCGCAAGGCCACGGTTTTTTGGTCGAGCAATTGGATGACGGCGGGATCGGTCCAGGTGGTTTTGTCGAGCATTTTGCACGGGCCGCACCAGGTGGTGTAGAAATCGACCAGGACGATTTTGCCCGTTTGAGCGGCCTGTTTGGACGCGGCCTCAAAGCTCAGATCGGCAAAGGGCGCCGCCAGGAGAGTTGAAGCGACGCCGCAGAAGCAAGCCGCGATAAAAGGGGTCTTCATGAGTTTTTGCCGGATGATCATACATTCATTCGATGGTTCACTGTTTCGCGGAATTCTGTTTGACCTTCCAGGCCATGTCGAGCAAATCCTGGTTGAAAGGTTCTGGCACGACGCCTTCGCTGGCATAGAGATAGAGCGCGCAACGATAGACGTTGCCCGCCACGCCGGAAACGTAACCTATGAAAAGCAGGCCCAGAAACCACACCACACCGGCGATGGCCATAACCCATACGCTCTTGAACAGCAGCGCGAGCGCGCCCGCCAGCAGCAACGGGAAGAGCGAGATCCCAAAGATCACCGCGTTCCCGGCGGAAAACCCAACGTAGCCGATCAGGCCTTCGCCCCAGGTCCGCTTCAACGTCATCGCGGATTGGCGGAGAATCTTGATCGGGTTGCGCATCGGTTGCTCCTGGATGATGACCGGAATGGCAAACACCGCCGCAATGCTCCACGCCAACCCGATCAATCCGGTCACGATCCGCGCGGCGAACGGCAGCCGTTGCTCGATGGAGCGGATGATCCAGCCGACCAGTCCGGCCAAAAGCGACCAAGCGAGAATCGATGTCAATCGGCTGCGAGCGGTGATGAGACCGCGCCGAAAAGAAACTCCCTTGCCGTTGAGGGCCGCGATGATCTCGCTGTAAAAGGCGACGTTGAAAAAGGTGGCCAGGAACATCGAGACAAAATAAATCGCGAGCAAACAAACCGTACCCCAAGGGAGGCCGCGCGCGGCGACGGAATGGCCCGACGTGTCCGCGGCAGCGGAATGGCCGGTGAGCAGAATGTTCAAGGCTTCAGCCGGCACGGCGGCGGGGTCGCGGGGTTTAGGTTGGACGGCAGGGGCGGGAAGGTAATAGTCCTTCAGGGCCAGCCAATGTTGTTTTTGATTGAGATGGTAGCCCGTGTGATGCAGAGCCACCGGCAGCGCCATCGCCGACAGAAAGAAAAGCGCGATGAAACCGGTCAGAATCGTGGTCAAGACCGGAAACCAAAGCAGTTTGCGATGGCGAAGCGTGACGGTGATGGAGGCCTTGAAAAGCTCCCAGCTTTGTTTGAATTTCGTAATCATAAGGTTGAGGTGTTTCTTTTTTTGATGAAACTTAACAGTTCGCTTTCGGTCAGGCCGTTGCGGGCGGCATCGGCCAGCAGCCGGTGATAGAGGTTTTTGAGCTGGGCCTTTTTCTCCCTGGCGCCGGGCATGAGCGCGGGCGGTTGGGCCTGGATGAAGGAGCCGCTGCCGCGTTCGCTCACGATGATTCCCTTCAATTCAAGCTCGCGGTAGGCCTTGGCCACGGTGTTGGGATTGACATTCAGATGCTCGCTCAACGCGCGGATGGTGGGCAATTGGTCCCCGGGTTTGAACGTGCCCGCCGCCACCGCCGCGCAGGCCTGGTCGATGATCTGCCGGTAAACGGGGATGCCCGAATTATACTCGACCCGCCATTGATCCAACATGATTCCAGCCATAAACTTTTATATCCTATTTAAATCTTATACTAGTAAACTACTACAAGCGGCGGAACTCGTCAAGGACTATTTTTTAATCTTTAAAAGGATCCCCGATGGATCGAGTGACCGGGCGATCAAAGGGCATCATTCGGCGCCGGTTTTCGGAAGTCTCCGTAGCGCAGGGCCAGGGTCGGGAGCACCAGCAGGTTCAGGACCGTCGATGTCAGCAGGCCGCCGACGATGACGGTGGCCATCGGGCCTTCGATCTCGCGGCCGGCCTCGCCGGAGCCCAGGGCCAGAGGCAGCAAACCCAGCGCCGTGACCAAGGCAGTCATCAAAATGGGGCTGAGGCGCTCGGTGGCGCCACGCAAGGCGGCTTCCAACCCCCAGGTCATGCCCTCGGCCGAGACCAGGTGCTGGAAATGGGAGATCATCATGATCGAGTTGCGCGCGGTGATGCCGAAAAGGGTCACAAAGCCCACCAGAGTTCCGAGCGACAAGCTGCCCTGGCCCGTCCCCGCAAGATAGCCGCTGAGCAAGGCCGCCAAAACGCCGCCCACCAGCGCGAAGGGGACATTGGCCAAAACCAGGAGGACGTTCCTTGCGCGCCGAAACACCATTGCCAGGAAAAGCACGATGCCGGCCCCCGCGATTGTCGAGTATAAAATCAATTCGCGCCGCGCCGCCGCCTGCTGCTCCGCCGCCCCGCTGTAAACTATATACGCGCCTTTGGGCAGCGCCACGCTTCCGGCCACCTTCCGTTTGATGTCCGCCACGACCGACTCGACGTCGCGCCCGCGCGTGTTGCAGGTCACCGTCTGGCGGCGGCGCGCGCCCTCGTGCGAAATGAGGTAGCGGCCGGAGGCCGGGTAGATGTCCGCCAATTGCGCGAGCGGCATGGTCAGCCCCTGGCCGTTCTCGACCAATAGGGACCCGACGGCCTGCGGGGCCTGGCGCAGAGCGGGATCAAGGATGACAGCGACGTCAAAGACGCGGTTGCCCTGGTAAACCTGCCCGACGACCTGGCCGGCGTAGGCCAGTTCAATGGCATCCAACACTTCCACCGGCCGGTAGCCGAACTGAGTCAAACGATCCCCCCGCAGCCGCACTTCGAGCAGCGGCGCTCCCGGGGGCGATTGTTCCTCAATGTCGTCGGTTCCGGGGACGGATTTCAAAATCGCCTGGATTTCCCGCGCCTTCTGGTCGGCGACCTGGAGGTCGTCGCAAAAGATATTAATGACGACCTGAGCGGTTTCGCCGCTGATGGTTTCGCTGAGGCGGTCGCCCAGGAAAGTGAGGACGCTGGTGCGGATGCCGGGAAATTTCTCCAGGGTCTGGCGGATGTTCTCTTCGACCTCCTGCTCCTGCCTGCCGGTGCTCGGCTTCAATTCGACATGGAGTTCGCTTCGCTGCGGTCCCCAGGTGTCCTCGCCCATTTCGGCCCGGCCAATCTGCTGTTCGACGGTGCGGATATGGGGGATGGCGAGCAGTTCGCGCGAGATCAATTGCCCCACGCGCCGCATTTCCGGCAGGGAAGTGCCCGCTACCGTCGATACCTGCACCACAAAATGGCCCTCGCGGAATTCGGGCAAAAAGTCTCCTCCGAAGAACGGCAGCGTGGCCGCCGTTACCGCGACCAGCAGCGCCGCCGCCGCCATCAACACGCGCGGATGGCGGCTGAGGACCTGCAACACACGGCGATGCCGTTCCTTGAGCCAGACCAGGTAGCGCGGCTCCGAATGCGGCTTGACGCGGGAGAAAAACGCCATGCAGAGGGCGGGCGTCACGGTCACGGCCACCGCCAGCGACGCCAGTGTCGCCAATAAAAACGCGGCGCCCAACGGCGCGAAGAACCTGCCCTGCACGCCGCTCATGGCCAGCACGGGCAGAAACACCAGGGCGACGATGAAGGTGGCGTACACGACCGCGCTTCTCACCTCCAGCGAGGCATCGAGGATCACGGCGAAGACCGGGCGCGGGTCGGGCCGGGCGCGGTTTTCGCGCAAGCGGCGCATGATGTTTTCCACGTCAATAATCGCGTCGTCCACCACCACGCCGATGGCGACCGCAAAGCCGGCCAGCGTCATGGTATTGATCGTCACGCCCATGCGATCCAGGACGATGACGGCCGCCAGGAGCGAGAGAGGAATGGAGGCGAAGGAGATGAGAGCCGTGCGCAAATCGAGGAGAAAGAGCAGGAGCACCACAGCGATCAAAGCGCCGCCGGCCAGCAACGAGGAGCGGACGTTGCGCAGGCTGTTCTCGATGAAATTGGCCGGGCGATGGAGGGAGGGCACGTATTCGATGCCCAAGGAAGCGAAGGCGGGCTTCATTTCCTCCAACGCGCTTTCCAGGCCGCGCGTCAGTTCCATGGTATTGGCCCCGTATTGCCCGCTGGCTGTCACCAATATTCCCGGCTCGCCCATGATGAGCGCATCGCCGAACTTCGGCTCCGCCCCGTCGATGACGTCCGCCACGTCTTGCAGGCGGATGCTTTTGGAATCGTGGGAGGCGACGACCACGCGGCCGAGGGCCTCGGCGGTCACGTTCTGGCCTTCGGTTTGGATGTAGAGACGCTGCTCCGGTGTTTCGATGAAACCGCCGCCGCGCACGCCCGTGGCATTGCGGGCCGCGTCCAAGACTTCCTGCACCGACACACCCAAGGCCCGCAAGCGTTCGGGCTGAAGGCGGATTTGAATCTGCCGGATTTCGCCGCCGAAGACCGAGCATTTGGCCACGCCCGGCACGGCCAGCAGGTGCGGTTCGAGAGTCCAATCGACAAACGCCCGCAATTCCATCGGCGAGAGCGTGTGCGAAATCAACCCGAACTTGAGAACGTCCATGGTCGAGGAGACCAGCGGAAAGAGGCGGGGCGGTTTGACTCCGGCCGGCAATTCACCTGTGATGGCGGAGAGTTTTTCGGCCAGCATTTGGCGGACGTGGTAAACGTCGGCGCCATCCTTGAAAAGAGCCGTCACCACCGAAAGGCCTTGAATGCTCTCGGAACGGATCATTTCCATTTCGCTTGCTCCGCCGATGGCGCTTTCCACAGGGCGGGTTACCAGCACTTCGACCTGCGCGGCGGTCAGGCCCGGGGACTCGGTCTGCACCTCGACCTGCGGCTGGACGAATTCGGGGAAGACATCCAGCTTGGCGTGATCGGCGGTGTAGGAGCCGTAAGCGATCACCATGGCCGCCACCGCCAGCACGATGCCGCGAAACCGCAACGAATGTTGGACGAGCCACTGGAGCATCAGTCAGCCTGGATGTCAGCTTTTTGTTCCTCGGCCAGCAGCCATTGCGCGGCCTGCACGACCACGCGCTCGCCGGCCGCCGGGCCGTTGGTGGTGAACCACCCCTGCTCCAGCGGCGATTCCAAAGTCACCTCCCGCCGGATGAATTTGTTCTCCGGCTGGGCCAGGTAAACCCACGTCCGGCCCCGCGACCGCACCAGCGCGGAGTCGGGAATGGCCACACCCGTTACCGGGGCGCCGGCAACACGCAATCGCGCGGAGACGGCCGCGCCGGGCGCCAAGGCGGCATCCGCCCCATCAATGCGCAGGAGGAATCCCTGTCCGAGCGTCTTGGGGTCGGCCCTCGGCGCGAAGGAAACAAACGCGGCGCCATAGGCGGCCGTCTGGCCGGCAAGGGTCACTTGAGCCGCTTGCGGCGGGCCGGCCATCGTTTGGCCGATGGGCAAATCCACCCGGAGAAGAACGGACCGATGCGCGGCCAGTTGGTCCACCAAATCCTTCCGCGCCGGCGCGTCCAAGCCGGCGATCACGCCGCCCCAGTCCAGTTCCAGGCTGCGCCGCGCGGCGGCGAGCTTGATCTCGGCCATGCGCTCTTCGTTTTCGGACGTCTCCAGGGTCTTGCGCGAGACGTTTTCGTCCTGCTCGAAAAGCGCCTTGGCCCGTCGCGCCTCCCTGTCCGCCGCGTCCAGGGCCGCTTGGGCCGAGGCGATGTCGCCCTGCAAGGCGGCCAGCGGCGAGGGGTCGAGTACCGAGCCATAGGCGGTCAATTCGGGCTGCGCTTGCGCCGCTTGAAGCGGGGCGACTTTAAGGGCGATGCGCTGTTGGGTTTCCGGGCTGAGGGTCACGACCGTTTCGCCCGCGGGGTTGCGTTGCACCGCGTATTCGGCCGGCTCGGTCTTCCCGGCCGGAGCCTCGTCGTTCTTGTCGCCGCCGCCCTTGCACCCGGCGAACACGATGGCAAGCGAGCAAGTCAGAAGGATGTTCCTCATAGAGTTCCTTTACGGATGATGAATTGCCAATCGCTCTCATCGAATAGCGGCCGTTGAATGGCGTCCTCCAGCGCGCCGAGGGCGTCCTGAACCTGGCGCAAGGAATCCAGCCGCGCGCGCAACGCGGCGAAGCCCTGCAATTGTGTATAGTATAATGTCAGCCGGTCCGCCTCGCCCAGGCGCACTTGCTGCGCGACGGACTGTTCGACGCGCCGCCGCAAGTTGTCCGCGGCCTGGCTGGCTTCGCTCCATTGCGCGAGGGCCAATTGGTAATCGGCGATCGCTTTTTCCATTTGCTGGATGGCGCCGGCTTGCAACGCCAGAAAGCCCGCCGCCGCCTCGTCGCGTTTGGCCTTGGCCTCGGCAATCGGCCCCTGGTTGCGGTCGAAGATCGGGAGCGACAGCGACGGCCCGATGGAGAATTTGTGCTCACCCTGGTCGTATTCGTAGCCCGGGTCCAAATGAACGTCTGGATATTGCTTGGCGATTTCCAGGCGCAACGCCGCGTCCACCGCCGCGTATTGCGCCAGCGCGCGTTGCACGTCCAACCGGCTGGCCGGCCCCGCGCCCTGCACTGCGTCCAGGGAGACATCCCCTTTCGGCTTATCAAAATCCGGCCAGGCCAGCGGCACGTCCCGCAAGGCGGCAACCGGAAGACCGAGGGCCGCAGCCAGCGCCAGGCGCGCGTCGGCCTGGCGGGACTGCGCGGCCCGGAGGGCGATGCGGGCGTTAAGCGAGTCGGTCTCCGCGACGGTCAATTCAAACCGCGAGGCCTCGCCTGCCTGCAGGCGCTGGGACAAAAGATTGGTCAACTGCTCCCGCACGCCTGCTTCCGCGCCGGCCAATTCCAGCGCCCGTTGCGCGCAGAAATACTCGACCAGCGCGGCGCGCAAACGGGAGCGGACACTCCAGGCGGCCTCGGAAAAGGCCAGGCGCGCGGCCCGAGTGGATTGCCGAGCCTGCTCGATGCGGCGCTGGCGTTTACCCGCCGTTTCGATGGGCACGTCAAAACTCGCCCCAAACAGATAGGTCGATTCGCCGGCAAACGGATTGGCCACCCACGTGGGCAACAGGGACGCGGTCGGATTGGGCCGCGCGCCCGCGGTGATTTCCGCCGCTTGCGCGCCGGCGACCCTGGCCCGGGCCATTGCCAAGTCCGGATGAAAATAAAGCGCGGCCAGCGTCAGCGATTTGAGGTCAAACTCCTTGGGCGGCCAGGCCGGCGGCGGATGGGTGAGAATGATTGCCACGAACTGGCGCAGGCCGTCGTCGGACAAAGAGCGCGCGCGAAAATCCTGCTCCATCCGATCCGGCAGCAACGGTTGCGGCTGATAGCGCACACACCCGGTCACGCTTCCGACCAGGATGAAAATGAGCCATCGATTGAGTCGCACGGGCTTCATCAAAAGAGAGAGCCGCGTTCAACGCAAGGTTTTCAAGATGAATTTTCTCTCGCATTGGGCGAAGGATGATCCTGGCGCTTGGCTTCAACATTCTGAGGCAACTCCTGAAAACCCACTTTTACAGAGCAGTCCATTGGATGGACTACACGGCGCGCACCGCCGGCCCGATCTTCTCCCTCGCCCCGCGACGAAGGAGCGGGGAGAGGGTTGGGGTGAGGGGTTGCCTCCTGTCGCCTATGCGGACTCCGCAGTATCTCGTCCACCCGGCGTAATTTGAATTTCCTTGTTTCAAGGGCGCCAAAACGGGAGCATGACTGGAACATTGGTTCAGCCGATCCAAGAACTATGAACAAGCGCCCCTGTTTCCCGCGGCAAAACTCCCGCCATCACCGTTTTGCAGCCTTCGTCTGCCTGGCCGCCTGCCTTGCCGGCGCAAGCGCCGCGCCGCCCAATGACGCGCAAGCGCCGGCGCGCTCCGCCGAAGCCGCCGCAACGGAAACCAAGGGCGACACCATTGAAAAGTCGGTGGTCAAAATCTTCGCCACCGTGCGTTATCCCGACCATTTCAAGCCGTGGAACAAACAGTCGCCAGCCGAGTTGGTCGGCAGCGGGGTGGTCATCGAAGGCAAGCGGATACTTTCCGCGGCCCATGTCGTGCTCTACGCCAGCCAGGTGCAAATCGAGGCCAACGAGGCGGGAGACAAGATCACGGCGACGGTGGCGGGGATTTCGCCGGAAACGGATTTGGCGGTGCTCAAGCTGGACGACGAAACGTTTTTTGACAGCCATCCGCCGCTCGCGCGCGCCCGGCAACTGCCGGACATCAAGGACGCGGTAATGGTCTATGGCTTTCCCACCGGGGGCACCAGCATGTCCATCACCAAGGGCATTGTCTCGCGCATTGAATTCAGCAGATTCAATTACGGCGCGTCGGGGCTGCGCATTCAGGTCGATGCCGCCATCAACCCCGGCAACAGCGGGGGACCCGCCGTGGTTGGGGACAAGATGGTGGGCCTGGCTTTCGCTCATCTTTCGAGGGCCGAGAACATTAGTTACATCATTCCCTGCGAAGACATTGAGTTGTTCCTGAAAAAGATGGTGGACGGCAAATATCATGGGCGTCCAAGCGTCAATTTCAGGGCGCAAGCGCTGCAAAACTCCGCCCTCCGTTCGTTCCTGAAAGTGGACAAGGCTGTTCATGGCGTCGTCGTCCAGGCCGTCGGAGCCGTCCCCGCTGACGATCCTCTGCGGAAGTGGGACATTATCACCCGGATTGGCGACACGGAGATCGATGACGAGGCGATGATCAAGCTGCCTGGAGGATTGCGAGTGGCCTTTACGTACTTGATCGAGCAGCTTGCCACCAACGGGACGGTGCCGATGACCGTTCTTCGATCCGGCGAGAGCCTGCACTTGCAAATCCCGGTTTTGACCAGCCCCGAATTCGTTGTGCCCTTCCTCAAAGGTTCCTATCCGTCCTACTTCGTTTACGGCCCGCTGGTCTTTTGCGACGCCTCGCAAGACCTTCTGGCTGATTTGATCTATGGCCGGGCGGCGGCCTTTTGGACGGGCCGGCTCCTGGATCAAGCAAACCCGGTGCTGCGCGAGTGTGATGAATTCGCTGATTCCGAGGGCAAGCGCCTGGTGGTGGTCACCAGCTTCTTTCCGCACAAACTCTCGCGCGGCTACGATGATCCCACGGCGGAAGTTGTCAAAACGATCAACGGCGCGCCCATCAGAAACCTTGGCCAACTGGTGCAAGTCTTGCGCGACTGCAAAGATGAGTTCATCACTGTTGACTTCGACGGCCACTTTACCGACACGCTGATCTTTTCGCGCGCCGAAATGCTGGCCAACACCGACGACATTCTGACGGACAACAGCGTGCGCAGCCAGGGATCGCCGGACATGATGGCGATTTGGAATGCCAAGAAGAATTAGGCATGGATAAGCCGATCATGACTCCCGCGCCCGGCGAACGCTTGCTGCGTTTCGTCGGCGACCGTGTCCGCTTTGACCTCCGCATGCCCCGCGACGCTCCCGCGGGGACGCGCGCCCTGCTGCGCACCAATCTTGGAAAAGCCAGCCGCCTCCGCCAGGAAATCGTCGCCACCCACGCCGGCAAAAATCCGATGTCCGTCGCCTTTTGGCGCGATGTCCCGCTGCAAGAGCAAGGCCCCGGCCAATGGTCGGTCGAACTCCTCCTAACCGATGTCGGTTTCTACCGCGCCAAGGGTTACGTCGCCGACGCGCGCGGCCGGCAGATTTGGCCGGAGGGCGCGGACGCGGGCATATCCGTGCATCCCAGCGCGTATCGCACGGCCAACACCATTTATTGCGCCTTTGCGCGCATGTTCGGCCCGTCGAAAACCGCCCGGCGGACCGTTGATGAGAAATGGGAGAGGGAACTCAACAAGCTGGACGACCAGGGATACGTCGTCATCCCGCCATCGGGCAAATTGCGCGATCTGGCGCGGGAATTGCCTCATATTATTGACACGCTCGGCTGCCGCGTCATTCATCTGCTGCCGGTCGGGCCGACGCCCGCCACTTTCGCCCGGTTCGGGCGCTTCGGCAGTCCCTATGCGTGCCTGAATCTGACCGCGATCGACCCTGCGTTGGTGGAATTTGACAAACGAACCAATGGGGTCGGCCAATTCCGCGAGTTGACGCGGGCGGTCCATCAGCGCGGCGGGCGCGTCGTGCTGGACATGGTCATCAATCACACCGGCTGGGGTTCGACGCTTCAGGAAGAGCACCCGGAATGGTTTGTGCGCAAGGCCGACGGGACGTTCGTCAGCCCGGGCGCCTGGGACGTGACGTGGGGCGACTTGGTGGAGTTGAATCCCAGCCACGTCGAACTGTGGGACCAACTGGCGGAGGCGTTTTTGACCTGGTGCCGGCGCGGGGTGGATGGATTCCGTTGCGACGCGGGCTACAAGGTGCCGGTGCAGGTCTGGGAATACATCGAGGCGCGGGTGCGGCGGGAGTTTCCCGAGACGCTGTTCCTATTGGAGGGGCTGGGCGGGCCGCTGGAGGCGACGGAGGCGCTGTTGACCGACGGCGGCATGCAATGGGCCTACTCCGAGCTTTTCCAAAACATCGGCGGCGGCGAGGTGGCGCGCTACCTCGATTACAGCATCCGCCAGTCCGAGCGTGTCGGCCTTTACGTGCATTACAGTGAAACGCACGACAACTTCCGGTTGGCGGCGACCGGCCGGCTTTGGTCGCTCATGCGCAACCGTCTCTGCGCTCTCAACAGTGTGTGCGGCGGTTTTGGCTTCACCTGCGGCGTGGAATGGCTGGCGGAGGAGAAATTGAACGTTCATTCCAGCCGCGGCCTGGCGTGGGAAAGCAAAGACAATCTGATGGCGGAACTGGCGAGCCTCAACCGCCTGCTGGCGGCCCACCCCTGCTTTTTCGACGGCGCGAAACTCAAGCGTCTGAGTCCCGATGATTCCCCCGTCCTGGCTCTGCGGCGCGATTCAGCCGAGGGTTTGGACACGGTGCTTGTGCTGGTCAACACCGACGCGCAGGCGGGTCATAGCCTGGCGCTTCCCGCGAAGGATTTTGAGGCCTTGCGCCAGTTTCAAGTCGATCTGCTGGGGCAATCGCCTCCGGGCCTGGAAAGGTCGAATGACAAGGCTGTTTTCTCTTTGGCCGCCGGAGCTGCTTATTGTCTGGCTCTTTCGCCCAAGCCCGCCGGCCTGAGCGGCGACGATTATCGCCGCGCCCGCGCCCAAGCGGCGTGGGCCATCACCGCCATGAGCAAAGCGCTTTTGCCGGAGGAAATCGGGCCGTGCCCCTGGCGCGCCCTGGCCGAACGCATCCACGTGGACGCGCGCGGATTCCTCGGCGGCCTGGCGGGACTCGACCGCGCCCGGGCGCGGACGGATTTGCCGGGCGCGCTGGACGCCGCCAAGGAGAATTTCCCCCAGGTCGTCAGTTGGTCATTGCCCGACTGCCGCCGCATCACTTTGGTGCCGCCGGACCACTGGCTGTTGCTGCAGGACGCCAACCCGTTCCGCGCCACATTGCGGCCCGGTCAGGATGGCATCGAGGAACACGCCCAAGCCATCGAAGTCCGCGACGGCTATGTTGCTTGCTTTGCCCCGAGACAGCCGGACACGCCGGTGGATGCTGAACTGGAGTTGGAGCGCTACGGCGTGGGCGATGAGAATGTCCGCGCCGGTGTGCGCTTTCCGCGGGCCACGCCCGCATTTCCCGCGGTTCTGGCCGCGCCTCCGGCCCACGCGCTGGTCCTGCTGACCAATGGGTGCGGCGCGATGGCCCGCTTGTGCGTCGATCTGGGCCGGATCGAGTCCAAGTATGATTGCGCGCTGGGAGCCAACCTCAACCCGGATTACCCGGTGGATCGGCACATTTTTGTCAAACGCCTGCGGCTGTGGATTTCCGCCGACGGTTTTATCACGCCCTTGAATCTCCAAAACATGCTCGCTTTTCAGGTCGGCCCGCCGGCCGTCTGGAACTTCGTCGCCGACGCGGGCGACAGCCGGACGGTCGAGTTGCGGATGACCGCCGACATGATGGAAGGCTCCAACACCACCGTCTTCAAGTTCGCCCGCCTGCCGGGCACCCTGCCGGCCGACCTGCCGCCGCAATTCGATGTCCGCATTACTGTGCGCGTCGATATCGAAGACCGCAATTTTCACACCGAGACCCATCGCAACGGCGGCGCCGATGATCATTTTTCCCGCCATTGCCATCCGCTGGACGGGGGCATCGGGTTTGCATTTACGCCGGCGGGCAACCGCCAATTGCGCGTGTTCAGCAATGCCGGCTCCTACCAGCCCGAGCCGGAATGGTGCCAGGGCATCCCCCACCCGGTTGAACAAAGCCGCAACCAGGCGCCCTCGGGCGACGCTTACAGTCCCGGTTGGTTCGACATTCCATTGCGGGTGGGACAAGAGGCGACGGTGGTGCTCAGCGCGGAGACGCCCCCGCCAACGTTCAACTTGACAAACCAATCCGCCGCGGCCCGCCTGGCCGGGGAAAAATCGGCGCTGGAGGGCGCGGCGCTGCCGGAGGGCGATTCGTTTGGCCGGCGCCTGGTTTTGGCGGCGCGCGCCTTCATGGCCCGGAGCGGCGCCGGCCGCACGATCATTGCCGGCTATCCGTGGTTTTTGGACTGGGGCCGCGACACGTTCATCGGCGCGCGGGGGTTGCTGGCCGCCGGGATGGTGGGAGAGGTCGTCGAGTTGCTTGCCAGCTTTGGCCGTTTCGAGGAAAACGGCACCATGCCCAATACCATCCACGGCGGCCACGCCGCCAATCGCGACACCTCCGACGCCCCACTGTGGTACGGTGTGGTGTGCGAGGAAACCGCCGCGCGCATGGGGGAGAAAATTTACGCCGTGCCGGTGGACAATTCCCGGCGCACAATTGCCGATGTCCTGCGGCAAATCGCCCTCGGCTACACGCGCGGCACGCCCAACGGCATCCGCATGGACCCGGCGTCAGGCTTGATCTGGAGTCCGCCGCATTTCACGTGGATGGATACCAATTACCCCGCCTGCACGCCGCGCGCGGGCTATCCGATAGAAATCCAGGCGCTCTGGATTCGTCTTTTGCGCCAGCTTCACCGCGTGGGCATCACGCCCGCCGCCGAGCCTTATGACGCGCTGGCCGACCGGGCGGAAGAATCGCTGCGCAACTATTTCTGGCTCCAGGACAAAGGCTATCCGGCCGATCTGCTCATTGCCCCCGCCGGCCAACCGGCGGCCAACGCAGTGCGCGACCAGGCCTTGCGCTGCAATTATCTGTTTGCGATTTCCTTCGGGTTTTTCACCGGCGCGCAGGCCCGCCGCGCGGTGGAGACCGCCTGGAAACATCTTTTGGTTCCCGGCGCCTTGCGCACATTGGCGCCCTTGCCCGTCATCCCGCCGCTGCCCATATTCAGCGCCGACGGCCACTTGCTGAACAATCCGCAGGAGCCTTACTGGGGGCGTTATCAAGGCGACGAAGACACCCAGCGCAAACCGGCTTACCACAATGGGACCGCCTGGCCGTGGATGCTGCCGACCGGTTGCGAAGCGCTGGCTAAAGCGTGGGACCGTGCTCCCGCCGCGGTGGCCGCCGCCAGGGCCTGCCTGGGCAGCATGGAGAATTTATTAGTGACATCCTGCCTCGGCCAGCTCCCCGAGATACTTGACGGCGACGCGCCGCACCAGGCGCGCGGCTGCGACGCCCAGGCCTGGAGCGCGCTGGAGGCCCTGCGCGTCTGGAAATGGCTGGCCGGCTGAGCCACGTCGGCGGTCCAAAAAAACCGCTCACTTTGCCGGCTTGGAATCCGCCGGCCACTGTGAGTAATATGGCCGACGAACCCGTCTGGAGCGCGGCTTGGTTTCATCGCGCGACAGCTTTGGAGCAAAACGATATGAAAAATGTTGCACTTGCAGTTCTTTTTTTCCTCGCCGCGTCACCAGCGGTCGTTGTGGCGGAAACCATCCGCCTGGATCAGTTGGACATCAATGTCGTCAGCCAGGATTGGGGCAAGCCGCGCGCCAATCAATCCGTCGATGGACACGCTTTGAGCATCGGCGGAAAACAGTTCGAGCACGGTCTGGGCACCCATGCCGTCAGCACCCTTGTTCTCGCCGTCAACGGCGCCACTCATTTCAGCGCCAGCGTGGGAGTGGATGGCGAAGTCACAAACACCCAGGCGAGCGTCGAGTTTTTTGTCGTGGGCGACGGCAGGGATCTGTGGCACAGCGGCGTGATGCGCGCAGGGCAGGCGGCCAAGCCGGTCGAACTGGACATTGCCGGCGTGAAAACGCTGGTCTTGAAGGTCGGCAATGCGGGCGAGGGCGTTGATTTTGACCACGCCGATTGGGCCGCCGCAAAGTTCGAATACTCAGGGGTTGCTCCGGCATCGATGGCCTCACCGCGTGAGGAGGCCGTGATACTGACGCCACCGACGCCCGACGCGCCGCGGATCAATGGAGCGTCGATTGTCGGCGTGCGTCCCGGCCATCCGTTCTTTTATCGCGTTTCAGTCACCGGCCTCCAGCCGTTGGAGATCACGGTCGATCGTCTGCCGCAAGGACTGACATGGGACGCGGCCATCGGCGAAATCACCGGCGTCGTGGCCCAACCGGGCGAATACCGGGCGCGGATTCGCGCCAAGAATTCCAGCGGCCGCGCCCTCCGGCGATTGAAGATTGTGGCCGGGGACCAGATTGCTTTGACGCCGCCGATGGGCTGGAACAGTTGGAACTGTTTTGCCGAGGCGGTCGATGACGCCAAGATCCGGGCCGCCGCCGACGCGATGGTTCGCAGCGGACTGATCGATCACGGCTGGACTTACATCAACATTGACGATTGTTGGGAAGGGAAACGCGACGCCAGCGGCTTCATCCAGGCCAACGAGAAATTTCCCGACATGAAGGCCCTGGCCGAATACGTCCATTCCAAAGGGCTGAAAATCGGCCTCTACTCTTCGCCCGGCCCGAAGACCTGCGCCGGATTCGAGGCCAGTTGGCAGCATGAGCAACAGGACGCCCAACAATACGCCGCCTGGGGCTTCGACTACCTCAAATACGACTGGTGCTCTTATTCGCAGGTCCAGGACAAATCGCTGCCCGAACACCAGCGCCTGATGAAACCGTACCAAGTGATGAATGCCGCCCTGCGCACGGTCGATCGCGACCTCGTTTTCAGTCTGTGCCAATACGGGATGGGCGCTGTCTGGCAATGGGGCGCCCAGGTCGGCGGCAACTGCTGGCGCACGACAGGGGACATTCGCGACAGTTGGTCGAGCATGGCCGGAATCGGATTCGGCCAAAACGGCCACGAGAAGTATGCCGGACCGGGACATTGGAACGACCCGGATATGCTGGTGGTCGGAAGCGTCGGCTGGGGCAACCCGCACCCGACCCACCTGACGCCCAACGAGCAGTACACCCATATCAGTCTCTGGTGCCTGCTGAGCGCGCCGTTGCTCATTGGCGCCGACATGTCGCAATTGGACCCCTTCACCTTCAACCTCCTGGCCAACGACGAAGTGCTGGCGGTGGACCAGGACCCGCTTGGACGGCAAGCCGCGCGCATTGTCAAGAATGGCGCGTCCGAAATTTGGGCCAAGGACATGGCCGACGGCTCCAAAGCGGTGGGCCTGTTCAACCGCGACGAAATCCCCGCCGCCATTGAAGTGAAATGGGCCGACCTCGGTTTGAGCGGGCGGTGCCACGTGCGCGATTTGTGGCGCCAACAGGATTTAGGCAAATTTCGCGACGGCTACAGCGCCACCGTTCCCCGCCACGGCGTCTGCCTGGTGCGGGTTTGGTAGGAAACGCGGCGGGAAATGCGGTTGCCATCAGCGGAAGGAACGGCTATCCTTCTGTAAATGATCGGCGACGAGATCAAAGAACTGATGCGGACGGTCCCATTCCGACCGGTTCGGATTGTGCTGGGCGACCAGCAATCATTCGTCGTCGCGCACACCGATTACCTGATGGTCAGCCCTGACCGGCAAACCGTGGTTCTTTACGATGAGCAGGGACATTTCAAAATCCTCAATGCGCAGCAGATCAAACTGGTGGAACCGGTAAAAAGCCAGCCGCGCAAGGCGGGTTAAGCCCGCTTGGGAAACCAAGAGTTATGCTTGCTCCTTGCCGCCCATTTCCCACTTTCTGACACGCTCGGCCGCACCGCCGTGAACGACGTAATCGTGCGCGATCCGCGCCCACGATTCCATCTGGTCGTAGCTGGCCGAAAGCTCCGCCGCCGTCTTCCAGGCTGCCGTGTATTTGTCCGGCTCCATGATCGTGTAGCGCGGCGTCCCCGCCCGCAGCAGAAAAACGAAGCCAAGATGAACACGCGATACGTCCGTCGAATCATCGTTGATGACGCCGATCAGCCCGCAGGACCGCTCGGTTTCCACCGTTATTTCCTCGTCCAGTTCCCGCCGCATGCCGGCCAGAATGATATTTGTGTTTGACTCCGAGACATCCGTGTTGTTGATATGGCCGCCAATGCCCAGCGAGTAGAGGTTGTGCAGGCGCGCCTCCGTCTGCCGCGCCGTCCGCCAGATCAACAGGTATCGGTCCTCGTTTTGGATGATGACGTAGGGGATGATTTGTTTGTGGCCGTAATCGGTTTCCGCCACGGTTCTTTTCAGAAACCGGCAATTGGCCAGCACCACTTTCTCCACCGCCGCCGCCTCGCGTGTGAACACCTTCCGGCACAGCGGGTCAATTATGGCGCGGGGGACAACCAAAACCGATTCCTGCAATTCGACGTTCATGTTCCCCCGTTTAACGCGCCCCCGCGCCTTTTGTCAAAGCATTTGGTTCACCACTCCAGCACCACCAGTGACACCGCCTGGCGGGGGAGAGTGAAGCGCAGCACCGCCTGGCCGGATTGCGCCGCCACCGTGCGCGGCGCGTCCTCCAATGGCGCGAGCGCCCCCGCGGCGACTAGTTGCCGGTATTGCGCGAGGTCCGGCCCGGCGGGCGCGCCCATTCGTTTCCAGGCCGTGAAAGCGTTGCTGTGATCGTCATCGATCCGGTAATGGGACAACCGCAACTCGCGCGCCTCGGCGGGGAGTCCGGCGCAGGTCAATTCCACAGCCGCCTCCGGCCCCGCGATGTCGTCGTCGTGGTAATGCCAGACCAGCACGGCCAGGCTGTTGGTATCCAGGCTCGCCAGGGCGGCGACGTCCGGCTGGCCGCGCACGCCGCCCTTGATAATGTCCTCCAGCAGCACTTCGCCCGAACTGGCGGCCGCCACGCGCTGGCCGCGCATCCGTCGCAACATGCGGAAGACATTGAGCACCGGCAAATCGATCCCGTCGCTGGCCAGCGCCCGGAATCCGGCGAAGTACGGCTGGTCCTCGAACTCGAAGGCCCACGTCAGCGCGCCCTCCAGGTTGACGCCGCGCCGGTCGGCCAGCGTCTGTTCGCGCCCAAAGGTCGCCGCCGTGTAGGCCGCGTAAAGGGCGCCGTTGCGGTAATTATTCTGCGGATAAACGCTGGCCGTGCAAGCCGCGCAGCCGTCGGGGTCGGATTCGCCGATCACAATGGGCGTGCGCCGCAATTGGGGAAACTCCGCGATCAACGCGAACCCGGCGTCGATGGCGCGCAGTTGATTGGCAATGCCCATGCGGACGTGGCCGTTGGTGAATTCAGGCGATCCTTTGGCGTGAAAGGAAACAAAATCCAGCGGCGTGCCAATTTGGCCCGTCGCGTAATTGGTGCCGCGCAGGCAGTGCTCCAGGAAACCGCGGGTGAAACGGCCCGCGCCGCCGGCGGAATCCGGGCCGCCCACCCGGGCCGTGGGCAGCGCGCGCCGCACTCCGGCCACGGCGAAGTCATGCAGCCTGCAAAACTCCTCCCGGCTCCCGTGCCAATACGATCTTCCATCCGCCTCGTTCCAGACCTCCCAATACCACTGCGCCGCCTCATCGCGGCCGTATTTCTCCACGCAATGCGCCGCCCAGCGATAGGCCAGTTCCTCCCATCGCCGGTAATCCTTGGGCGGATAAGCCCAGCCCGCGCTGATCAAGTCGTATGACTGGCCCGGACGCCACTCATGCTGGTAGGGCAGCGGATGAGTGGAAAGGGCCTGCGGCATGAAACCAATCTCGACGTAGGGCCGCACCCCGCGCTCCAGATACGTGTCAAATATATGATCCACCACCGCCCAATTGAAGACCGCCTGGCCCGCCGCGTCCTCGGCGTAGATGCCGGTGCTGCCCCACTTCAACGCGGGCGTGCCGTCGCCGCTGCACAGCAGATTATGCGCGCGGAAAAAGACCTGGCCGGGCGCCAGTTGGCCCAATTCCGCGAGCAACCGGCGGCCATCTTTCATCGTGGCGTAATTCGGTTCGTCACATCCGAAAAAGCGCCAGACCGGTTTCATTTCACCGAGCCGCTGCGCCGCATCAACCTCAATCTTCACGGCAAACGCATCCGCGCCGGCGGCTGCCGCCGCCGCCCACAGCAGCCCGCAGGCCGCCAGCGTTCCGGCCACTGATCTGTTCATGTTCAATCCGGCTGGCCATCGACCAGTTTAATTCGCATTGCGTTGCCAACGCGCAGGTAATCCGGCCATTCACTCTGCGGGGAGGACTGAACCGCCTGGCCAACGCTGTTGGGCGGTAGAGTGTCGATCTTTGGAACCGCCCAATGCCAATGCTCGACATGGCCGTCTGCGAAGGAGAGGTTGGCGCCTTGATTGTGCCGATTGGAAGGCATGTCCCACCAGGTGCCAAAGTACCCATCGTTGGGCATCGGGTATCCAAATTGATCGTCTTGCAGCGTTCCCTCGTTTTCGTCGATGAAAACGAAAAGTTGCGAGGGCGGCGGATTGGTGATTTGCGAGGATTTTGCAAAACAAGGCTGATAGGTGTCCACCGGAGCGGCGCTTTCGGGATCGACCAGCAGCGGATATCCGTTCACCGACTGGCTCATGTTGTAGCTGCGGGTTCGCAGTTGGGGCAGCAGATTGCCGTTGGCGTCCTGGATCGTTGAGACATCCGAGGGGCAATGATATATGGCGGGTGACCTGTCATACGGATAGAGCAGCCCTCCTTGAATGCCGGCCGATGTGGTGTCCGTCCGCGCATTGCCCGCGCACCAGGACGTTTGGCTCATATAACCGGAATTGGATCCGCCAAAGTTGTAAATGTAGTCGTTGGGCACAAAGGTGCCCCCGTAATCATCGGCATACATTTGCCAGCACAGTTGCAATTGCTTGAGGTTGCTCCTGCAATTGACGCTTTTGCCTTCCTCTTTGGCTTTCCACAACGCGGGCAGCAGCAGCGCCGCCAGGATGGCGATGATGGCAATGACCACCAGCAACTCGATCAAAGTGAATGCTCTCCTGCGCGTCATATACCTTTGGGGTGAAGGCGGCGGAGGTTGTCAATTGGCGGTCAGTTTCATCGCATTGCCGATCCGCTGGTAGTCCGGCACTTCGACGGGAACGCTTACCGGTTGGGGTAGCTGGCCTGTCGAAATCTCCGGCACTGTCCAGTGCCAGTGTTCGACGTGGCCGTCGGCGAATGACAAATTCCCTCCCTGATTATGCCGGTTTGAAGGCATGTCAAACCACACATTCTGCCACCCGTCATTCGGCGTCGGATACCCGAACTGCGTGTCGTAGAGCGTGCCTTCGTTTTCGTCGATAAAGACGAATGTTTGCTCCGGAAACGGATTTCCGATCTGCGACATTTTTTCAAAACAGGGAGCGATGGCGCTGACCTCGGTCCCAAACTCTGGATCCACCATCCACCCATAACCGTTGACCGATTGACTCATGTTGTAGCTCCGGGTTCGCAGTTGGGGCAGCGGATTGCCATTGGCGTCCTGGATGGTCGAGACATCCGAGGGGCAATGATAAATATCGGTGGACCGGTTGTAGGGAAACAACAGCCCCGTCCGGATGTTGGCCGCATTGGTATCCGTTCTTGCATCGCCATTGCACCATGAGGTCTGAGTGTCCGTTCCGACGCCCAGATCGTCGATGTAATTGTTTGGCGCAAGAATTCCTCCGTAATCATCGGCGTACATGTGCCAGCACAATTGCAACTGCTTGAGGTTGCTCATGCAATTGACGCACTTGCCTTGCTCCTTTGCTTTCGACAGAGCGGGCAGCAGCAGCGCCGCCAGGATGGCGATGATGGCGATCACCACCAGCAATTCAATCAGAGTGAAGGCCTCTTTCTGCCAAAGGAAGACCTCCGACTCGCGTTCCCCCCCTGGCCCCGCACTTTTTGGGTGGGCGCTCATTGGAAAATTACTAATAGCACAGGCGCGCGACAAAATCCAGTCAGGTTATTCTGCTATCAAATCGAACTTCGTCAGCGCCTCGATCAGGGCGGCATTAAATTCCGCCGGTTTCTCCAGCATCACCCAGTGTCCCGTGCCCTCAATGACGCGGTAGTCTGTTTTGGGCGAAAGGGAACGAACGTAAGCCTTATAGTTGTCATCCCACATCGGGTTATGGGCGTTGATCACCAGGACTGGGATGGAAACCTGTTTCAAATCCCAGTCCGGCAAGTCCAAATTGAACATCCCGTCCATCGCGCCGGCCATGACGTACTGCGGCGTCGCCAGGATTTGGGAGATGACTTCATCGCGCAAGGCCCCCGTAGCCGGATTCGGAAACATGGTTTTAAGAGAATTGCTCGTCGTCGCCTGGTAATCGGGCTGGCGATATCGCGCCGTAAACTCCGCGGCCTGGCCGGCGGTCATTTCGGGACGGCGCAGCGTTCCATCCACCGCCACCAACGCGGCGACTTTCTCCGGCGCCTGCGTGTAAACCCGGCAAATAATGGGCACGCCCATGCTGTGCCCGATGAGCGTGGCTTTCTCCACGTGTGCGTCCTTCATCACCGCCAGCACGGCGCCGGCGAAATAATCCATGGTGTAATTGGTCTGGGGCTTGTCGCTTTGGCCGTGGCCGGGAAGATCAATGAGAACCAGCCGCGCTTTTTCACGCAACGCCGGAACTTGTTCCCGCCAGAAGCTCAAGTTCCCGGCCCAGCAATGGATAAAGACCAGCGTCTTATCGCCCTTGCCGGTCGTGACGTAATGAATCCTGTCCGGCCCGTAGGCGGCAGAGTGTGTCCGGCCCAGGGCCTCCGTGGTGCCATTCTCACTGGCGCAGCCGGCCAGCAGGAGCAGTGCCGTCCAGGCCAACGCGTATTTTGCATTCTTGATCATATTGGGAATTTATATATCTAATATGTCAGCAAATCCAGCAGGTTGATCCCGTTGCCGGCCAGTTCCCATTGGTTTCCACGCCGCCTGACCAGCCGGCGGCACGGGTTCTTTTCCTCTTCGGCCTCGTTGACGGAAACCAGTTGATATCTCGCGCTGCCCTTCATCTCCGATGCCGTGCGCGGAATCAACTCGAAGGGCAGCCCATTGAAGTCCAGCGCGATTTCGTAGCCGGCAATTCGATCCGGCGCCTTGACGGCCCCGCTCTTCACCAGCATCGGATACCGGTGCAGCCACGAAAAATCGGTCTTCCGCACGAGCACGCGGCAAAGTTCCGGCCGATGCTGGATCCAGTTCAACAGATCAAATCGAGCCCCCTGCTCGTGCTCGGCCAGCAACACCAACCGCGGGTCGATTCCCACCAGGTTTTGGCCGTTGAACACTCCGTGGTCGTCACGTTGGTTCGGATAATGGTTTTTGAACCAGATGGTGAAATGGTCGTTGTAAAAAAGGTCCAGTTCGAAATGAACATGGGCCCGCTCCTTGGAAATGCGCTCATGGGTGTTGCTGGTGCGTCCCATGACCGCGATTGGCTCCCCCGCCTTGACCGCCATCCCGGCCTTGAGGCCGCTTTGCACTTGCGAAAGGTGCGCGTAGAGCGAGTAGATTTCCAAGCCGCCGACCTGGTGCCGCAGCACGATGTAGCGGCCGTAATTCGATAGCGCCGGGCGGTCATTGATGTAGGCCACCACCCCGTCGGCCACTGCCAGGATCGGGTCCGCCGGTTCGCCGTGCCGGTCGCGCTGAATGCACTTGATGTCCAACCCCTCGTGCATTTGATGGCCCTCCGAGCGGACGCATCCGAAGGTCCCGGTGATCCAGGTCTTGCCGGGTGTCGCGACAAAATATCGATCTTCGCCCCCTGGTTCGAACAGGGCCTGATTGGCCGTGGGCAGTTGAAACGGCCCCAGCGCAATTGGCGCCCCATCCATCCCGCCAGCCGGCCAAAAAAACAGTCCGAGCAACAAATAAAGGGCAAATCGGACGGGCTTGCTCATTTGGGCTTCAGGACAGGCTGTGGCGCCGGCGCCATGAGTCTAGAATTTGTTCTTCTTCTTTGTGGCGGCGATGACGTTTTTCAATCCCTGCACGATCCGGGCTCCTTCCTCGTGCGTGGCATCGGGGGTGAAACGGAAAATGCCCGTCGGATTGCGGCTGCGGATCATGACCGCCGCCAGCCAGGCCGATTGCCGCGGCTTGCCCGGGACAGCTAGTTCGCTCTCGGGGGGGGGTGCAACCAGGCTCTCCTGCTCGTCGTCATCGGACTTACGGTGTGCCTTCTTCTCCTTGCCCGGCTTGGTGCCGGGGATGGGAAACTGGGAAAAAATGATGATGTGCCGGCCTTTGCTGGCGGTGGTCATCATATCCAGCAGCAGGCTGCCGTGTTCGTTAAAGGCCAGTTGGATCGAGTATGACCCATCCGGGCCGGGATCGTCGATCAGCATCGCTTTGGTCAGGTCCGCCTCGGTCAAAAACGGTTCCCGTTCCACCGTCATCGGGAATTTGTCGCGGGTGACCAGGACGGTGCCGGTGTTGGCGGTCTCCGCGCGGTTGCCCTCCAGATACAATCGGATGGTGGACACTTCTTTTTTATAGTTCACCTTGCTCCCTTTGTCGCTGACGCAGCCGGCGGCAAGAAAAAGCAGCGCAAACGCCAAATAGGGATTGAACCCGCGCAGCCAACTCTTCATAGTGCGCTCACAAACAAAGCAGTTTTGAAAGCAATGTAAAGATTTATGGGAAAGCAATTCAACAAAGCCGAGAAAAAGAAGCGCCGCGTCGCCTACATCAAACGCAGGAAAGCGGGCGGGAAAAAGAAACCCGCCCAAGTCCAAGCGCCCGTCACTGCCCCAACCCCGCCTCCACCCCCGGTCGCGCCTCCTGCTCAGCCTCCGGCGGCGCCTCCAGCCCCACCCCCGGCCGAGCCCCCAGCCGCACCCCCCGCCGCGCCCACTACACCCCCTCCGCCCTGACCGTCGGCGCCGCGTCCCCCCCCGCCGGCTGGGGAAGGGTGATGTCTGACACATAATAGCCTCACGGAAACAGCCCGCGTATCCTCTTGGCCTCCTGCACCCGCTTGACCCCGAGGCTCAAGGCGGCCATCCGCATCGAAACCTTCTGTTTGCGGCTCAGGCCCAGCGTCTGCATAAAGGCCCCCTCCAGAATCCGGAACAATTTGTCCGTCACCTCCGTCTCCGTCCAAAAAAAACTCTGCAAGTCCTGCACCCACTCGAAATAGGACACAATCACTCCCCCCGCGTTGCACAGAATGTCCGGAATAACAAATATCTCCGGCCGCTGGTCCAAAATCTTATCCGCCTCCGGCGTCGTCGGGCCGTTGGCGGCCTCGGCCAGAATGCGGCATTGGATTTTGGCGGCGTTGGCGCCGGTGATCTGCCGCTCCAGCGCGGCGGGCACGAGGATGTCGCATGGCAACACCAGCAGGTCATCGTTGGTGATCGGCTCCGCAACGGAAAACCCGGCCACTGTGCGCTTCTGCGCGATGTGTTTCTCCAAAGCCCAAAGGTCGATGCCATTGCCGTTGTATATCCCCCCCATCACATCGCTGATGCCGACAATTTTGACGCCGTACTTGGCCAGTGAAAACGCCGCCACGGACCCGACATTTCCATAGCCCTGCACCACCGCGCGGGCTTTGCCCGGCTCCATCCCAATGGTGTCCATCACACGGTTGATGAGGTAGCCGACGCCGCGCCCGGTCGATTCGCGCCGTCCAAGCGAGCCGCCGATGCTGACCGGTTTGCCCGTCACAATGGAGGGCACCGCGTAGCCGGTGTGGACGGAGTAAGTATCCATGATCCAGGCCATGGTTTGTTCGTTGGTCCCCATGTCCGGCGCCATGACATCGACTTTCTCGCCAATAAACGGGATCATCTCCTGCGTGTAGCGGCGCGTCAGCCGTTCCAATTCGGTGGTTGAGAGTTTGCGCGGGTCGCACGCAATGCCGCCCTTGGCGCCGCCGTAGGGCAGCCCCGCCAGCGCGCATTTCCAACTCATCCACATGGCCAGCGCCGCCACCTCCCCGATCGTCACGTCGGGGTGATAGCGCAGGCCGCCCTTGGTCGGCCCCAGCGTCAGGTGATGCTGCACCCGATAGCCGCTGAACATCGCCGTGCGTCCGTCATCCAGGTGGATGGGCAGCGCGACCGTCATCGAACGCTTCGGAAACTTGAGGCGGGCGCGTTCGTTCTCCGATATTTCCAGCCGGTCGGCCACCAGGTCGAACTGCTGGCAGGCCATGCGAAAGGTCGGGCTGTCGTAGATTTCCATCCTCAAATTGTAATCCGCCCCCGCGGTTTGACTACCCTATTTCTGAAATGCAGCAAAGGCTTGCGCTTGGCGGAGCGCCCTAATAATGTGAACCCCAGCTTTTGGAATGCTCACGTCTCACGAATTATTTGGGTTCATGTCTCCCGCCCTGGCGGTGCGCATCATCGAGTCCGCGCACGACCACAACAAGGAACTCTATCACGCCGCCCTGAACGCCGTGGCCGAGGCGAAAAAACTGCGGCCCGCCTTTTTCGAGCGGACACCCCGGGCCACGCGCCACGCCGACATGGCGTCGGTCCTGGCGCGGCCGCGCCTGGAGCTGGTTTCGGCCAATCTCTTGCGCGAATGGCTGATGAAGCAGAGGACCGCGATGCTGGGCGACTTTCTCAACGCCTTGGAGATCGCGCACACCGAGGGCGCGGTGGACGACCTGCCGGCCAGCGTGCCCGACGACAAGCTGCGGGCGGCTGTGGAAATACTGCTGGGCAAGTATCCGGCTGAGGAAGCGTCGGTCTATCTGAACGCCTTTTACACCATGAACGACGTGCGGTGGGCCAACCTGGAAGCGATGCTGAAAACCGAGCCGCGCCTGCAATTCGGCGGGTGATTCCCAGTCCAGGCTGCATTCGTAACGGTCGCTAACCCTCTGGGTTGCAACAAGGACTGATTTGGGACTGAACTTCCGCACGGAGGCTTTTTACTCTGGCGGCATGTCGAATATTCAAAGGAGTCAGCCTAGGCTTTGTCCATGTCCGTCCGTGTCCGTCCGTGTCCGTCCATGTCCGTCCGTGTCCGTCCATGAGGGGGGAGACGGGGAATCAAACAATACTCGGCTCTCAAGCCATTTCGACCTCGCATGATCGTCCAATCCTGTTGCTTGTATCTCGAAGGCCATCTCGCCACCAACGCCGGCCCCATCCCCTGCTGGCCCAGCGCCAACCAATGCCTCTCCAACGGCTTCTTCGTCGGCAGCATGTCCGCCTTGGGCGACTACCAATGCCGCGGCCAAATGCAATACCTCGAGACGTTCGATTACCCTCGCGCCGCCACGCAGATTCCAGAATCTTCACCCCGCCATTCCAAGAACCTGCCTCGTATCTCAATGCAAAGCCGCAATGCCCCAAAGACGCCAGGACAATTACAATTGACAAATCCCAATTCCCAATGGATTCTCCCATGCACAGACGCCGAGTTCGCGGAGAAAAAAGGAAAAATGATTGCCTTCTCTGCGCCCTCGGCGGCTCTGCGCGAAATGCGGGCTTGGGGGTTTTGGTTCCGTCTCACCAACATCACCGGTTCCGTCCTTCACAACGGCGATACCATCCAATTGTGGAACACCTCAAACTATGTGTCCCATACGTACAGCTCGCACCCCTTGAAACCGACCGCGCCGCCAGCGACCTCTACTACGGCCAATCTCCAATTACGGCGTACCCCGATGGAATGGGCTGTTGCACGATTCTGCGCCACGGCGGCCCGACGGCCAACAATTCCGTTCCCTACACCAGCGGACAGCCCTTGCCGGGCGCGATCAACGTGAGTTTCGCCGATGGCCACGCCCAACTGGTCAAACTCCCCCAACTCTGGTCCTTCTACAGGCACCTCAACTGGAACCCCGCCCAAGTCATCGGCCCCTGAAATCTTGTTCAAGGAAATCCAGTTCATCTTATTAATCTTATCAAAACCTCCTTTCCATCAACCTCTTCCGCCTTTTTTCATCTGTGTCCATCTGCGTCAATCTGTGGCTGAAATAAATCTTCAAAAAAAACGCGCTTTTTCCCCCAGTCGGTTTTTCACCCTCGTAGAAATATGATCAACTCCTGCGCGTGAAGGCATGGATGATGCC
>JBEKSF010000010.1:0-70797 GCA_049517295.1 Verrucomicrobiota bacterium
AGTATATGCGACCCAATATACTCCTTTGGGGCCACGTTTGCCCTCTCTCCCCGCGTGCGGGGAGAGAGCCGGAGAGAGGGGACCCTTTTTCGTCACCTGAAGAATTTTGTCTCACACCCAACTCATAACCTGCGAAGTCTTTTAACCGCCGAGAATGGCAATGCCTCAGTGATTATGGGCAAAATGCCGATGGGAACAGGAGGTTGCTTCCCTATTGCGCCGGCGCAAAGTTAAGGTATGCTGGATTATGAAAAATACCTGCGCTATTCTCGTTGCAGCCATTGCTTCGATTCTGGCTGGCTGCTCCACACCGTCCGCTGTTGTGCGCGCGCCGGTCGGTCCGGATCCCTTTGTGGCCGCCAACTCGGCATCCAATGGCTTCTTGCAAGTTTTCTCCGCCACGGAAGAAAAAAACGACGTCGGATTTGAATTTCCCTACTACCAGCGCACCGATTACTACATCGACGATTCAAACGGAAAGCAGATTGAGTACGTTCGTGACAACAATCGCGGCCATTTCGACGACACCCCGGACATGATCCCATTGCTGCCAGGTGCCTACAAGGTAAAAGCGCTGATGGCACAAGGCTATGGCAGATGGATTGTGCTGCCAGTGAAAATCGAACCTGGACGAACTACTGAAATCCATCTCAACCGCCATTGGAGACCACCTGCCGCGACCCCTCGAAACGCGGTAGTGCGCGTCCCCGGCTGGGGCCCGGTCGGCTGGCGGGCCGTTCCTCTTGCGGGTCGCCAAAGTCTTTGACAACGGTTCTGGCCGGCCCGCCATATTCCCGCGGAACTTTTCCCCCTGCATAGTGTTACACTCAGGGATGTCGGAAACATGACCTGTTGGAACTGGACGCGAAAGGAGTGGCAAACGCTGTTGATCAGGACGGCTTGGGTGAACGCGTTTTGTCTGGGGCTGGCGTTGGTCGTTGCCATGGAATTCTATCTCGGCGCCTCAATCGGCCCGGTGGAAATCACCTGGCGCGAGGCCGCCGAAGCCGCCTTGCACGACTGGTTGCCATGGATGCTGATGTCTCCGGTCATTGTCACATTGGCGGCCGTGTTTCCGTTTGGCCGCAAGAGATGGCGGCGGAATCTGCTGGTGCATCTGGCAGCCTGCCTGGCCGTCGTCATTGTGGAAGAGAGATTATTGACAGCGACGTTTCGACCGCCGCGCCAATGGATCCTCCGAACGGCCTTTGGCGGCCCGCTTGGCGGAGGGCCGCTCCCAGTTGTTGATGGATTTGGAAGAGGTCCGGGGCAGGTGATGCCCGGCTGGCCGAGGGGTTTTGGGGACGCTCCAAGGCCGCCGATGGAAGGCGGGGCCGCCGGCCAGGGCGGCATTTCATTTCGTGCTGCGGGGCAATCGAATGGACCATGGGTGCCGGGCTCCAACGGCATGGCGAGTTTGGGGCCGGGGGCCATCCCTCCTCCGGGCATCGCTGCGGGCCGCCCGATGTCTCTGCAGATGACCAACTCATGGGGCAATGCGTTGCATCGCGCCCTGTTCCGATTCCAGTTTGCCGCGCCGATCTATTGGTGCGTGGTGTGCGGTTGCTGGGTCATGAGCCACCTCCAGGAGACTCGCGAACGCGAGCGCCGCAGCCTGGAATTGGAGGCGCGCCTGACCCAAGCCAACCTGCAGGCATTAAAGATGCAGTTGCAACCCCATTTCCTTTTCAACGCCCTCAACGCGGTTTCCACTCTGATTCACGACAATCCCAAAGCCGCCGATGACGTCGTGGGCGCGTTAAGCCAGTTCTTGCGAATGAGCCTGGAGGTCTCCTCTCAAAACGAAGTGCCGCTGCCCAAGGAACTGGAGTTTGTCAATCGCTACCTGGATATCCAGCAGGCCCGTTTTGGCGACCGCCTGCGCATCCGCAGGGAGATCGACCCGGGCACCGCCGACGCCGCGGTTCCTCCGCTGCTGCTTCAGCCGTTGGTCGAGAATTCCATCCGGCACGGGATTGAAGCGCGCGAAAGCGGGGGAGTGGTCACCATTCGCGTTCAGCGCCTGGGGCAGATGTTGCGCTTGGAGGTCTGTGACGATGGCGGCGGTTTCAATGGGCGCCAATTGCTGGCAGCCGGCCAGGGAATCGGCCTCTCCAACACCAAAGCCAGGTTGCAAGCCCTTTACGGCGAGCGCCACCAGTTCCGCCTCACCGCCAACTCCCCGACCGGCGCGTGCGCGACCATCGAAATCCCCTTCCGATCAATCCAAGGCGCCGCTGGATTTGAACCATGACGATTCGCGCCCTCATAGTTGATGATGAACCGCTGGCCCGAAAGCGCGTCGCCGGCTTTCTTAAGGAGATGCCGGACGTTTCGGTCATTGGGGAATGCGGCGCCGGACGGGAGGCCATCCAATGCATCCGGCAACATTCGCCGGACTTGCTGTTTCTTGACATACAGATGCCGGAGGTCAGCGGCTTCGATGTGTTGCAAGCCATCGGCGGGGGAAAGATGCCAGTCGTGATCTTTACCACAGCCTATGACCAGCACGCGCTCAAAGCCTTTGAGGTCCACGCGTTGGATTATTTGCTCAAGCCCTTCAGCCGCCAGCGTTTCAGCGAAGCCGTGGCGCGCGCCCGGGAACAAATCGCCAAGCCCAACAACCGGGAGTCAGACTCAGGCATTGCCGTCCTGATCGAAAAACTCCGCTCCGAGCAAACCCACCTGAGCCGTTTTGTGGTCAAATCCTCCAACCGCCTCACCTTTGTCAAAGTCACGGACGTTGACTGGATTGAATCGGCCTCCAATTACGCCCTCCTGCACGCGGGCAATCAAACCCACCTCATCCGCGAAACCATGCAGGCCTTGGAAAAAAAGCTCTGTCCCAAATCCTTCCAGCGAATCAGCCGCTCGGCCATCGTGAACCTTTCCCGCGTCAAGGAACTCCAGCCTATGGGCAAAGGGGAATACGTTCTTATACTTGAGGGTGGCAAACGCCTCACAATGTCCAGGGGAATCCGGGACCTGGAGCGCGCCCTGGGGGCTTTGTGACACGCCTTCGCCCCCCTCCGGGACCGGCATCAAACTCGGGGACAGGACCAGCGCGGGATTGCTGATCCTGTCGCTGCGGGGACGAGTCGCCGCGGTCCTATGCCACCGCGTCGAGCGCCTGATCCGAAATGCTCTGCTGCGCCGGGTTGCCCTGCTCTGAGGCGGTCGCGCCGGATCGGGTTGAAGTCTTGTTAGCGGAACTCTTCTTCGCGGCCTTGGCCTGCGCCTGCTGAATTTGAATCTCGATCATCTGAATCTCCGACTCCAACTCCTGGAGAATCTTCTCTTTGGTTTTGGAGTCGTCCTTGCTCTGGTTTTCTTTTTGGATTTGCTGTTCCAGGCTCTGCAACTCTTTCTCAAGTTGGGCCACGGTGGTTGCGCCCCCAGTGGACGCAATGGAGGACGTTTGGCTGGTGACGGATGTGATATTCATAGTGCTCCTTTAATCGGGTTCTCGTTTCTGATCAATCAGTTCAAACCAACGCGCTCAGCGCGCTGTCGGTCGTCGTGGAGGCGGCGGTCACTGTGCCGTCGGACGAATACGTGCCGGCGCCGGTCGGTTGGAAAGCCGCATTGGCGGCCAGGTAATCGTTCAGCTTCGACAAGATGCTCTCCGCGCTGGATGTATCTCCCGAAGAGATTGCCCTCTGCAGCGTTTTCAAATAGTCGGTGATTTCGCTGGCGGGGTTCGAGCTGTCGGCGCTGTCGGTGCTGTCGGTGGAACTGCTGCTGTCCGATGTGGAGTTCGTCGCGTTGGAGAGAATTTCGGACACCACGCTGGAGGCATCCGTTGTGTCGCCCGATTGCAAATCCTCTTCCACCGTGCTCAGGGCTTGCCCCAGCGGGTTTCCGGATGCGGCCCCGCCGTTTGCCCCGGCCGCGCCCTGGCCTGGCGCATTGGCGGCCAGGTAATTGTTCAGCTTCGACAAGATACCCTCCGCGCTGGATGTATCTCCCGAAGAGATTGCGCTCTGGAGCGTTTTCAAATAGTCGGTGATTTCGCTGGCAGGGTTGGAACTGCTGCTGTCCGATGTGGAGTTTGGCGCGTTGGAGAGTATCTCGGACACCACGCTGGAGGCATCCGTTGTGTTGCCCGATTGCAAATCCTCTTCCACCGTGCTCAGGGCGTTGCTCAGTGGATTGGTTTGCTTGGACTTGTTGGTCGCGTTCGAACTGATTGCGGTGGAATAATAATCAAGGGTTGAGAGGTTGGAGATGGTCATAACAGGACTCCGTTCTTTCTGTGCTCGTTTTTGTGCTCGCTTAACGACGGCCTGTGGCCGTTTGACTGGCCGCTTGTTGTCAACTCTATCGCCGCCAGTCTCTTGTTTCTGCAATGCTCTGCACTTCCAGGCCAGTAGGTCCGGTTCACTCCCGCCCAATATATCGGAAGTCGCCGCAATAACTTTAGCGGAAATTTTGACGCCGCAAGAAAACGAGAGAGGCCCGGTCAAACGCAAGCGCTTTCCTCACTCAAGGTCAGCATCGTCCGCTCACTTGGGAGTGAACTGTGCAGGCAATGCCTTTTAAGCGGATTCCGCCCGCGCGCCAAACCTCTCTCGCGTTGACAGTTCAGCAAGTCAACAACCAGGAAGCGATCAATATGGGACAAAACGCCCGTTAAACGGGGCGGGCGCCGCAAATGTCGGGACGACTTTCACCTTTCCGCCGCGCGCCTTTTGTCCCTGCCCTTGGCCGGGCCGTCACAAACTGGCGGGCATTCGTCCCAAACTGATGGCACTCTCTCGCGGGCCAAGCTAGATTGCGCCAACTGGATAGGTTCATCCACGTACAGAAGCGGTTCGACCAAAGCCGGGACGGTTCCTCGGAATTGTCCCGGCGCGAATCGGAGCGCCGACGCAGGCGTGGCAAAGGAGATTAACATGATCAACAGCCATTCAGACAAGCCCGCGGGAAGGGGGCCTCTTTCATTTCGCAGTGTATGCGCCGTCTTCTTTCTTTCTTTTGCGCCCTCGATGCTGGCGGCCGATGCGCCGTTCAAAACGCTCGCCGGCCACGTGCCTGAAGCCTCGCGGCGCCTTGCGCCAAAGGGAACTCTGCCCGCGGCCAATCGCCTGAATCTGGCCATTGGCCTGCCGCTGCGGGATGCCAGGGGCCTGGATGATTTTCTGGCGCAACTCTATGAACCATCAAGCCCGATTTACCGCCTCTACTTGACTCCCGAACAACTCACCGCAAGGTTTGGCCCCACCCAGGACGACTACGCGGCGGTGGAGGCCTTTGCCCGGCGCAACAACCTCATCGTGACCGCCACACACCCCAACCGCTTGTTGCTCGACGTTTCCGGTTCGGTGGCCGACATCCAGAGGGCCTTTCACCTCACCTTGCGCACTTACTCCCACCCAACCGAAGCGCGCGTCTTCTATGCGCCAGACACCGACCCTTCAGTCGAGGTCTCCCTTCCAGTATCGGACGTCAGCGGGCTGAACAATTTTGTTCTGCCTCATCCCAGAAGCCTGCGCATTGAATCCAATCGGCCCTTCAACCCGGCGCCAAGGTCGGGGTCCGGGTCGGATGGCACTTATTTGGGCAAAGATTTTCGCGCCGCCTATCTTCCCGGTGTGACATTGACAGGATCGGGACAATTGGTGGGGGTCCTTGAGTTCGACGGCTTTTATGCCACCGACATTTCCGCCTACGAAACGGCCGCCGGCTATTCGTCGGTGCCCCTTCAGACGGTGTTGCTCGACGGCTACGACGGCACGCCGACAAAAGGGCCGCACAGCGGCAATGGCGAAGTGTCGCTGGACATTGAGATGGTCGTGGCGATGGCGCCGGCGGTCTCCAAGATCGTTGTCTTTGAGGCCGGGCCGGGCGGGCTTCAAAATGACCTGCTCAACGCGATGGCCGCCAGCAACCAAATCAAGCAACTGTGCTGTTCCTGGGGTTGGGGCGGCGGCCCCAGCACAACGACCGACGCCATCTTTAAAGAAATGGACGCCCAAGGACAGTCATTCTTCTGCGCCTCGGGCGACAGCGACGCCTACACGACCGGCGCAACCTCGGCCAACGGCGTGGATAACACGTCTTTGGATAATGCGCCTTCCAGTTGCCCGTACATCACCCTGGTGGGCGGAACCACCCTCACCACCACCGGCCCGGCCGGTTCGTGGTCTTCGGAGACAGCCTGGAATTGGGGATTGGACGATGGCAGTTACGTCGGGACCAGCGGCGGGATCAGTTCCTACTACGCCATTCCCAGTTGGCAGAGCGGCCTCAGCATGGCGTCCAACGGAGGTTCAACGGCCCATCGCAACATTCCAGACGTCGCGTTGACGGCGGACAACGTGTACGTCGCCTATAACGATGGCAGTTGGGCTGCTTTTGGCGGGACCAGTTGCGCGGCCCCGTTGTGGGCCGCGCTGGCGTCCTTAATGAACCAGCAGGCGGTCTCCGCCGGCAGGTCATCCGTCGGCTTCTTAAACCCGGCGATCTACACCATCGGCAAGGGCACAGAGTATGCCTCGAGTTTTCATGACATCACCTCCGGTAACAACATCTGGGCCGACAGCCCCAATGACTATTACGCGGTGACGGGATACGACCTCTGCACCGGCTGGGGCACGCCAAATGGGCAAAGCCTCATCAACGCCCTGGCCGGCGCTCCGGATTCTTTGGGCATCACCCCTGCGGCGGCCTTTGCCGCCATCGGCCCGGTGGGCGGCCCCTTTAGCCCCGCCTTCCAGATCTTTGCCTTGTCCAACTCCAGTTCCTCTTCCTTGACCTGGTCGGCCGTCAGCACGGCCAACTGGCTGGAATCGACCCCGGACAATGGCGTCCTGGCGGCGCACGCCCTCGCCAACGTCACCGTCAGTTTAACCGCCGGCGCTGATGCCCTCGCCGCCGGAGTCTATTCGACATATCTTGCCTTCAGCAATTTGACAACTCACGTCGCGCAGAACCAATCCTTCAGCCTCCAAATCGGGCAGTCGGTGGTGCAAAATGGCGGATTTGAAACGGGTGATTTCACGGACTGGACTCTGATCGGCAAGACGGTTGTCAATGCGTTCCCTTTTGGATCGATCGTTTACGATGCGGTGGAGGACAGCTCCTCCGGCTACGATGTGGTCCATTCGGGCGGCTATGGCGCCTTTTTGGGGGACAACCAATTGGCGACCCTTTCGCAATCACTCTCCACCGTTTCGGGGCAAAGTTACTTGCTCTCCTTTTGGCTTGATAATCCAACTGCCGGCTCCGTCCAACAGTTTTTGGTCAACTGGAACGGAACCACTCTCTACGACAACAGCAGTTTTCCCGCCTTTGCCTGGACCAATTTTCAATTCATCGTCGCGGCCGATAACACCAACACTGTTCTTGCCTTTGGCGCGGAAAATGATCCCGGTTACTTCGGCTTGGACGACGTGAGCGTGGCGCCGATTCCGTCCGCGGCCTTCCGATCCGCGGCCAAAACAACAAACGGCTTTTCCCTCACCTGGAGCACCGCCGGCGGCTTAACCTACCAGGTCCAGTACAAAACCAATTTGTCTCAGGCCAATTGGCTCAATTTAGGAACATCCACCGTCGCCACCGGCGCTTCGCTCTCGCTTTCCGACACCAACGGCTTCCAATCCTCCTCGCAACGCTTTTACCGCCTCGTCCTTTCGCCCTGACGCCCGCCCGCGGCTTTGTTTGGCGTGATCCGTTCATTAGGCGGGCATCAACGCTTCGTGTCGTTGATTCCTCAATGGTTCTTCCCGGGCGTTTTGTGCCAAGCCCGACAAAACTTTCCGCTTGCCTTTTGCCGCCAACACCCTATCCTGTCCGTGGGTACACGAAGCAAGGGCACGGAAACCCCAATGGGGCCTCAATGGATGGGACGACTTTTAAACACGGCTTCAGCAAAATAGGTTTGCGTCATGGAAAGTTATTCACTTGGACAGCCAATGTCCAACGGAACCGGCGACCATGACGGGAAAAATGATGGAAAGGGTCTTATGTCAAAGCGAGAACAATTCCTGGCCTTCGTCTGGGTGGGCGCCCTGGCGCGGGATTTTAACCAAAAAAGCAACGACACTTCGTTGATCATGCACATTGCCAGCCAGATCCCAGAGGAGCAGATCCCGGACAACGTCTTGAACGCCGCCAAGGTCTTCCTGGCCTTCTGCCACGGCGTTTGCAAGCGCCCGCACCATTGGATGCTGCGCCGCTCCTGAGGCCCATTCGCCATCGCTTTTAACTTCGCCTTGCCCGCCGCCTCGTCTATGGTGGTGCCATCGTGCAAGTGCGAATCCATTTCTATTCTTATTTCAAAGACCTGGCCGGCGCCGCCGAGGTCACCGAGTCGGTCCCCCCAGGCTGTCGGCTGGATGATCTCTTGCAACAACTCATCCTCCGATTCCCCAATCTGGGCGCCATGCGCAAATCCATCCTCGTCGCTGTGGGTGTCGATTATCAAGGCGGTGATTACCTCCTGCGCGAAGGTGACGAGGTTTCCCTGTTTCCTCCGGTTCAGGGTGGTTGAAAGCCACCGTTATGCTCCGCCATTTGTCCATTTCCAGCAGTCCCATCGACCAAGCCGGTCCCCTCCAAGGGTGCCACATCGACGCCGCTACCGGTGCGGTGGTTTGTTTCACCGGCATCGTGCGGGGTGACGAAGAGGGTCGCACGATTGCCGCGCTGGACTATGAGACATTCCAAAAAATGGCCGAATACCAATTCCACCTCCTCTTCGATCAAGTCGAAAAACAATGGCCCGTCAAGTCGATTCGTTTGGTGCATCGCATCGGACGGGTGCCCGTCGGCGAAGCGTCGATTTGGATGGAAATCGCCGCCCCTCACCGCGAGGAGGCCTTTGCCGCTTGCCAGTTCGTCATTTCCGAAATGAAAATACGCGTGCCGATATGGAAGAAGGCCCTCTCCTGACACATTCCCGCTGACGCATTCCCTCTTGCTTGCGCGATGAACAGGCGCGAAGATTCACTGTCTTGCTTATGGTGGGTTTTGCAGCCTTGACATCGCCCGGCTCCGCTTCGCCCGCCGCGCACAGGCCGCGGCGGGCGCGCCTCATTGTCTGCGGCGGCTGCCTCCTTTTGTGGGCGGCGGCCCTTTCGGCTTGGGCCGCCCCGCGCTTCGACGCCTCATTGGATCGCGACACCATCAGCGTGGGCGAGTCAGCCACTCTTTCGATGAGCTTCCAAGACTGCTCTCCAAAGACCCAGCCCGGCCCGCAGGCCATTCCCGGCCTGGAATTCGGGAGTACCGGCACATCTCAGCAGACGGTAATTGACAACGGCCACTTCACCAGCACGATCACTTATACGATGGAATTGCGCCCCACTCGCCCCGGTGAATTCGTCATTCCCGCCCTGACGGCCGACACCGATGCCGGAGCTCTCTCCAGCCAGCCGTTGAGGCTGCGGGTCACGCGCGGCAATGTTCCCCAGCCCGGCGGCGCGCACGAATCGGCTTTTGTCCGCATTGTTCCCTCCACCAACACCGTTTATGTCGGCCAGGTCATCCCGGTGGACTTGCAATGCTATTATCACAACAATGTCTCCGACCCTCACCTGCCCATATTCAACAGCGACGGCTTTATTATTGGCGCTGTCCCCAATGACCCGGGCCGTTCCCGTGTCCGCGTGGGAAACGATCTTTACAACCTCTTTAACTTCCGCGTGCCCGTTACCGCCACCAGATCCGGCACTTTGCTCCTCGGCCCGGCCACCTGGAACCTGGTCATAAATTCCGGCCAGCAAACCTTCTTCGGCTGGACCGGCGGCAGCCGTCAAGCAACCATCAGCAGCGACGCCCCGGAAATCCACGTCCTGCCTGTGCCCACGGCTGGCGCCCCGCCTGCCTTCAATGGCGCCATTGGCGATTTCACACTCGCGCAATGCGAGGCCGGGCCAACCTCCGTCTCAGTGGGCGACCCCATCACTCTGAAAATCCGCATCCAGGGCCGTGGCTCCTTTGACACCGTCTCTCTTCCAGCCAACGAGCAAGCCTGGCGCGAATTCAAGTCCTATCCCCCCACTGCCAAGTTTGAACCCTCGGACGCCCTCCAAATCCAGGGTTCCAAATACTTCGAGCAAGTCATCACGCCCCTCAACGCCGAGATCAAGGAAATCCCCGCCTTTCAGTTCAGTTTCTTCGATCCTGCAACCGGCGCTTTCCGCACCCTGAGCCATCCTCCCATCCCGCTGACCGTTCACACCACCGCGGCCACGCCCCAGCCGACCGTCATCGCGTCTGTCGGGGCGCCGGAGGGCCAGCAAAACCAGGAGATCGTCCACATCAAACCCCTGCCAGGGGCGCTGCGGGCTGAGCAACGGCCGCTCCTGCGGCAACCGTTCTTCTTGACCCTCCAGGCGCTCGCCCCGGCCGCCTGGCTCTGCGCTCTCGGCTGGCGGCGCCAAAAGGACAAGCTGGCCAACAATCCCCGGTTGCGCCGCCGCCGCCAAACCGCCCTCTTGGTCCGCCAGGGCCTCGCCGATTTGCCCCGCCAGGCCGCCGCCAACCACGCGGACGAATTCTACTCCGGCGCTCTGCGCCTGTTACAGGAGCAATTAGGCGAGCGCCTGGACCTTCCCGCCCCCGCCATCACGGCGGCCGTCCTGGATGACTGCCAGGGATTGGACCCCGCCGCCTCCGCGCGGCTCCGCGAGTTGTTCCACGCCTGCGATCAATACCGCTACACTCCCGAACACTCCTCGCAGGAACTGGCCTCCCTCATCCCTAAAATCAAGGCCGCGCTGGACGATTTGCGCAATCTGCCGGACACCGCGCCGGGCCGCGCCGCCAAGCTCTTGCAGGGCGCCGGCTGTCTGCTCTTGCTCCTGGGCGCCGCCTCCGCCCGCGCCGACTTCGTTGCCGATTCCTTTTTGCGCGCCAACAAACTTTACGAAGAAGGCAAATACCTCCAGGCCGCCTCCGCCTACGAAACCATCCTCCAGCGTGGCCAGGTCTCCCCCGCCATCTATTTCAACGCCGCCAACGCTTGGTTCAAGGCCGGCAAATTGGGCCGCGCCATTTATGATTGCCGCCTTGCCGAAAACCTGGCGCCTCGCGACCCCGACATCCGCGCCAACCTCGCAATCGTACGCGCCCAAACCGGCGCCTCCTCCTCCTCCGCCCTGCCCGGCAACCGCTGGACACGCTGGGCCGGACGCCTCACGCTCGATGAGTGGACGGTCGCCGCCTCGACCGGCGTCGCCTTGTTTTTTCTGGTCCTGGCTGCCCGGCAAATCTGGCCGACATTCGGCAAAGCCGCCGGCGGCCTGACCATTGCGCTGGCCGTCTCCTCCCTCTGGCTGCTCGCCGGCCTGGCTTTCTCCATCGACGAGCGCCTGTGGACGCAATCCAGCATTGTCATCGTGCCCGAAGCCGTCGCCCGGCGCGGCCCGATGGACGAGTCCCAAAGCGCCTTCACCGCCCATGACGGCGCCGAATTTATTGTCCTGACAAAGGATGGCGACTGGCTGCAAGTGGCCGACGCCGCCAGGCATGTCGGCTGGCTTCCCCAAAAGGACGTCGCCCTCATCCCCTGACCGCCCTTTCAATCCTCATCGTCCTTGTGCCCGAAGACAAACGCCGCATGCACCGGCTCGGGCATGATCGCGTCCGCCCCGCGCACTGATTTCCATACCACTTCGTTGAGCAGAAAATCGTCCACCGCGTCTTCCCGGCTGAAATCCATTTTCAATTCCGCGCCCCACGCGGTGTGCTGGTTCTTCTCCTCCAAATTGACCGTCGCCGCCAGCGCGTCGTAGGGCCGCAAGTCCGCTTCCGCCTGGAATGACCGATACATCGGCGTGGCCGCCGCGTCGAATTGCGACATCGGCCTCAGCCCGAGTATCAACTCGATCGTCCGCAACATGCTCGTCGTCGAATACATCGTCGAATCCGTCACTCCCCGCCGCGCATACGGACTGGCCACGTAGGCCGTCGTCCGGTGCGCATCGACGTGGTCGGAGCCGTTTTGCGCGTCGTCTTCGATCACAAATATCGCCGTCTGCGCCCAGTAGCGCGAATGGCTCACCGCCTCCACCAGCCGCCCAAGCGCCAAATCGTTCTGCGCCACGTACGCCCTCGGCGTCGGAAACAGCGCCGTCGTCCCGTGCGTGTGATCGTTGGGAAGGCGGATGATCTGCAACCGCGGCATTTGATCAACCGCATCCAGCCGCTTGAATTCCTCTATAAACCGCTCCACACGGTCCAAATCACTATACGTCAAATCGAAGTCGCGGTAGAGCGGATCGAAGTGCCCCGCCAGGGCCTTGACTCGCGGCCGCGCCACGTGGTCCGGAGGCTTTTCCGAACTGCTCACAAATTCCCCGTAGCTGCGGTAACTCACCCCCGCTTCCTTCGCCCGGTCCCACAGATACCCCGACGCTGGCGTCGCGATCGGGAAATAACCCTCCCCCGGATACGGAAACTTGCCGTTGTGGTTGTGCCCGTAATTGAGCGGCCATGTTTTCTCCACGAAATCGCTGCAATACGCCCCCATGCTCCATTCGTGCCCGTTGGCGCTCACCTCGGCGTCCGCGTAAAAATTGTCCAGCAGCACATACTCCCTCGCCAGCTTGTGGTCGTTGGGCGTTACCTGCTCCGGGAACAGGCACAATTTGGCGTCCCCGTTCCCCTGTGCCATATCGCCCAGCACCTGGTCGTATGTCCGATTCTCCTTGATGATGTATATGCAATACTTGATCGGGCTGGCATCCCCAACCTTCGCCGGAATCGGATTGCCGGACGCCGGCATCACCGTCACCGACGCGTCCGACTTCAGCGGTGTGTCCGCGTATGCCTGTGCCGTCCAGGCCGCCATTTGCTTGCCAAATTGCTCGCCCGCGGGCAGGTCGATCACGCTCAATGTTCCCTGGTAGAGCATCGCGATGTATTGCGCTGTCTTCTTGCCCGGTGACGGCCCAAGCGGGTTCGCCTTGGCCGTGATGCCTTTGCCGTTGGCCACCAACAACCGCCGCCCGTCCGGCGTCACCCGCACCGACGTCGGATGCCACCCCACCGGAATAAACCCCCACGACCGGCTCTTTCGCCTCGTGCTCACGTCAAATACCGCGACGGCATTGACATTGGCGTTGGCCACATAGAGCGTCTTCTCGTCCGGCGACAACGCCAGGCTGTTCGGCGTCGCCCCCGGCGGCGCGTCGGGAAAGAAAGCCGCCCAGATCGTTTCCAGCCGCTCCCCTGTGCTCGTATCGAACACCGTCACCGTGTTCCGGTTGGCGTTGGCCACGTAAAGCACTTTGCCAGACCGCGTCAAAACCATTTCACACGGATGCTCCTCCGCCCGCCAACTCCACGGCACCCGCCCCGTCTTCAGGTCAATCGTCGCCACCGCCGCCTGCGCCCAAAGGCTCACGTAGAGCCGCTGGTGCTTCTCATCCAGACAACATCCATACGGAAACGTATGGTCCGCGTCCGTGCTGTAGAACCCCACCTCGTCCCGCTTGTCGGCCGACATCGTGTCAAAGTCCGACGGCGGAATCACAGGCGCCATCGCCAAATGCGCCGGTTTGATTCCAAGGCTGAAATCGGTCGTTTTCGGTTCCGCCCCCAACTCCACCTCCGACGCGCAGTCGCCCCACACATTGGCCACGAAGAGGTGTTTGCCCTCCCTGTCCACCGCCAAACCGCAGGGCACCGCCCGCATCGTCCGGTCATGCACCCTTATCTCCGTGTCATTGGTCAGCTTCCCCTCCAGAAACGAGAACCGATGCACCACCTCGTCCCCGCCACCGCTGCAAAACACCGCCCGCCCATCGCTGGAAAACGCAATCCCGTAAAACGCCTCGTGCAACGGGGCGCGCGACACCACCGCCCCCTTCTCGATATCGGCCACGACCACTTCATGCGGTCCGTAGCCGCAATGGAGCACCGCCGCGTATTTCCCTTTGGGATCCACGGCGATGTTGACCGGAAAACTCCCCATTTCGATTTGCCTCCCCGCCGGGTGCAACGACCACTGATTATGCAAAAGCATCGAGCCGTCCGGCTGGGCTCCGGGCCATTTCACCCCCTCGGGGGCCGGCTGCCCCGCACACCGCCCGGCGGCCAGCGCCAGCAGGCTCAACAGATAAAAACAAGCACGCATGGCACCTCAAATAGCCATTCGCCCCCGCCAAGTAAATACCGTTCAGGCAACATTTTGGTGGGGTGCGCGACCAGCACCGCGAGCGGTGCATCTCGTATCTGTTCTGACTTCCCGGTCGCATCCGTCGGCGTCCCGCCGACGGAAACCTCCTTTCAGACACTTTCACCCATTCCATGACTTTCGGAGACCTTCACTAAAAACTCAAGCGGTTTCATGCTCCACAAAATAAATGTTTGCAGTGCTGTGACCACATAATGTAGCCTGCACTACATGTTGTCTGACAGGCTAAATCGGGCGTGTCTCCGCGCGGGCTTTGCCGTTGTTCTCGCGCTCCTTGCTTGCGCCGGGTCCGCGCCAGCCAACGCCCAGGTCGCCGCTCTTGCCCTGGACGCAAACGCTTCTCCCGCGCCGTCTCTGCCGCATCCCATGCCCGCTGTGGAAACGAATGCTTCCCGCGTCCCCGATCAACTCTGGAATTGGCACCTCCAAAACACCGACATCGTCCAGGGCGATTTCGGGTTTCCCGCCAAATACTCCGGCCCGGCCAGCCTCGACAGCAGGGGCGAGGCTCGGGAAACAGTTACCATGGATTTGTTTGCCGGCCTCCGCCTCTGGCCCGGCGCAGAGGCGCACATGGACGGGTTGATGTGGCAGGGCTTCGGCTTGAGCCAGACTCATGGCATCGAAGGCTTTCCCAACGGCGACGCCTACAAAGCCGGCACCCAGGTTCCCGACTTCAATGTCGCCCGCTTGTTTATCCGTCAATCCATCGGCCTGGGCGGCCAACAGGAGGTTGCCCCCGATGACCCGCTCACTCTCGCCGGCCAACGGGACATTTCCCGCCTCACTTTCACTCTCGGCCGGTTCAGTCCTGTGGATATATGCGACGCCAACTCCTACGCCAGCGACCCGCACACCCAGTTCATGAATTGGGCGATGATGGGCAACCTCGCCTGGGATTACGGCCAGGATACCCTTGGTTTTACCGCCGGTTTCTCCGTCGAATTAAACCAGCCCAAATGGGCCTTGCGCTACGGTTTCTTCCTTATGCCCGCTCAAAAAAATGGCTTCTCTGCCGAGGACCAGGTCCTCATGTCCCCCGCCAGGGGCGCCGATGGCCCCTTCTTGCGCTCGTGGGCCATGATGACCGAATTCGAGCGCCGTTACTCCCTCAATGCTCACCCGGGCGTGATTCGGTTTCTGGCCTGGCTCAACGAAGCCGATATGGCCAGTTACGCGGCGGCGACTGCCATTCTCGACGCTAACGGCCCGGGTGCGGACATCTCAGCCGCGCGCGCTTACCGCTACAAATATGGCTTTGGGTTGAACGGCGAACAGGAACTGGCCAAAAACATTGGCATCTTTTCCCGGTTGGGCTGGAATGACGGCCACGAAGAAACCTGGACCTTCACCGACGTCAATTGGACCGCATCTCTGGGCCTCAGCGTCAAAGGCCAGGCCTGGCGCCGCCCCAACGACACCGTCGGCCTCGCCGGCATCATCAGTGGCGCCTCCCGCGATAACCAAAAATTCCTGGAAGCCGGCGGCTTGGACATGCTCGACGGCGATGGCGCTTTGAGCTACAGCCCGGAGAAAATCCTCGAAACCTACTACGATGCTCAAATCTGGAGGTACATCCACGCCGCCTTGGATTACCAATTCATCGCCGATCCCGCCTTCAACCGCGATCGCGGTCCCGTCTCCGTTTTCGCCGCAAGACTCCACTGGGAACTCTGATATATCAACGCCAGGAGTTTTGGCGTCCCGATTTCGCGCCCAACCCCCTTCCCATCAACCCCTTGCGGTGTCCCAAAAAAATCCCGAAAAAACGCTTGCATGTCCCATTATTATGTGGGACTATACGCGATGACGGCCTCCGCCAATGCGGATGCCTTGGCGTTCTTTGACATATTGGGAAGCAAATTCACCGTGCGCATCGCCCCTCCGCTCGGAGTCAAGGCCCTTTAACGTTAATGTTGAAATTGACCTCCTCCGGGGGAGGGCAGGGGAGTCAAGGCAAGTCAAGGCAAGTCAAGGCGGGCTTGCCGCGCTGTGGCCGATGGCGCAGGCCGGTCATAACCTGCTCATAATCATAATCTTAATCGTAATCTGAATCCTAATCGTCCCCCCCTCCAAGTCCACAAGAAGTCAAGGTCAGTCAAGGTTAGTCAAGGTTAGTCAGTCAAGGTTCCCGGCCAAGGAGAAACCTGTCCCGCCAGCTTGTCGCCCGGCGCCTCGCCAGACGCCGAAGCCGTCCAACCTCCCGCGCCACCCCTTTTCTTTCGTCCCTTTGGTCCCTTTCGTCCCTTTAGTCCCTTTGGTCCCTTTGGTCCCTTTGGTCCCTTTGGTCCCTTTGGTCCCTTTCCTACTCGTCCTGTTTCACGAGACCCTCACCCCCCCAAAAAACCCTCAAAAATGCCAGCAATTGCTGATATTTGCGAGCCTACTCAACGGTCCGCACGATGGCCCGCGCTCGTAACAAAGTGCAATCCATTTGGAGTGCGGGGGCAAGCGAAGCGCGACCCCGCTTTGAGCCGCGCAGCCAACGGCTGCCGCGTGTCCAAAACACCGTCGCCCCATCACTCCGCCCGCGCACTCCCCCGTTTGCCAACTCTCCTAATCAACTTTCCATCCAGAAGTTCGCGCTTGTGCCCGTCGCGGGGCAGCGCTTCCAATTCCTCGTCCGTCCAGACCTTGCGTTTTTGTTCCAATGCTTCCACCGGCATGAGGCCAAACCTACAGGAACAATTTCGCCCGTCAAATCCCATTTCTTCGCCCGCATTCAGGCAATGCGTGCATTTTTCACGCGCTCTTCGCCAGTTGCACGCGCTTTGCCACGCGCGATTTTCCTCCTTTCCTTGTCAAATTTTCACGCAACCACTCTGGCACCGTCTGTGCTGCTTGTTGACAGCCCGTTCTCTGCGACGCAATGGCTGGTCGCATCCAGCCCGTCGCGCGAACAGAAAAAGTTAAGCAACGTTTCTACGGAAACGAAAGGAGCTTTGTGTCCTATGAAACTTTCGATAACCAATCAGGTTGAATGGACTCACGCCACAATACAGTCCTTTGCCTCCCGTTCGCTCTTATTGTTACTCCTGCTTCTTCCATCTGCCGGCAGCGGTGGCCAGTCTGTTGGGGCTTGGGGCGAAAACACTTACGGCGAACTGCTGCTTCCAGAAGGGCTCACACAGGTGGTCGCGGTAGCGGGCGGGTGGGGACACAACTTGGCTCTCAATGCCGATGGCACCGTCACGGCTTGGGGACGATATGCGGACGAACTGGGATATCCCGATGGCGAAACGTTCTTGCCACCGGCCAATCTAGCCGGAGTTAAGGCAATTGCCGCTGGCGGCAGACATAGCCTGGCCTTGTTATCCGACGGCACCGTTGTTGCCTGGGGAGACAACACTTATTACCAAACCAATGTTCCGTCCGGCCTGTCCAACGTTGTCGCCATCGCTGGCGGCTGGTTCAACAGCACGGCGCTGCAATCCGATGGGACGGTTGTCACATGGGGGACCGATACTTATGGCAACGTTCCTGCCGGATTATCCAACGTGGTGGATATCGCCGAGGGCGAAATGCACACCCTTGCCCTCAAGTCCGACGGCACGGTTGTCGCCTGGGGAAACGACACTCTTGGCCAAACCAATGTCCCATCGGGCCTGTCCGACGTTGTGGCCATCGCGGCGGGCAGGTATCACAGTCTGGCGCTCCGGTCCGACGGAACGGTCGTGGCCTGGGGCCAGAACGTCTTTGGCCAAACCAATGTTCCCGCGGGATTGTCCGACGCGGTCGCGATCGCCGCTGGGGCTGCGCATAGCCTGGCCCTGCGGGCCGATGGAACCGTCATCGGCTGGGGTGCCTCGCAATCAAACGTCAATTACGGCCAGGCGCTTTCTCCGGTTGGACTGGCCGGCGTGACCGCCATCGGCGCCGGCTATTATTGCAGCCTTGCTGTGGCTTTTCAGGGGCCGCTGGGTGTCGTGCAAAACCCACAAAGCCAGAGTGTGCTGGTCGGTTCCAATATCACACTGTCAGTCGCCGCCACCGGACAGGGGCCATTGGAGTACCAATGGTTCATCAACGGCCAGCTTCTAACTAATTCAAGCCGCATTTCCGGCGCCACCAACGCCGACCTTCTGATAAGCGACGCGCAGATGGGGGACAGCGCCACCTACAGTGTTCTTGTCAGCAATGCCCTGGGATCCATCCTCAGCTCGGGGGCTGTTTTGACCGTGCTCAGTCCGCCCTTCTACTCCGGCCAACCCATCCAAACCAACATTCCGGTCGGCGCCAATGTTCTCTTCTCGTTGACGGCGCAAGGCACGGCTCCCATTGACTACCAATGGGCATTCGACGGCGATGCCATCACCGGCGCGACAAACACCCCTCTCTCCTTGACCAATCTCCAGCTCTCCCAATCTGGAACGTACACGCTCCTGGCCAGCAACCTCTTCGGCGTTGCTCTCAGCCCGGCCATTGTTTTGACGGTCACCAATTCCCCTCCTTACTTCGAGGCGCAGCCCGGCAATCAAGTCGCGCCGATCTTCGGTTCGGCTGTCTTTTCCGTCAATGTCCGGAGTTCCCAGCCCGTGAGCTACCAGTGGCGTTTCAATGGCGTCGATATTCCCGGCGCCACCAACTCCGGCCTTATTCTGGGTCCGCTGAGCTACGCCCAGGCAGGTTATTACAATTTGATCGTCAGCAATGCCTGGGGCCAGGTCAGCAGCGCCAAAGCGCAGTTGTCCGTTGCCCAAGCCATCGTGTCAACTAATTACTTATATGGCCTCAACACCAATCAGGCTTTTCTTTTGCAATTCACCAACTTGGTGCAAGTCACGACCTCAGAAGGTTCCGCTTCGCTTGGTAATCTTTGCGCCCTGCGGGCCGATGGCACGGTAGTTCAAGAGGGACCTTACGCCGCGCCCTCCCTGACTGGCGTGGCCGCGCTCGCCGCCAACGGTGCGGCGTTGGAAATGAATGGAACCGTTGCCCGGTGGCCGTACTACAGTGAGCCACCCACTGTTACACTGGGGCCATCCAACGTCACGGCGATTTCAGGTTACGGCCCTGGGACTTCATACCTGCTCTTGGACAGCGACGGCTCGGTGTCGGTGTCGTACTCCTCCTCCCTCAGTGTGCCAGTGGCGGGGCTTTCCAATATTGTTGGCATAGCAGCAAGCTACAACAACAAAAACCTCGCGGTGCGAGCCGATGGGACAGTAGCCGAATGGATCGGCTCCTCAACTCCCACCAATATCCCTCAAGGAATATCCAACGTCATAGCGGTGGCCGCAGCCTCTGGAGGCTCACTGGCCGTCCGCGCGGACGGGACGGTCGCCGGTTGGGACGGTTTTACCGCCGATCCGTTTCCGGGCGCATCGAATATTGTCGCTATCGCCGCAAACCCTCAGTCCCTTCTCGCCCTGACAGCCGACGGCAGCGTCCTGAGCGGCGGATCATCGCCACTGGAATTTCCATGCACTTTCACCAACGCCATTGGTATCGAAGCCGATATGTATGAACCATTGGGAGTCGTTTTGCTTGGCGACGGCGCTCCCGTCGTCACGGTGCAGCCAGGCAATCAAATCGTGAGCTTGGGCGGAACGGTCTGGTTGCACGCTCGGGCGGTCGGCGTTCAACCCATGAGTTACCAATGGCAGATCGACGGAACCGACATTTCCGGAGCTACTAATGCCGATTTGGTCCTCACCAATCTGGGTACTGCGGAGGTTGCCAATTACCAGGCCCTGGTTTCCAACGCAATCGGTTCCGCTTCCACCCGCGTCGCCCAGGTGACGGTTTCAATTCCGCCTTCTCCGTATTCTTTGGCCCAGGCGCTCAATGCCACCAACCTCGTCTGGACCACCAGCGGCAATTTGCCCTGGTTTACCGAGACGGACATCACACAAGACGGCGTCGCCGCCGCGCAAAGCGGCCATATCTCCAACAGCCAGGAATCCGTCTTGCAAACCACCGTCACCGGGCCGGGCGCATTGACCTTCTGGTGGAAAGTGTCGTCGGAGCAGGATTTTGATTTCCTGGAGTGTTTTATTGACACCACCGAGATCGCCGCCATTTCGGGAGAAGTTGATTGGCAGCAGGAAATCTTTCCCCTCGCCTCCGGCCTTCACACCCTCAAGTGGATTTATATCAAAGACCCAAGCGTTTCCGTCGGTTTGGACGCCGGCTGGCTGGATCAAGTGGCTTTCACGCCGACGCCAAACGTCGTCATGCTCGGCGCGCCGCGGATTCAGCCCGGCGGCGTCCTTGATATTGGCGCCTACACCACCAACGGCGCCCTCTGGCCTTGGACCAGCCTGAACGGACTTGCCATCGAAGCCAGCAGCGACCTCATCGAATGGACGCCGCTCACCAACGTCACCGTCCTCCAAAATGGCGCGCTGAGCCTGAGCGATCCCGACGCCACGAACAGTCCCGCTCGCTTCTATCGTTTAAATCGCCAGTAGCTCTTTTACAATTTACCAGGGCTGCCCAGGTTACGGAGTGTCACTAAATAGTATTGATATCAGCGACGGCGTTATTGGAGGAAATCCAACAGGGAAAGGCTGGCCACCATGACGCCGCTCTGCAACGTGGCCTGGTAGGCCGTCTGGGTTTGATCCAGTAGCGTGAGGGTTTGGGCCAGGTCCGCGTTCGTGTCGTTGGACATTTGCGTATCCAACGCGGTCGTTTGCTGGGTCGTTGTCGTGCCCGCCGCCTCCAGCGTGGATTGCAAGACGCCGTTGGCGCTGATTTGGGTGACCACGTTGTCTTCGTCCTTGCTCAACGCGGGGGTGTTGGTGGTCGAAATGGCGCTGGTGTTGCCCGAGGTCAAATTCTGCTGCAACGAGATCAAGTCATTGAAAATGTCGGCCCCGGTGCGGCTGTCGGCAAAAACGCCGCTCGCGCCGGCGCCGGTATTGTTCTCGCCCACGGATTGGGCGGAGACCGTGAGACCGGGGGCGATTTCGCTCTTGGCGACCGACGTGTTTCCATTGTACGTGACAGAGGTCACGTTGCCGCTGGCATCGGTCGCCGCGGTGAAGGGCGGGTTGCCCGTGTTGGTGCCGCCGAAAATGTAGTTCCCGTTGGCGTCCTTCGTGTTGCCCAGTTGGACGGCTTCCTGAATCAGTTGCCCGACCTGCGTGGCGTAAGTGGATAGCTGCGTGGACGAATCGACCCCGCCGGCTTCCGTGGCAATTTCGCTCGCGTCCTCGACGATGGTCTGAAGGCTGTTGAGGGCGTCGGAAGCCGTCGTCGCCGAATCGGTCAACTGGGTGATGTTGCTTTGATACTGGGTGTCCGCGCTGGCCTCGGTTTGGAGGTTGAGCACCTGGTTCATTACGGCCGGGTCGTCCTCCGGCTCCTGGACCTTCAGCCCGGTGGTCGCCTCGTTTTGCAGGGTGGATTGGCGCGCCTCCAGTTGGCTGATATTGGCCAGGAAGTTCGTCGAGAAGGATGTGGTTGTGACATTCATAGGATCAGCATTCTAATTACGAGGATTTCATCGTGACGACCGTTTGCATCATTTGGTTCAACGTCGTGATCAGTTCCGCCGCCGCTTCGTACGCCTTTTGATACTGAATCAGATTGGTCATCTCGGTGTCGATTGACACCCCGCTCTCCGATGCCCGCTGGCTGGTCAGCATCTGGCTCACGGCATGGCTGCTGTTGAGCTGGTCATTGACCGTCGAAATCGAATTGCCAAGATCGGAAACAGTCTGCGCGTAATTCTCCGAGAATGTCTGGTTGTTCAGGCCGGATATGTTCTGGTTGGCCAATTGCGCCAGCGCCAGCACCGTCGTGTTGTCTCCCGCCGCACCTGCCGTCCCGCTGGCCTGGAATTGCGTCGGATCGGAGACCACCGCGCTGTTGACGCCGATGTCGGAGGCGCCCGTCCCGGTGAACAGGTCTTGCCCCGTGTTCCCATTGAGATCGTAGCCTGTGAAATAAATCGAATTGACATTAGTGATCAACTGCGTGGCGAGAGTGTTGACGCCGCTTTGCAAACTGGCCAGGGCGCCGTCGCGCGCGGTAATTTCGCCCTCGATGCTCCCGCCGCTCAAGCTCAGCGGCGTTCCGGCGTTTTGCGCCTGGATGAGCAATTGCCCGTTGCCGGCGTCGTATGTCTTGAGACTGTCGGAATTGGTGATGCCGGAAATCATCGTCACGCCGCCGATGCTCACATCGACGGCCCCGTTGGACTGGGCGGAGGTCGAAATGTTGACCTTGCCGGCAAGGTCCTCCAACGTTGCCTCGCGCTGATCGACCAGGCTGTTGGCCGTGCCGCCCGACGCTTGGGCTGCCACGATCTGCTGGTTGAGCGAGGCGATGGTGGCAAGGTCCTGGTTGGCCCCGGTGACATCGTTTTGGATGGACGTGTTTATATCGTTGCGCACCCCGGAGAGTTGAGAGGACACCTGGTTGAATTGCGTGGCAATCTCCTGGGCGCTTTGCACCGCCGTCTGGCGCAACGACAGATCCGACGGGTCGGTGGAGAGACTTTCAAAGGAGCCAAACAGATTCGACAAGTCCGCCGCCAACCCGTTGGCGCTGTCGGGCGTGGTGCTGGAACTGGTGGAACTGATCTGTTCATCGAGATAAGCCTCGGCGTTCTGCAGGTTCGTTTGCTGCGCGGTGAGCGAGCTGGTTACGCTGCCTTCGGCCTGGATTTGGTTGTCCAGCAGGGCATCGCGGACTTCCGTGATGGACGTGGCCTGCACTCCCGTGCCCTCCTCGCCAATGGGTGTTTCCAGCGGCGTGGACTCCTGGATGTTGAGCTGTTCTTCGGCGTAGGAGGTATTGCTGACATTCGACACGTTCTGGCCCGAGATTTCCATCTCCTGCTGCTGCACGGCGAGCGCGCGCGAGCCGAGGTCCAATGTTCCAAAAAGTCCGAGCATAAAATCAGCCCACAGCCTCGTAAAGCCGGCGCGGCATGGCGGGCGCCGCCTGGCAGCTCCCCGTTCCGTCATAGACCGATGCGCGGCGGGCGGGCAACAGTGTGTTCAACAATTCCTGCATCATCTCGACGGAGCGCCGCAGCATGAGATGATTCTGGCGGGCCCGGCGCCGCACCCGCGTCAACAGTTCGTTGTTTTCCTCCACCAGCGCCTGAAACAGCGGTTGGTAGTCCGCGGGCAGGATGGGAATCAAACTGGCGAAACTTGTGTCCTGGGGCCGTTGGAAATCTTCGGCCACCAGGCGCCGGCATTCCTCCCGCCGGCTGCGGGCCTGCAGAATGGCCGATCCTTGCGCCTTGATCAGGCTGATGGATTGAAAAACTTCTCCGGCGGCGCGGGCGACCAGGCATTTCTGCTGGTGGTCAAGCAGGGCGAGCATCTCGCCATAAGTCTGCAATTCCTCGCGCAACGCGTCGATCAGGAGTTGGATGCTTTTGATCATGAAATCATTTGCCTTCAGATATGTGGCCCGGCGCCGGCGCCTGCGGCAGCACCTGCCGGCCCAATTGCGTCCGCAAACTGCGGGCCAGCCCGAATTCCCCCGATCGGCTGATGCTCTCGGCCAGTTGATTGTTAATCATGTCGGAATAAATGCTGTTGGTGGTGGACTCCGTTTCGCTGGATGCCAGCACCGGTTTGCGGATGTTCTGCATTATCTGGCGCAACAGCACCGCCTCGAATTGCCGCGACACCTCCGCGACCTTCTCGTTGTCCGAAAGCCGGGCGTTGCCAGCCAGCGATTCCAACGGCAGCTTGGAAGCGTCTATCGGTGGATGGGGGCCGTCGATTTTCATTCTACCGCATGATCAGTTCCGCCTGCAACGCGCCGGCCTGTTTCATCGCCTCAAACATCGACATCATGTCGCGCGGCGTTACTCCCAGTGAATTCAGCGCCGAGGCGACTTTTTCCACCGTCGGCAAATCGGGCAGGGCGACCATCGAGCCTTTGTCCTCCTTGATCTTGGCGTCGGTCCGCGTCGTCACCTGCGTGCTGGCGTTCTGGCTGAAGGCCTGCGGCTGCGATACGTCCTGGGCCGAGGCGATGCTGATGGTCACATTGCCGTGCGAGACCGCGCAACTGGAAATATGAATGCGCGCGGTCGCCACGATCGTGCCCGTGCGTTCATTGATGATCACACGCGCCGGAACGTCCGGCGTCAGTTCCAGGCTCTCCACCTCTGAAATAAAATCTACCGTCGAACCGGCCCAATCATGCGGCAGGCCCACGCGAACCGTCGTCGAATCAACCGCAAGCGAACTGGCGTGAAACTTCTCGTTGACCGCCGCCGCCATGCGCGAGGCGGATGTGAAATCCGGATTGCGCAGGACCAATTCCAAGTGGTTGTCGCTGATAATGGTGGCCGGGATTTCTCGCTCCACAAGGCCGCCATTGACAATCGTCCCAACGGTGGGGTGGTTCTTTTGCACCGACGCGTCGGCCCCGCCGGCGGAAAGTCCGCCGATGGACAGGGGGCCTTGGGCCACCGCATAGACCTTGCCATCGGCGCCCAGCAACGGCGTTTGGATCAGCACCCCCCCTTGCAAACTGTTGGCGTCACCCATCGACGAAACAATCACGTCCAGCCGCTCCCCGGGCTTTAGAAAGGCGGGAATGTCGGCGGTTACCATGACGATGGCGACGTTTTTGGCCGACAATGTCGTCGAGGGAACTGTCAGGCCGTAGCGTTGCAGCAGGTTGACCAGCGTCTGAATCGTCTCGATCGGGTTCTTATCGCCGTTGCCCGCCAGCCCGCTGACCAGACCGTAGCCGGCCAATTGATTGTCCCGCGCCCCGCTGACCATCGCCAGGTCCTTGATGCGCGATCCCCCCGCCGCCACGGCCGGCAGGGCCGCGATCAAGGCAAAACAAAATAGCGGGTGAAGTCGGCGGCGCATCTCAATCCTTAGAACGGAGATACCTTGTCCCAGATTCGCGTGAACCACCCCTTGTTCTGGCTGTCGGTCACGCTGCCGTGGGATATAAACTGGATCGACGCGTCAGCGATGTTAAAGCTGTAAACTGTGTTGGTGGCCGAGACATCATCGGCGCGCACGGTGCCGCGGAGAATGGCGTCCTGCTTCTCGCCGGAGAAGGCGGTCTGGCGGTGGCCCTCGACCACAAGGTTGCCATTGGGCAGAACGTCGATCACCTTGACCGCAAGTTGGGCGGTGATCGTCTCCTGGTTGGCGATCGAGCCGCCGCCGTTAAAACTGTTCTTGGCCGCCATGTTCATCGCGGGCAGTTGGCCGCCCTTGGTCAGCAATCCGGTGGCCCCGGCCGGATAAAGAAAACTGGAGACGCTGGCATCAATGGAGGATTGACGCGCCGTGGTCGTGTTGTTGTTGCGCGTGGCCCCGTTGTTCTCCTGGATGATCACCGTGACAATGTCCCCGACACGGTGCGCCTTTTTATCGGCGAACATCGACGTGGGGGCCGCATCCTCCTTCCAGAGCGAGTCCGCTCCCAGCGTCGTCAATTGCAATATAAACAGGAGCAGGCCCAGGTGGGCCGCGTCACAGAGCGATAAGTATGAGGTCTTCATTTTGTACTTTGCCAGAGAGTTCCCGCCGGGTCTTGGGATTGCGCACGCGCACCATCTGCCCCAGCGCCCCATCCTCCAGCGTTTCCACTTTCAGGGAGATCGTCAGCGGGCCGTCCTGAAATACCGCCTCCACCAATTGTCCGCGGTGAACCAGCGAACGTGCGCGGACGTCCCGGCTCCACACCGGCGTTCCCACCGCTACACTTGATCCCAGCTCCAGTTGGCCGTCGGCCACCGGAAATTGCACGCAGGGCTCCCGCTGCACCAGCACGTCCCGCCGCTCCATCACAATGTCGGCGTCCCGCAGCAGTTGGCCCCGCGACAACTGGGAATGGGCCACGGGCAAATCACGCCAGACATGGGCTTGGAGCGCCAGTTGCCAGGCGCCGACCCGTTCGGTGCCGCACCAAATTTCAAAACCGGCCACCACTGTGGGCATCATGCCCGCCGCCGGCAGTTCGGTGATCTGCAGGCTCAGCGCTTCGTCTGGCACCGTCCCCGCCGCCCATGGACGGCTGAGATGGATTTCCAATTCGCCGCGATCAGCCACATAGTCGCGCTGCAAAACCGCCCGCAGCAGACCGGTCAACTCGGCCTCCTCCAGCGAGCGGGTGCGGCGGCTGACGCAAACATGATCGGGGCCGGACCAATTGGTGGTATCCAGCCACGGAGCGGCGGATTTGGCTAGGGCGATGATTTGCTGGCGGGAAAGGGAGGTCGTTTGGCCCACGCTGGGAGCGGGGGCCAAACGAAGATGGGGGAATGTCGCGGAAGACGAACCCATGAGTTGGTTTAAAAAAATCCCGGTGCTGTCCACCTTGGCCTCCGGCGCGAGGGTGAAAGTGGCCGGTTCGCCGGCATCGAGCCGGCAAGCCGCCGCCAACAGCAGAGTGAGGACTGCAAGGCGGACAAATCTGTCATTGCGATTCATTAACGGCGCAAATTGTTGCTTTGTTGCATCATTTCGTCGGACGCCTGGACGGCCTTGGAGTTCACCTCGTAAGCGCGCTGGGCCACGATCATGTTGACCATTTCCTCGACGACCTTGACGTTCGACATTTCCAGGTAGCCTTGCTGAAGGCTGCCAAAGCCAGCTTGATTGGGCGTGCCCGTTTCCGGCGTGCCGGATGCCAGCGTTTCCAGATACAAATTCCGCCCTATAGCCTGCAAACCCGCCGGGTTGGCAAACCGGGTCAATTGCACCTGAAAATTCGTGGTCCCGTTGGCTCCACTGGTCGTGACCTCCCCGTCGGGCGAGATCGTGATCGCGGTCGTCCCCACGGGAATCGGTTGAAAGCCTCCCTGCACCGGCAACCCGTCGCTGGTGGTGACTTGCCCGGTGGAAGACGTTTTTAGCGCCCCATCGCGCGTGTAGGCCAGCGTGCCGTCGGGCATCTGCACCTGGAAGAACCCGTCGCCCTGGATGGCCATGTCCAGCCGTTCCCCCGTTTGCGTCAACTCCCCTTCGGTAAATATCTTGGATGTCGCAACCGCGCGCGAGCCGTGGCCGACCTGGATGCCGGTTGGCAATTGGTCCCCGTTGCCCTGATTGGCGCCGGCGGCCCGCGTGGTTTCGTAGAGCAAGTCCTGAAATTCAATCTTGCTCTTTTTGAATCCGGTGGTGTTGACGTTGGCCAGGTTGTTGGAGATCACGTCCAAATTCATTTGCTGGGCTTCCATGCCCGAGGCCGAGGAGTAGAGTGCGCGTAACATAGGTTAGGATGGGTTGCCCAATTCGGAGATCGTTTTGCTCAGGCGATCGTCCTGGATTTGGATGACATGCTGGTTTGCCTCGAATCCCCGCATCGCCGTCATCATGCTGGCCATTTCAACCAGGCTGGATGTGTTGGAGCCTTCCAGGTAGCCCTCCCGCAATGTCGAGGTGCTCGCTTGCGTTGTCACCGCGCCGTGCTCCGCCACAAAATACCCGCCGCTGATTTGCGTCAGCTTGTGCGGGTCTTCCACCTCCGCCAGTTTCAGTTTCCCGCGGGGTGCGTCTCCCTGGCTGATTTCCCCATTGGCGGAAAATGACAGCGGCGCCGAGTTGCCCCGCATGAGTTGAATCGGGCCGCCGCTGCCCAGGACCGGATAGCCCTCTTTGGTGACGAGTTGGGCCTTGGAATTCACTTGAAATTCCCCATCGCGCGTCAATCCGACCGAGCCGTTGGGAAGCTGCACTTGGAAAAAGCCTTTGCCTTCTATGGCTAGGTCGCTGTTGTTGCCAGTGTATTTCAATTCGCCCGGTGTGAAATTGGTCGTGACCGTGCCCTTGGGAATGGTAAAATACTGGGGTAGGTTCCTGCCTCCGTTTGCCGGCATCAAACCGGCTTGCGTCGCCGCCAGCGACAGTTGCTGCTGCCGGTAACCGGGCACCGAACTGGAAGCCAGATTGTCGGCTATCACCTCCTGCCAACGGTCATTGGCGTCCAGCGCGGAGGCGGCTTGGAATAAACTGACATTCACGACGGAGCCTTGGAGCAACGACCATGCCATGGTGAGAAACACCTTGATTTGCAACGGGTTGCAAAAGCCAACCCCACCCCAACGGGCAATTGTTGCCACTGGAAGCGGGAGAAAACTGCCGAATACCTCGATCTTTCCGCACATATTTGAAGCCTTACAAGTGGTCCAAACTGATTCATTGATGGCAAGGTGTGCTTTGCGTATTTGGCGCCGCAGCCGATCATAAATGACTTTGAGCCGGCGGCGCTGCCGGCTCTTTATTGCGGGCCGGTGACCGACCCTTCATAAACACATGCCAACTCGATCACCTGGCCGCAGCCGCATTCGATGCGAATGGCGCTGACCTCATCCCCCCGGCGTTGCAGGGTTACGGAGGGCCCGGCGCAGGCTTTGGTGGCGGAAGAAGACGCCCCCACGGTGGTCATTGGCTGGAAATTCGTGGCCTCCGCTTGCGGCAGCACCTTCAACTCAGTGACACTGCGCCCTCCGGCGGTGGCGGTCGCCCCGGTCAATGGAATAAATGTGTCAGGCATGAGTTTGGCTTTCTTCAGGCCTTCTTGGTCGGCAAATGAACATTCAACAGCACCCTCACCCGGCGGTTGATATCGTTGGTTGAAGAGAACTCTGGCATCGGCATCGTGTCCCCGAAGCCCGCGACCTTGGTGATTTGTGAACGGCCAACTCCATGTTCAATCAGCTTGCGGCGGACCGCGTTGGCGCGGTCGGCGGAAATCTCCCAATCGCCGTAGTCGGGCCGAATCGGCGGGTTGCCGCTTTCGGTGTGGCCCTCCAGTTCGACGGTGAACCCGTGGTAACGGGCGATTTCCCACGCCAGCGTCGAGAAAACCCAGTCGCCGTAGGGAGTAAATTTGATGGATTGAGGCTCGAAGATCGGCTTGTGTGAACGGTCGAAAACGTTGACGCACAATCCTTCGGAAGTCAGGTCCAGCTTGACCGCGCTTTGGTCCTCGCTCTCCGATACCAGGGATTTGGCAAGGTCCTGGTTCAGACGCCGGAGGATCGTCAACTCCATCGCGGAGGCGGAGTCGAAATTCCCGGTCTCCGTCCGCACAGCCTGCGTGTCCTTGTTGGGAATGATCCCAACCGATTCCTTGGTGACGGATGAGAAGGGATTGCGAAAAGCCCGCTCGACGGCGTCCTTGATGCGCTGATCCTGCGACGTGAGCCAAAGGACGATGAACAGTGCCATCATCGCCGTGGTGAAATCGGCGTAGGCTACCTTCCAGGCGCCCCCATGATGTTTCTGTTTGCTCATTTGGCTGCCGTCTGGTTCAGTGCCTTGAGCATCACTTCCAGCGCGTCGGATGTCGGCCGCACTTCGCTGGACAAGCCCCGGCGGGCGACTTCCACCGCCATGATGGGCGACATGCCGTTGGCAAAACTGATGACCGAGGCGGCTATGCACCGGATGTAGGCCAGTTGGGCCACATTGATGAATTCCATGTTGACCGCCAGCGGATTCATGAAGCCATAGGAAAGGAAGATGCCCAAAAACGTGCCCACCAGCGCCGCGGCGACCTTCTCCCCAATCCCTTCGATGGGTCCGGCTATCGAGGCCATCGTGATGACAATTCCCAGCACCGCCGCCACAATGCCGAATCCCGGCATGGAGTCGGCCGCCTTGGTCAGGACTCCAACCGGTCGTTCGTGCTCAGCCTCCATCGCGTCCAGTTCGATCTCCAGCAGCAGCTTCAAATGATCCGGCTTGATCTTGCCATCGATGATCGGGCGCAATCCGTTGCAGAGGAAGTCGATCGCATGCTTGTTCTTCTGGAAGTCGGGGTACTTGGAGAAAATAGGGCTGGTTTCCGGCGCCATGATGTGTTCCTCCAGCGCCACCATGCCCCCGCGGCGTCCGAGCATGAACAATTCGTAAAGCGCCTTGAATAAATCATCGTAAGCCTTGCGGCTATAGGGCGATCCTTTCAATGCTCCGAGAATTTGCTTGAAAAGGTCGATCAAAACTTGCCTCGGCGACATCAGCACCAACGACCCTAGCGCCGCGCCTCCTATAATGATCAGTTCGGAGATATGCAGCAGGGCCAGCATATTGCCCCCGGCCATGGTGAATCCGCCTATGACCGATCCAATGACTATTAGCGCGCCGAGAATGAGAATCATGAGAAGATCACAACGGTCCGTTGAATACCTCGGGGTCCTCCCGTTGCAAAAGGGATTTGATGGCCAGTATGGCCTGCGAATGAATCTGGCAGATGCGCGATTCGGTCACGCCAAAGGCCTCGGCGATCTCCCGCAGGCGCATGTCCTCATAATAGTAGAGCGCCAGCACCTTGCGCTGCATTTCCGGCAACTGCTGCATCCGCTCTTCGATCAGCCCCGCCAACTCCCGCAGCGACGCCGCTTCCTCCGGACTGCCCTGCGATTGGTCGGCGATGACGTCGTAGAGCAACGCCCCGCGTTCGCCGTCGCCCCCTTGCACGGAATCCAGGCAGACATAAGTCGTGGGCCGAATCTCCTCCAGCAGATCTTCGTACTGGTCGAGCGGCACTTCCAGGGCTTTGGCCATTTGCGCGTTGGTCGGGATCGCTCCGTCACGCTGCGTCAATGCCTGCATGGTCTTTTCGATCTTCCTGGCCTTCTCATGCACCGAGCGCGGGACCCAATCCAGCCGGCGCAATTCATCGAATATCGCCCCGCGGATGCGCACGCGGGCGTAAGTCTCGAACGATGTCCCATTGTTCGGATTGAAGCGGCGCATGGCGTTGAGCAGGCCCACCAACCCCGCGCTGTAAAGATCGTCGCTGTTCACGTGCGAGGGCAGCGTCATCGCCAGGCGCCCCACAATGGTTTTGACCAGAGGAAGATACTCCTCAACCAGGCTGTTCTCAGTCGCGCTGCCGGGGCCGCTGCGGGAATAACGGCGCCAAAGCGCTTTTTGCGTCGAGCGGCGTTGCTCGGCCGTTTCGGGACGTGGTTCAAGTTCGCAAAGTGTGGCGCTCATGTCTTAGATGCCTTCGGCAGTGTGACCACTGGGAGGGACGGGAGGGTGGAGTTTTCGCGCTCGTGCAACGCTTCATGATGGTTCTTGCGCCAAGTGCGGCCCCACCAGGCCAGCAGCATCGCCATCACGTATGCCGCCAGACAGCCGTGCCAAAGTATTGAACCCACAGAATCTCCTTGCATGATGCCGCATCCCATGCCGATTCCAAATCCGAGCAATCCGCCCACCAACAATAATGATTTCATAGCTCTTTAGAGTCACATCCCCCCTCAGCAGGAGTGCTGCCATCTTTCCCGCAGGTTGGCGGATGATGCCAAATCCCCTTGATTTGCGCGCTTTCTGCGGCGACGCAGTTCAGGCCGGCAACGGGAGAAAACGGGACACTGGAACATTTTGCCGTGTCCCGTTCCTTGCGGAGAGGCAATTTATTCCCCAGTTGCACAATTCGAATTACTCCTTATGTTGCCAGCGAATGAAGCGACCCTTCAGACACATCAAGAAAGGATATAGAAATGAGCACGCCTAACGTCAACGCTCCCGATCTCACCCAACGCCCGCCCAGAAGTCCCCGCTGCCGCTTGGGCGGCTATGCCGCCCTGCCGCGCATGCTGGACAAGGGACGGGCCACCCTCGCCGGCAAGAACGGGGAATACCACTATGCTTGTCCACTGGACCAGCGCATTCTCGGCTTCTTGGGAATCGACCCCGACGCACTGAAGGCCGAATTAGCCACAGGCAAGGGCGACGGCGCCATCCTCGAATGGATCAATGCCAACGCCAAAAACAAGCATTCGGATTGGGAAATCGAGCAATGGTCCTCTTTCATGGAAAAACGGGGGCCGGATAGCGATGCCGAGACTCTCGCCTTCTTCGTCGAAGCCGTCGGCAAGGTCACCAAGACACGCGAGGACATCCACTCCTGGGTCGAATTGCTGGATTTGGACGACTACGTGAGCTTCGGCGGCAAAGCCTGACGCGCCCCGCAAAAGCAAAGGATCTATTAGCATACGCTCGTGGTGCGATGCCAAATTGGCGAAGAATCGGCCTTCGCCAAAATCCAACTTCTCCCCTTGCAATAATGCCGAGGCATGATATTGTGATGCAGTAACAGTGAGCCTGTTACGCGGTATCCACCGCTGCTCTTTGAAAGTTCGCGGTCCTCCGGGTCGCTAATCAGGCTCTTTCCAGTTTAGATGCGCTTCCCTTTCCTCGCGGTGGCCTTAAACGATTCGCTCTATTCCCATTTTTTTCAACTCTATTTCCAAATGTTTGCCACCCGTCCAATAACGCTAACCAATTGCGCCAGAGGCGTTTGCAAATAGAATCGCGGCAAGACAATTAGCGGAACTTATCAACTATTAACACTATTTTGAGTTTTTCCCGGTTTTTATGCACGACAAGCACCCATCTCTTGCCCTCCCGCTTCCTAACCTTTCAGCCCCCGCGTTCCCCCCCAGGCGCCGGAGCGTCACCCGCCGCGCCCCTGGCGCCGGGCGCGCACGTCCAGCGGGTCGATGGTCGCGGGCGGCAGCCCGGCGGCCGCCTGGCGCAGCAGGGCGGCGTGCTCCGGCAGGCAGAGCAGCGCGGAAAGGCCCTCCTGTTGCCATATCAAAACGTAACCGCGCCCCTGGAGGTCTTCGACGCGCAACCGCTCGGCCCCCAAATCCAGAATCACGTAATCCACCTTGTACTCACGGCAGAGCCGGAACCAATCGCCTTGATGATCGAAGAAGTCGTTGTTCAGATCGAAGGTCGTTTCGGGATAAGTCGTCTCGTAGCGGCCATCCATCGACACTTTAATGGCCGGATACAAGCGCCAGCTCAAATAGCTGCCCCAGGCGAACGGCGTGGCCAGATTCCCTTTGGCGCCAGCCAGCGACAGTATGTCCGCTTCCCGCACCGGGTCTTCTCCCACGGGCGCCAGCGGCTGCAACGACGCGCCGGGCAGAAATCGGATTGCGACAAATATGGCGACGCCCACATACACAACGCCGGCGGCAATGAGGCGGTCGATCTTCCAGCGTCCTTCGAGCCGTTGCCAGGCGCCTTCAACGTACGGACCGGCAAAGGCCAGCGCCGCCGCCCCAAGAAACGGGCCGTGCCGCCGGCTGCGCCATCCCAGCGCGGCCGACAACGCCAGCACCGCCAACCCCAAACAATTCTTCGCCGAAACCTTCCTCCAGCCCGCCGCCACCGCCACGACTGTCAATACGAAAAGCACCCGGAATCCCGTGAAATCGTCCCAGGCCAGCGGCGCGGGCGGACGGAACTCCGCAATGCGGGCGCGCGGGTGGAGCAGGGCGGGGATGAGGTAGCGCCAAAAATCCAGGCCGTAGGGGTTCACCAGCGTCACCGCCGCGCACGCCCCCGCGGTGAAGACCATCAGGGCCGGATTCCTCCGCGCGGCGCATCCGGCGGCGCAATACAGGAAAACAACGGCCAGCGCGACCACAAAGCCCCCGTGAAGATTGGCGCCCGCCAGGGTCAGGAGCGGCAGGACCGCCGCCGGCCAGCGCCGCCCGCGCCACAGTTCCTCCGCGCAAAACAGCGTCCCCGCAAACAGGAAAAAGGTGAACGCATGGCAGCGCACCACCGGAATGTACCCCGTCAGAATGGATGCCGCCGCGGGAATGGCCAGGAGCAGAAGCACGTTCGCATCGCAACCCTGCCGCCGTCCCGTCCAATACCCGGCGGCGAGCAAACCCAGGGCCAGCGCAATCTTCAGGACCATGAGCGACGCCGGCCCGAACCAGCGCAGCAGCGTATAGAAGACCACGCCCGCGCCCCATTCATGGTCGATGTATTGCGGGAGTGTCGGGGTGAAGGCGTAAAGATCGTGGCGCGGGAGACTGCCGGTGTTCCAAAGCGTTTCGCCGATGGCCAGCTTGGCCCACAGGTCGCCGTCAGTGATATTGTGGAAGGCCAAGACCACGGCCAAAGCCAGGCCGCCCAACAGGATGATGAGCGCTTGCGCGGCGCGGGTGCGGCTCTCGGTCACAGTCAGGCATGTTAGGAGGCGCATGGCGTTCGTCAAGCGCCGCGACAGCCCAGGCAATGTCGCCGCGGACACAGTATGGCAGCTAATGGAAAACATTAAGCGGGCCAAATTCGTGCAAAACCCCGCAAAGTCGCTTGTCAGAAAAGCCGGCAGTCCTTAAACACTCTGCGGTGACGAACGGGTTTGCTTGTCCTTTCGTCGGAATTTGTCAAAGTTTCGCTTGTGCCGGTCGTTGCGGCGGAGGCGCAAAAAAACAGTTGACGAGATGCGGCGCGGCCACAACAATCGCGGCGTTTTTATTGCAGTGGTTGGGGCGTGACGCACTCTATCACAGGCTGAGAAGTGTCTGATGTTTTTCCAAAGTGGACCAACCGGCTTCCGCGCAATATCATTATTGGCGCGCTGCTGGTGAGCACCGCCGTCACGGGCGCGGTGGCGTATTATTTCACGCCCAAATACACGCGCGTCGGCTACGAGCCAATCCAGCCGGTGGCTTTCCCTCACAGCGTTCATGTCACCCAGTTGGGGCTGGATTGCCGCTATTGCCATAATGGGGTGGAGAATTCCTGGTATTCGAACATCCCCGCCACGGCCGTGTGCATGAATTGCCACAACCAGGTGCTCAAGGACGATCCGCGCCTCGAGTTGGTGCGGGAGAGCGCCGCATCGGGCCGCCCGATCCCGTGGGTCCAAATCCACAAGCTGCCCGATTACGTTTATTTCAACCATTCGGTGCATATCAACCGCGGCGTCAGTTGCGTCGAGTGCCACGGCTCGATCAATCACATGGACGAGGTCTTTCATGCCAAGCCGTTGAGCATGTCCTTTTGCCTCGATTGCCATCGCGACCCCGCCCGGCGCCTGCGCTCCCTGGATAAAATTACGGACCTGGATTGGAAAGCGCCGAACGCGGACGCGCAGTTGGCCATGGGTGAGAGCTTTGTCCACGACTGGAAAGTTCAGTCATTGCAAAATTGTTCGACGTGTCATCGATGAAAACAATACCTCCATCTTGTCCGGAGCCGGAGATTGGGCCAAAGTACTGGCGCAGTTTGGACCAATTGGCCGAGACGCCCGAATTCCGGCAGTGGGTGGAGCGTGAATTCCCCGCCGGCGCGTCCGAATTCACCGATCCGGTTTCCCGCCGCAATTTCGTCAAGATCATGTCCGCTTCCTTCCTGCTGGCCGGTTTGGGGGTGACGGGGTGCCGGCGGCCGGTGGAAAAGATTTATCCCTTTGTCAAGATGCCGGAAGGTTATTTGCACGGTGTGCCGCGATACTTTGCCACGGCCATGCCCAGCCGCCGCGGCGCCGTGCCCCTCGTCGTCAAATCCAACGAAGGACGCCCCACCAAGATCGAGGGCAACCCGGACCTTCCGGACAGCAACGGGGGAACCGATCATCTGGCCCAGGCGGCCGTGTTGAGCCTTTATGATCCGGACCGTGCCATGCGCTTCGCGCTCAATGGATCGGCCGCAACCCGCCAGGCGGCGCTGGACGCTTTGACGGCGCTCGGCAATGCGCAGGGCGACGGCAGCGGGCTGGCGTTTTTGATGGAACAAAGCGGCTCCCCCTCGCGCGCCCGCCTGCGGCAGGCCATCGCCGCGAAACTCCCCGCCGCGCGCTGGCATGTCTATGAACCGGTCGATCTGGACCTCGGCCGTCAGGCCGCGTCCCTGGCCTACAACAGTCCCGTCTTTCCTTTTTACAAGCTCGATGAGGCGCGGGTGATTGTATCGCTCGATTGTGATTTCATCGGCAGCGAGGAAAACATGCACGGCAACATCCGGCGCTTCGCCCGGGGCCGCGCGCTCAACGGCAGGGAGGATTCGATGAGCCGGCTCTATGCGGTGGAGAGCCTTTTCACGTTGACGGGGGTCAATGCCGACCATCGGTTGCGCGTGCCCCCAAGCATGATCCTTGCCGTGCTGGCCCGCTTGGCGGGCAACATCCTTAGCCCGTTTGAAGGAGACCAGAGACTGCGGAAACTGGGCGCGCCGGCCCAAGCGCACGACAACTGGATCGTGCCTTGCGCCCAGGACCTCAAGGCCAATCAGGGCATGAGCCTGGTAATGGCCGGTTATCGGCTTCCCTTGGTGGCGCACTTGCTGGTGGCCGCGATCAACGAGACCTTGGGCGCGGTGGGGCGCACTGTCGAGTTTCGCCAAACCCAACCCTCCACAGAGGGTGGCCTCGCGGAACTGGTCGCTGCCCTCAACGCCGGCCAGGTGCGGACGCTCGTCATTTTGGGCGGCAACCCCGCCTACAACGCCCCCGCCGACCTCAATTGGCCGCAAGCCCAAGCCAAGGCCGCGACGGTCGTGCGTCTGGGCTACCATGAGGATGAGACTTCATGGAACCCGTCCGCGCACGCTGCCACGCATTGGGACTTGCCGATGGCGCATTTCCTCGAGGCTTGGGGCGACGCCCGCACGGCCGACGGAACCCTCGTGCCGATTCAGCCATTGATTGAACCGCTTTTTGGCGGAATGACCGAACTGGAGGTCCTGGCAATAATCGGGGGTTTGACTTCAACGTCACCGTACGAAATTGCGCGGGAAACCTTCCGCTCGATTGGTGGCAAAAGCGAAGACGATTGGAAGAAATACCTGCACGACGGTTTTTTGGCGAACAGCGCCGCGCCGGTTGCCAACGTCACTTATGGCGCGGGTCAATTGGTCCGCTCGCTGGAGCAGACTACGCCCGCTCCCGCTCCCGGCAAGGACCGGCTGGACGTGGTTTTCTATCGCGACGCCAAACTGGACGACGGACGGCACAACAACAACGGATGGTTGCAGGAATTGCCCGATCCGATCACCAAATTAACCTGGGACAACGCCGTGCTGCTCAGCCCCGCGACGGCCAAGGCGCTGGGAGTCTATACCGAGCGCAACGCGCAGAATCAGAAGTTTTTCAATCACGCCGTCGAAGTCACGTTGAACAATCGCACCATTCGCGGCCCGGTCTGGGTGCAGCCGGGAATGGCGGACGACACCCTCGGTCTGGCCCTGGGCTACGGGCGGGAAAAGACGGGACGTGTGGGGCGCGGCGCGGGCTTCAACGCCTACAAGCTGCGCGCCAGCGACTCTCTGTATTACGCCTCCGGCGCGCTGGTGCGCGACACCGGGGACGCCAGCTACGAATTGGCGACGACCCAAAGCCATTGGAGCATGGAGGGCCGTCCGGTGGTGCGGGAGGGCAACCTGGAGCAATTCCGCAAGGACCCCGCCTTCGCGCAAAAGATGAAACTGGAGGAACCGCCGGTCGTCGCGCCCCTTTATCCCAATCCGCTGGACACGACGCGGGCCAACGGCCTGCATCAGTGGGGCATGTCAATCGACTTGCAGCGGTGTGTCGGCTGCTCCGCCTGCATGGTGGCCTGTCAAAGTGAAAATAACATCCCCATCGTCGGCAAGGAGATGGTCGGCAAAAGCCGCGAAATGCACTGGATTCGCCTGGACCGCTATTACGCCGGCCCGGTGGAGGACCCGCAGGCGGTCACCCAGCCCATGCTCTGCCAGCATTGCGAAGCCGCCCCGTGCGAAAGTGTTTGCCCGGTCAACGCCACCTCGCACGACGACGAGGGGTTGAACGTAATGACTTACAACCGGTGCGTCGGCACCCGTTACTGCTCGAACAACTGCCCCTACAAAGTCCGGCGCTTTAACTTCTTTGATTACAATCGCCGCCCGCTCAATCACCTCTACAAAAGCCCGCTGGTGACGGAGACGGATGGGGAGTGGGAATTACTGCGCTGGCTCAATAACCCGGACAAGGGGAATTTGCCCGAGAACGAATGGCAACTGGCCCGCCTGGTCAAGAACCCGGACGTCTCGGTGCGGATGCGTGGCGTGATGGAGAAATGCACCCTTTGCTTGCAGCGCATCGAGCAGGCCAAGATCGCCGCCAAGGTCAAGGCGCGCGACAGCGATCACATCCGCCTTTCGGAAAAGGAGGGCACCGTGCCCAAGACCGCCTGCCAGCAAGCCTGCCCGGCGGAAGCGATTGTTTTTGGGGACATCTCCGACGCCGACAGCGGCGTGAGCAAGGCCAAGAGCCAGGAGCGCACCTACAAGGTGCTGGATTTCCTCTTGACAAAACCGCGCTGCACCTACTTGGCCAGGGTCCGCAACCCCAACCCGGAGATGCCCGACTACAAGGAACACTCGTTGCCCTACACGAGCGAGGAGTTTGACAAGGGGGCTTTTTCCCCGGGCGAAAGCCAGCGGGAACCCGGCGGGAAAGGAGCGCTCTAATGGCGGCCGCGCCCCCATTGAACGAAGCCGCCCCGATCCAGGTCCAGGCGCCGCCGCAGGCCCTGCGGCGCGTCCCACTGGTCGCCAACCAGCGCGGCGTGGGCTGGCTCTCCGACCGGATAGCCGGGGTGATCGAAGGCCCAACGCCCGCGTGGTGGAAAATCTCCTTCGGCATCAGCTTGACCATGATGACGGTCTGCTTTGCCATGATTCTTTACCTCATGTCCACCGGCGTCGGCGTCTGGGGGTTGCAGCATCCGGTGATGTGGGGGTGGGCGATCATCAATTTCGTGTGGTGGATCGGCATCGGCCACGCCGGAACGCTCATTTCGGCGATCTTGTTCTTGCTGCGCCAGCGCTGGCGCACCTCGATCAACCGGGCGGCCGAGGCGATGACGATTTTTGCCGTCATGTGCGCGGGCATTTTTCCGCTGATCCATATCGGGCGCATCTGGTACGGCTGGTGGCTTTTCCCCATTCCCAACTCCAATGGCATCTGGCCGCAATTCCGTTCCCCACTTATGTGGGACGTGTTTGCCGTCTCGACTTACTTCACTGTTTCGGTGCTGTTTTGGTACATGGGCTTGATCCCCGATATGGCCGTGATGCGGGACCGGGCCAAAACGAAAATCCGCAAATTTGGCTACGGCCTTTTCGCGCTGGGCTGGACCGGCTCCAACCGTCACTGGACCAATTATGAAAAGGCCTACCTGATCCTGGCCGGCCTGTCCACGCCCCTGGTGCTGTCGGTCCACTCCATCGTGTCGCTGGATTTCTCCGTGTCCCAATTGCCGGGGTGGCACACGACCATCTTCCCGCCCTACTTTGTGGCGGGGGCGGTCTATTCGGGCTTTGGGATGGTGTTGACGCTGGTGGTGCCGTTGAGGCGGATGCTCAAGCTGGAGGACATCATCACGGTGCGGCATGTCGAATTGATGTGCAAAGTTACTTTGGCCACCGGTTCGATCGTCGGTTACGCCTATATGATGGAGTTTTTCATCGCCTGGTATAGCGGCAATCCTTACGAGAGATTTCTGTTCCTGCACAACCGGGCGGCCGACCCCTTCATTTTGGGACCGCTGTTCCACGTGGCGCCCGCGCCCTATTGGTGGGCTTGGTGGCCGATGATATTTTGCAACGCGATCATGCCCCAGTTATTCTGGTTCAAGAAAGTCCGCACCAGCATGTTGACAGTGTTTGTTCTCTCGATCCTGGTCAACGTCGGCATGTGGTTCGAGCGCTTTGTGATCGTGGTCGAGTCGTTGCCCCGCGAGTTCATTCCCTCCAACTGGGGCTATTACAGTCCGACTTGGGTGGACATTCTCCAATTCCTGGGAACCTTTGGATTGTTCTTCGCCTTCTTCCTGTTGTTCATTCGCTTCATACCGTTGATCGCCATCGCGGAGGTCAAGGGAGTGACGCCACAAGCCGACCCGCACCATCCCTTGGGCGGGGCCAAAACGGGGGACAGACACTGATGCCAGCCACTTACGCCATCATGGCAGAATTTGAGACGCCCGCGGCCATTTTGCACGCGGCCCAGAAAGTGCGCGACGCCGGCTATCAGCGGTGGGATGTCTTTACGCCCTTCCCGGTTCACGGCATGGACGGCGCAATGGGACTGAAGAACTCGAAGGTCGGGTGGTTTTCCTTCATCGGCGGCTGCACCGGTTACGCCACCGGGATGTTGATGATCTATTTCATGAACGCCTACGATTATCGCATCGTCATCGGCGGCAAACCGATGTTCAGCCCCTTCTCCGCGTTTCCGCCATCTTACGAGTTGACGATATTGTTCGGGGCCTTCGGCGCGCTGCTGGGCATGCTCTTTCTCAACCGCCTGCCGCGCTTGCATCATCCCTTGCTCAAGAACCGCCGCTTTGCCCTGGCCACGCACGACCGGTTCTTTGTGGTGATTGAAACCGGCGATCCGAAATACTCGGAAACGGAAACCCGCCACCTGCTCGGCTCGCTGGGCAGCAAGCATATCGAAATGGTGGAGGAATAATGCGCTATTTTCTCCTCATCTTCGTCGTCAGTTGCATCGCGGTGGTGGCTATCGCCGGCTTTCGCGGCGGCCATTCGCGCCGTCCGTCCATCGAGTTGTTCCCCGACATGGCGCGTCAAAACAAAGTCCGCCCGCAAACACCCAGCGACTTCTTTCCCGACGGCTCGTCCTCGCGCCTGGTTCCCGCCGGCACGGTGGCCCGCACTGGCCCGCTCTTGATCAACGGCACGGTGCTCAACATCGGCGGCAAACCGGTGTATCCCTACGAAGATTCGCCCGTGAACACCGGGCGCATTGCGGGTACGACCAATTTCGTGCCGGTCAATCCGGTTCCTATCACCCGCCAATTGCTGGAGCGCGGCCAGCGGCGCTACCAAATCAGTTGCATGCCCTGCCACGGCCCCGCTGGCGACGGCAAGGGCATCACAAGCAAATACGGCATGGTGGGCATGGCCAATTTCCACGATCAACGGCTCATCAACATGCCCGACGGCGAAATCTTCAACACCATCACCCAAGGCAAGAATTTGATGGGCGCTTATGGCGCCAACGTCTCGGTCCAGGACCGTTGGGCCATTATCGCTTATGTGCGAGTTCTGGAACGAAGCCAACTGGCGACGGCGCAGGACGTGCCCGAGCCGGAGCGCGGCCCCTATGTCAAATAGTCTATGAATTCCAATCATCAATCCGCATCGGCGTACGACCTGGACTTGTCGAAGTACCGGCATCTACCAGTCATCTTGATCGTCGCCGGAGCGATTGGCCTGGGCTTGGGAACGGCAGTCAGCGGACTGGGTTTAAAACAGTTTGGTTTCTCTTGGTTGCTGGCGTTCATGTTTTGCCTCAGCCTTTGCCTGGGCGGTCTGTTTCTGGTCATGATGCATCATCTCTTCGACGCCAGTTGGTCGGTGGCCACACGCCGGGTGTGCGAGCATCTGGCTTGCCTGCTCGGCTTCCCGATGATCATTTTGTTTGTTCCCATCGCCATTCTGGCTCGCAAGCTCTATCCCTGGCTCGAATCCAGCCAACAGGCCCACCCCAGCCATGCGGTGGCCGCCAAGTACCCGCTGTTCACCGTGCCGGGCTTCTACGTGACGGCGCTCGTTTTGTTCGGGATTTGGTGGCTGTTCTCCAACCGCCTGCGTTTCTGGTCGTTGCGCCAGGACGAAACCGGCTCGGTCGAATGCACCCGCAAAATGCGTTTTTATTCCGCCCTGGGCGTGGTGCTCTTCGCGCTGACGCTGACCCTGGCGTCGATCCTCTGGATGAAGGGATTGGCGGACGAATGGTATTCCACCATGTACGGAGTGACCTATTTCGCCGCTTCGGTTTGGGTCGCTTTGCCCACCGTCTATATCATTACGATGATACTGCAACGAACGAGTGTCTTGCGGAATCTGGTCAGAGAGAACACCTACTACATGCTCGGCTCGCTCTTCCTGGCCTTCACTGTCTTTTGGGCCTACGTCAACTTCTCCCAATACTTCATCATCTGGAACGCCAACATGCCGGAGGAAACCTTCTGGTATGTCCTGCGCGAAAAGGGAACGTGGGATGCCGTCGGCAAATACGTCATCATCTTCGGCCATTTCTTCGTGCCCTTCCTCATGCTGCTGCGCATTGACTTCAAGCTCAAACTGGCGGCGATGCTGCCCCTGGCCGCGTGGGCCTGGCTCATGCACTTCGTCGATATGGAATTCCAAATCATGCCCGCGCTTCATGCCGATTCCATTCTCACCGCCGGTTTGATCTCCGACGCCGGCTGCGTGCTGCTCTTTGCCGGCGTGCTCATGAAAGTTTTCATCTCCTCCCTCAACCGGCACCCGCTCTATCCGCTGAGAGACCCGCGGATGGCGGAGGCGCTGGACGTTTACGTGCCGCCGGCGGCCGAAATCTCAATCGCGGAGCACGACGCCAAATGAACTCGGAAACCGATTGCCAAAAAACCCGCCTCGGCGCTTACGTGATCGCCATCCTGGGAACTTTCCTGGTGATGGCCCTGCTGGTGGAGTTGATGCGGCATTATACCCATGGGCCCTCCCTGCGCGCCGCCGACGCCGCCAGGCGCATGCAAATCTTGACCGACTTCCAAGCGGCCAACGCTCCGTTGCTGGAGAAGTACGATTGGCAGGATCAAGCCAAAGGCTTCGTGCATGTCCCCATGGACCGCGCCATGGAGTTGGTTTTGCGGGAGTGGCAGGACGACCCCGCGGCGGGCCGCTCCAATCTCATGGCCCGCGCGGCAAAAGAGTTCGCCCCGGCCCCCAAACCGCCGGAACAGAAGAATGAATACGAATAGCCTCTGCCGCCCATGAGCGCGACGGATTCCCCAGCCCGGACAGCGACCTCCAGCCCGCCCCAGACTTTGCGGGCCGGGGCCGAGCGCTTGTGCCCCGCGGGTCTGCTGGCGCTGTGCGCTGGCGCGGTGGCGTGGCTTTTCATCGCGTTGCTGCTGGGATTGATCGACTCGCTCAAGTTTCACGATCCGGGCTTCCTGGCCGGCTCTCCGTATCTGAGCTACGGCCGCGTTCATGCCGCGCAAGGCACCGCCCTGCTCTACGGATTTGCCGTGCCGGCGTCGCTGGGCGTCGGCCTCTGGTTGATCTGCCGCCTCGGCCGCACGGTTCTAGCCGGGCGGTTTGTTGTTTTTCTGGGCGCGCTCTTTTGGAACTTCGCCGTCACCGTCGCGGTCATCGCCAATGTTTGCGGTGGGGGCCGGGGTTACGATTACTTCGACTTGACTGTCCACTGCGCGCCGCTGTTCTTCATCGCTTATCTTTTGATCGGCGTCTGTGGAATGCTCACCTTCCACCAGCGCCAGCCAGGGCCGCTGTACCCCTCCCAGTGGTTTGTGCTCGGCTCCCTGTTCTGGTTTCCGTGGATTTTTTCCACGGCCGCCATGCTCCTGCTGCTGATGCCTGCGCGCGGGACGCTCCAGTCCGCCATCCATTGGTGGTACGTGCATAACGTCGATAACGTGTTCCTGGGTTTCGCGGGTCTGGCGTCAAGCTTTTACTTCATTCCCAAGCTTCTGGGCCGCCCGCTGCACAGCCGGCAATTGGCCGCGCTGGCCTTCTGGACCATCGCGCTCTTTGGCGGTTGGGGCGGGATTCCCCAGGGAGCGCCGCTGCCCTCGTGGATCATCAGCCTTGGCGTCATCGGCACGGTGCTGACCGCGGTCCCCGTGCTGGCCATTTTCACCAATTTTTATCGCACCACGCGCGGCGACCTCAAGAGGCTCGATGATAACCTGACGCTCCGTTTCTCTTACATTGGCCTGCTGTTTTACTTTGTCGCGGCCGCGCAGCAGATCGTTGGTGTGTTGCCCAACGTCAGCGCCATCACGGCGTTGACCTGGTTCGGCGTGGCGCAAAAACAACTGTTCCACCTCGGCTTTTTCGCCCTGACCATGTTCGGCGCGCTCTATTACATCATCCCGCGCCTGCTTGATGTGGAGGAAACCGCCTGGCGCCCGAAACTGGCCAAAGCTCACTTCTATCTCACTGTGATCGGCATCGTCATCTCCTACCTGTCGTTGCTGGTCTGCGGCGTTGGCCAGGGGGTTCTGCTGGTCAACCCGGCGCATCCGTTTGCGGATGTCATGCGCAGCACACTGGCGCCGTTGCGAGTCAGCACGGCCGGCGACCTGCTGGTGGTGGTCGGCACCATTTTATTTCTCCTCAACTTCGCGCTGCTGCTCACCCGCGCGTGCTTCAAGTGCTGGGCGGACTGCTGCGTGGGGAAAGAAAAACAACCGGCATGAACAGCGGAGCGACACTTTTTCTCGGATTGTTCGTCAGCATGGCGTGTTCCTTCCTGGCCTTCGTCCTCGGTCCCCAATTGCAAATCGGCAACCTGGCCCAGACCGACACCGTCGTCACCGGCGACGCCTCGCCGCAAACCTATCCGATCGGGCAGCCGGGCGACGCCCATCAAGGCGCCGAAATTTATCGGGCCAACGGCTGCACCGCCTGCCACACCCAGATGGTGCGTCCGTGGTCTCTTGGCCCCGATATTCAACACGGCTGGGGGGTCCGCCGCAGCGTGGCCGAAGATTATCTCTTCGAGCAACCGGTCCTGCTCGGAACCCAGCGCATCGGCCCCGACTTGGCCAACTTTGGAAGGCGCTCCGACCTCAACGGGATATTGTTTCGCCTCTACGATCCGCGGCTTATTACGCCGCGCTCTCTGATGCCCTCCTACCGGTTTCTGTTTGAACAGCACGCGATTCAGGGCGCCGCCTCGCCCGACGCGCTCGTTTTGCCCGCGCAAATCGCGCCGCCGGCGGGATACGAGGTTTTGGCCCGTCCGCAAGCCCGCGCGCTGGCCGCCTACTTGTTGAGCCTGCGCCAGGATGTTTATCTTTTTGAAGCGCCGCCCCCGCCGGCGCCCAAAACCAACGCAGTCCCGGCCGCCACCAATTCCACCGCAAAATGAGTCCAGACGGCGCACAGAAACCTGTCAATCAGAACGGCGGCGAGCCGTCCGCCGGATTTTCCGAAATCCCCCTCTGGTTGATCATGGTCTTCGGCGGCCTCTTTTACTGGAGTCAGCTTTATCTTGACGGACACGCCGGCGGGTTCAGCCCCAAAGTCTATGCGCCTTACGATTCCCTGGATGAGGTGATCGCGGCCAATCCGAAGGGGGCGGGAGACGAGATGAGAATCCTGGGCCGGAGTGTTTTTGAAAAGACCTGCGCCGCCTGTCATCAACCCGGCGGCACGGGCAAGGCAGGCATCGCGCCGCCGCTGGCCGAATCGGAATGGGTGCTGGCCCCTGGCGGCGACCGCATCGTGCGCGCCGTATTGAACGGCTTGACCGGCCCAATCAACGTCAAAGGCCAGGACTGGAACCTGAGCATGCCGCCGTGGCGCGACAATTTTTCCGATAAAGATATTGCCGCCGTGCTGACCTACATCCGGTCCTCATGGGGCAATAAGGCCGCTCCCATCAAACCGGAACTCGTCAAAGCCGCCCGCGCCGAATCCCACCCCGGGCCGGAAACCTCAGAGGAACTGCTGAAGATTCCAGTTCAGTGAAGCCGCGCCGGCGTTTGGCTTCCCCGGGAATTACGCGGATTGCAAGTCGCGAACGTGGCTGAGGCTGCGCTTGCCGACAGGACGCAAATCGGATTACGCCGCCGTTACCTCGACGCGCGCCGCGTAACCCAGTTCGCGGAGCAATTGTTCGCAATCCTCCCACGAAAGACCAAACGCGCGCAGGTCCGCCACGCCCAGACGCGAAACCACGGCGCGCAACGCGGCCATGTCTGCCTCGGCAAACTCGCCCTCCATGATCGCATTCTCCGCCCAATCGACTAGTTGTTCCAGTGTGATCTGGTGGTGGAGGAATGCAGCAAGTTTGTCGGCGACCGCCTGTTTGGTGATCAACATAAGATCATCTTACACTTTTTGGTGGCCTTTATCCACTAGATGATTCAGCCAAGCGCCGCCAACTCCCCCCACAATAGCGATCCCATCCGGATTCCGCCCTCGAAGCAGTCGAGGCTGAATTTCTCGTTCGGGGAATGGGCGTTGTCGTCGGGCAGCGCCAGCCCCAACAGCAGCGAATCGGCCCGCAGCACTTTTTTGAATTGCGTGACAATCGGTATCGAGCCGCCTTCGCGAATCGGGATCGGCTCGCGCCCGAAGGCCTCGCGCAACGTGCGCAGCGCCGCCTGCGCCAGCGGACTGGTCGGCGAGACAAGATACGGCTCCGCGCCGTGGCCGGCTTTCACCTCCATTTTCACCGTCGCCGGACAGAGCTTCCGCAAGTGTGTCAATATCACTTTTCGGATGCGCGCCGGGTCCTGGTCCGGCACCAGCCGGAACGTGAGCTTGGCGCTGGCGCAGGACGGGATGATGGTTTTGCTGCCTTGGCCCTGGTAGCCGCTGGTCAACCCGTTGATTTCGATGGTCGGGCGCGCGCTGCGCTGCTCCACGAAGGTGAAGCCGCGCTCGCCAAACAACCGCGGCACGCCGAGAAATCTGCGGTACCGCGCGGCGGTCATCGCGATGCGCGCGGCCTGCTCGCGCTCGTAGGCGGAGAGTTTCGCGACATCGTCGTAAAAACCGGGGATGTTGACGCGGCCGTTCTTGTCCCTCAGGTGGGCCAGCAATTGGCACAGCGCCATCGCCGGATTATCCACCGTCCCGCCAAAAATGCCCGAGTGCAAATCGCGCGACGGCCCGCGCAGGATGATTTCGAAGGTGATGATGCCGCGCAAGGCATAGGTCAGCGCCGGATGTTTCAAGCTGGGCATGCCGGTGTCGGAGATGACGACGGCGCGGCAGGCCAATTCGTGGCGATGGGCTTTGAGAAAACCCTCCAGGCTCTTGCTGCCGACTTCTTCCTCGCCCTCGATGACAAAGGTCAAATCGCACGGCAGTTCCGTGTTGGTCTTGAGATAGGCCTCGACCGCCTTGATGTGGGCGAGGTTCTGGCCCTTGTTGTCGCACGCCCCGCGGGCAAAGACTGAGCGGCCCTCCAGGCGAGGCTCGAAGGGGGGGCTTTTCCACAACTCGAACGGTTCGGGCGGCTGTACGTCGTAATGCCCATAGACCAGGTAATGTGGCTTGCCCGTGCGCGGGGTGCGGGCAACTACGACCGGGTGGCCCGGCGTGGGGCAGACTTCGGCCTGGAGACCGATTTCGCGGCAATGTTTGACAAGCCATTCGGCGCAGGCGGCCATGTCGGGGCGGTGCTCCGGCTGGGCGGAGACGCTGGGGAAGCGCAGGTATTGGCAAAGGTCGTCAGTGAAGCGTTTTTTGTTCTCTTCGATGTATTGCAGCACGGCATTCATGGTGTGTTCTCCAGCGCATTACAGGGGCCAGGCGGGTCGAATTTCGGCATCAAGGTTCATCTCGCCCAGGCCGGCCAGCAACTTGCGCTCGGCCAAAATACCGATCATGGCGGCATTGTCAGTCGAAAACATTCTTTCCGCCAGCCGGAGCCTCAGGCCCTCCCGCCGGCAGGCCGCCGCCAACTCAGAGCGCAGGCCGGTGTTGGAGGCAACGCCGCCCGAGGCGGTCACGCAGCGCATGCCCAACCGCCGGGCTGCGCGCGTGGTTTTGGCGACCAGAACTTCGACGATGGCCGCCTGCACGCTGGCGCACAAATCCCGCAAATGCCGCTCATCCTCCAGCAGGCGCGGATTCTTGCGCAAGAAATAAAGCACGGAGGTTTTCAAGCCCGCGAAGCTGAAATCGTCCCCCGGCTCATGGAGCATGGGCCGTGGAAACGCGAAGGCCTTCGGGTTTCCCGCCGCTGCCAGACGGTCGATCTCCGGCCCCGCCGGATAGGGCAGGCCCATGAGCTTTCCGACCTTGTCAAAACATTCGCCCGCCGCGTCGTCCAGGGTCGAGCCGAGCACGGTATGTTTGAAGATGGCATCCACCCGCGCCAATAGGGTGTGTCCGCCGCTGACAAGCAGCGAAACCGAGGGCTCAAATTGGGCGAAGTCAGACCGTGGCGGCTGGGCGGAAATCCACGGCGAATACAAATGGGCCTCGTGGTGATGAATGCCAAGAGCCGGCTTGCGCAAACTGAAGGCCAGGGCTTGCGCCGCCTTCAACCCGACCAACAACGCATTGGGCAGTCCCGGCCCGCGCGTTGCCGCCACGGCGTCCAGTTCCGCCGGCGCGACCCCGGCTTGGCGCAAAGCCAGGGTTGTCACCGGCATCAGATTGCGCAGATGCTCCCGCGCGGCCAATTCCGGAACCACCCCGCCATATTCGGCATGAATGGCGGCTTGTGACGAGACGATGTTGGAGAGCATCGCGCCGTCGCGAACCACGGCCGCGCTGGTTTCGTCACAGGAGGTTTCAATGGCAAGAAGAGTCATTCTTTCAAGGTCTGCCAGTCGGACACGAGGACCGCACCCGGATCAGGTTTCAGCCGTCTGCAAGCAAGCGCCGGGCTATTGGGCGGGCGCGGGCGCCAGCGCCGCCGCGACGCGCGAGGGAGCTGGACCGCGCTGGGCGTACAGCAGCACGCCTTTAAGCAGGTCGATGGCGCGGTCCAGTTGCCGGTCACGCACGCTCTCCACTCGTTCGCGCTCCTTGGCGTCCAGGAGATCCGAGGCGCCCGGAGTGTGTTTGAAGCGCAAGTCCGCCTCCTCTTCCTGGCTCATCGGGACGACAATGTCCGGCGTGATGCCCTGTTTATGGATGACCTTGTGGCTGGGGGTGTAATACCTGGCCGTGGTCAGGCGCAGGGCCGAGCCGTCAGAGAGCGGCAGGATGCTTTGCACGGAGCCTTTGCCAAAACTCTGCTCGCCGACGATGATGGCGTGGGTGATGGGCTGCAAGTCTTGCAGGCAGCCGGCCACGATTTCCGAAGCACTGGCGCTGTTGCCGTTGACCAGCACTACCATCGGCAAATCGATCCGCTTGCCGTGTCCGTTGGCGCGGTATTCCGACAGCGGCGTCGGTCCGCGGCCCTCGGTCGAGACGATTAACTGGCCGCGGGGCAGAAATTTCTCGCAGACCTGGCCGGCCTGTTCGAGAAGCCCGCCCGGATTGTCGCGCAAATCGATGATCAATGCCTTCATGCCTTGGCCGGTCAACTTCTTGAGGGCCTTGTCCAGTTCGTCGGATGTTCTTTCGCCAAATTGAACGATGCGGACGTAGCCGATGCCGTTGTCGCCCAGCGGAAAATCGCGCTTGTCGTTAATGTCTTTGACCGTATCGACTTTGATGACAGCGCGGACCAGTTTGTAATCCTTGATCTGGCCGGTGGAGGGGCGGCGGACGGTGATGGTGACCGGGGTACCCGGCTCGCCGCGCAACTCTTTGACCGCCTCCTCCAAGTCAATGTGGGAAGTGTTTTTGCCGTCGATTTTGAGGATCTGGTCCTGAGGCAGGATGCCGGCCCGAAGGCCCGGAGTGTCTTCCATGGGCGAAACGACGGTAAGAGTTTTGTCCTTGCCCATCTGGACGACAATGCCCACGCCGCCGAACTCGCCCTCGGTGTCTTTTTTCAGTTCGTCAAACTTTTCGGTGTCCATGAACTCGCTGTGGGGGTCCAGGCTGCTGAGCATGCCCTTGAGCGCGGCGTGAATGAGGTCCTGGTAAGTAAGTTTGTCGCCATCGACGTACTCCTGGCGCACCTTCTCCAGCGCGTCGGCCAGCAACTTATAGTTGTCGTAAGGATCATCCTTTTGCGAGGCATGGGCGGAATAGAAATAGATTTGCGCCCCGAAAAACAAATTGACCCCCAGCGCGACCATCAGGAAGCCATAAAGGATGCGGCGATTCATAAAGCGTTTGTTCTGCTACTCACTACGCTCGTTATCATAAAGCCTGAAGGCCCGGTTGGCAAGGGAGAGGCCGGCGCCGCGCGCGCTTTTTGCGCCGGGTCAGAGTTCGAGCACTTTTTCAAACTTGGTCAGATTGCGCGCTCCTTGCGGGGCGATGGCGGCCACGTCTTCCAATCGCACGCCGCCCAGGCCCGGGTAGTACAACCCTGGCTCGACCGTCACCACCTGGCCCGCCGCCAGGACGTCGCGCGAGTGAACGCCCATGCGCGGTGCTTCGTGAACTTCCATGCCCAGGCCGTGGCCGGTGCCGTGGAAAAAGCCGTGCATGTGCCCGTTCTTCCGTCCGGTTTTGTAGCCTTGGTTGTCGAAGAACTTCTGCACGGCCCGGTGAACATCGGCGGCGCGGGTGGCGGGCGCCAGTTTGGCAAAGGCCAGTTCCTGGGCGCCGGCCACCGTGTCGTAGAGGCGCCGCACGGCTTCGCTGGCACGGCCTCGGACGACGGTGCGGGTGATGTCGCCGTAGTAGCCGGTTTTTTGGGAACGGGGAAAAACGTCCAGAATGATCGGCTGGTTGGCGCGCAAAGGCCCGTGCCCCGCTTCATGCGGTTCGCAGGCCTGCCGTCCGCCCGCGACAATCGTATGAGAAGCCAGCCCGCCTGCCTGGAGAATGGCCGTGTCGATCACTGCCCGCAATTTCTCCGATGTCAGTGGCACTCCGTGGTAGGTCAATTTGCCGTCGCGCCCGATCTTGGAGGTTTTGAGGGCCTGCATCGCTTCGGCCAGACCGACCTCGGCCATGATAAGGGCGGCACTGATTTTTTTCACTTCGTCGGCGTGTTTGAATTCGCGCTGGGGGAAGACGCCGCCTTTTTTTACCCGGACTTTGATTTTGTAATTGCGCAGTTCGCGGGCCAGGCCAAAGGGGAAATTGGCCGGGACAAATATCTTGCGCACACGCCGCTCGCGGAAGAGCAGACCGATCACCGCGGCCAGGCCGGGCCGCTTGACTTTGCCGCGCAGTTTATCGAGGCATTGATTGTAGGAGAGGACACGGCAGTGCCGGGCCTGATTGCGCGCGCGGTCGATTTCCAGGTCGCTCACCACGACGTGGCATTTGCCGTCCACGCGGAAGTAAATGAACACGTCTGGCACAAACATGCCAACCGCATAGAGCATGTTGGCGTCGTGTTCACTGTCGGCCACCATCAATAGATTGTCGCAATCACTCATCGTTTTGGCCAATGCGCCGATCTTCTCCGATTATGGTTTCGCGCGCAGGAGATCAAAGCAACTTCGGGGCGGGAAGGCAACATCTCATTTCGATTATGCAACGGCGGCGATGGAGTCAGTGCAAAACGGACATGGGACAAATGAAATAGAGCCGGCCAGCCTGGAGTTTGGGCAGGTCCATTCCGAAATCGACCTTGATGGCCGGGACGGCGGACTTTCCCAAGATGTGCGAGAGGACCGACCCCAAATCAAAGGGCACCCGGTATTGCACCAGGTTCGCGCTGGTGATGCCGGCCAGGTTGTCGGCGCGGCTGACCGCGGTGTCGAAATCCCCCAACTCATCGACAAAGCCGAAGGCCAGGGCCTGTTTGCCGGAGAGGATGCGCCCGTCGGCAAAGTCCTGCCAATCGTCCACCAAGGTTTTGCCTTTGCCGTTGTTTTCCTTGGCGGCCCGTTCGCGGCCGGTTTTGACGGCGTCTTTGAACTTGTCGAACGTCTCGTCAATGAGGGCCTGCACCATTTGATCTTCCTGGTCCCTCTCTTTGCGATCTTCGGGCGAGAGCTTGCTGTCATCCGGCTCGCGTTCGCCGCTGAGCATGTCCTTGAACCGTCCGCTCTTGAAGACATGCGGGCGGATGCCCACTTTGTCCATCAACTGGCGGTAGTTGTAACCATGCATGATGACGCCGATGCTGCCGGTGATGGTCAATTCGTCCGCCACAATCCAGCGGCACGGGACCGAGACGTAATAACCGCCGGAGGCGGCCAGCGATTGCATCGACGCCACCACCGGCTTGTGAGTCTGTTCTTGAAATTTACCGATGGCTTTGTTGATTTGATCGGAGGCCAGCACCTCGCCCCCTGGGGAATTGACCTTCAGGATGACCGCTTTGACGTCGCTGTCGCGCGAGGCCATTTTCAACTGTTCGGAGATGTAATCGACCATGTTCAAGTCCGACCGATCCACCTCGCCGCTGGTGATGACGCCATCGACGTCAACGACGGCGATTTTGTTGTCGGAATTGGTCTGCCGGAGCACGACTTCCTCGAGCGTGCGGGTGCGGTCGGTCATGGCGCGGCCGCGGGGGATGACACTGCGGGAAATGTTCAGGAAGTTGGTCGCCAGGCTGAGGATGAACAGCAGCAGGAAGACCATCGCCAGCACTTTCCAGACCGCGCCGGACCGCCCGCGCGGCGGGGGCGTGGGCTGTGGCGGAATAATGGGCGGCGGCGCCAGCGGCGGGGGCGGCGGACTGGCTGGCGGCGCATTCACAGGTTCGGGCGATGGTGGTTGCTCATCCATGACAGGCGCAAGTTACCGCATCTGGCGTTAAGTTCAATGTCTAATGTTTTGCGACATCGGTTCGGCAGGGTTAATTCACGAAGGGAAGCGAGGGAAGGACTTAAAGAGGGGTCGAATGCGCCCGGCGCCATTGGCGGCAAAGGGTCGCAATTATCAGCAATTGCCGGGGTTTTTGAGGGTTTTTGGGCATAGGCAACAGGAAGGCTCGCGCAGAGAACGCCGAGGGCGCAGAGGTTGAACCGTTGAGGGGAGAAAGGGTTGGGGATAATCGCTTGTCGTTCATAATAACCGGCAGAAAGCAAAAATAGTGTTTCGAAATTGATAAGGTTTGCTAATGGAGAGGGGATTATTTTGGTTGCAAGCGGCTCTGGCGCAATGAGTTGGGTATTGTGAGGTGAGCGGCGATTCTGTCCGGCTAGAGTTGAAAAGCATGGGAATAGAGCGAATCGTTGAAAGGTTGTGGTCATGGCGGCGGAAGGGACGAGAAAGGACGAAAGGGACGAAAAAAGCGGGGTGGACGGTGAATCTGAACAGGAGCAAACTGAGCCAACAGAGGAGAAACACATTTGTCGAAAACGCGAAACTTCTGTCGATGGCACGGGGAGATTGGGAATTGGGAATGAGCATTTGTCATTTGTAATTGTCGTGGCGGCTTTGGGCCTTTGCGGCAAAGTCGGTGGCAGGCGGCGCGAGGATTGCAGGGACAATCGAAGCCGCCGAGGCGCGGCGAACGCGGCGGCGGATGCGACCCGGCAAAGTGCCGGAGCAATGGGCATATATCGTGCTCACGCGCAGTAGTTGATCACATTTTCACGAGGGGGAAAAACCGACTGGGGGAAAAAGCGCGGAATTTATGAAGATTTGTTTTGAGCCACAGATGGACACAGATTGACACCGATCAAATGACGGGGCGTGACGAATGACTCGGGGCTGGTTTCTGGCGCAAAGAGGGCAGGGGAATGTTCGTCAGAACCCACCATTGAGGCCATAGCCGCCGCATTCCAACCCAGGCGGTTGGACTTGCGTTACCCACTCCATATCAGCGGCACCGCCCTCCTGAACCAGAGGTGGCGGCGGCAGGTGAGTGGAGGGACAGACCCTTACTGGATCGATTGCTCCGCAGGGCATCAGTTTGCGTCATTGCGGCGGCAGAACATGGTTCTTCGAGTCAATCAAACAAATCGGAGGCTTCTCAACACTGCGTATCTCATAGCTTGTTCTAAAGCTCTGTGCCGGATCCGCCGGGCACCAAGGAAGTTTGGCTTCGTCGAACTCCGGGTATCCGTGCCACATATAGTCCCACAACTCTGTCACGGTGGGAATATCTGTACCCTTTTTGTGCTGTTCCAACGCCCATTGCTGTTTGGTGGCGTCAATGAGTCGCAGGTTGTTGATACACATTCGCTGGAAGGACTGATTGCGAACTTTAATGTGGTTTGAAACCAAGATCATCCCAAGCAGGATCAGGGCGGTGATGATGACCCCCACTTCGACAATTCTGAGTCTAAAGTTCACCTTGTTACAATGTTACCACCCGCACGAGAAATCAAGCCTTTAATCCGACCGAGGCCAGGGCGAACTCATGAAGGCAGGCAAGAGGAGGAAGGGAAAGGAGGGACGGACACGGACGGACATGCACGGACACGGACGGACACGGACGGACACGGACGGACACGGACGGACACGGACGGACATGGACAAACATGGACGGGCATGGACAAACATGGACGGGCATGGATAAGGACTGGTTTGAGTTCTCGGATGATGCCGCTTCCTGACGGAGCTTGAGGGAGGCTTTGGTTGGAGTACTACAGAGATGCCGCGCCTACGGCGCTGGGCTTCCAGATTGGATACTATGTTAGGGTTGGGGTTCTACAGAGCACCTTAGCGGGACTGAAAGCAGTTGACGGGCATAGGTTCCGGCCTTGCCCAAAACCAAGGGGTGATCCCGAAACTCCAGCGGAGGAAGTGTTTAGTTGCGCGAGGACGCCTTTGGCTCGCCTGGCGTTTCCTGGCTGCCGTTGCCCTGGTCGAAGTATGTCACCCCGTTGACCTCGGAAATGTCCAAATACTGACGCCAGACAAATCCGTCCCCCTTCCACGAGGCCTCTTCGCGGCGCGATTGGGCCGCCGCCGCGGCCGGGCCGGGAATGGTCAGCGCCTCGCTCAGGACACGCCCGGACATCGGCTGCTTTTGCGGGACACCCAAAATCCACAGAATGGTCGGGGCAATATCGATGTTGCCGGTGGGCAGGGAATCGGTCATCCCTCGCGCGAAATCCGGCCCGAAGGCCACGCAGGTGTTGTGCATCTCGGTCGGACAAAGGGTGGCGTGCGACCCTTTATTTGGAATGTCATAAGCCCGGTCGCAATAGATCAGGCCGGGCACGCCGTATTTGCTCTTACTCGGCATCCACCTCATGACAACAACAATGTCCGCCGAATAGGGCGAGTCCATGCGCAGCGCCGACAATGGGAACGTCCCGGCCACCGCTTTCCGGGTGAGGAGGACGCCGGTGTAGGGCTGCGCCTGGAGGCAATGCACGGCCTGCTCGACTTCCCGGTCGTCATGGCCGGTCACGTAAATCAGAACGAGGCCGCCGTCGCTCACCAGCATGATGTCGCCATTGGCGGGTTCAGCGGCAGGAAACTTATGGAAGACACGCAGTCCCAGCTTCCGCAGCGTCGCCGCGACGTCGATGACTTCCGTCACCGTCGAAAAACCGTGGTCGGACAGAATGATGACATCGGTCGAATCGAGCGCCTTTTTTTCTTCCAACGTTTTAAGCACTTGGGCCAGGGCGTCGTCGGCATTTTTGATTGCCTTGAGAGGATTGGGCGCGCCCGGCCCGTCCAGGTGCTGGGAATAATCCGGCTCGGCCAGCCAGAGGAGCGAGAAGGCCGGCACGCCCTCCTTCCACAGCACGTCGGTCAGTGCGCGGGTGGTCCACTGGTCCCGCTCGATGGCGGTGGTTCGCGCCCGCGGAAACTTTCCAAGCGCGGCGACGAGCGTGTTCTTCAAATCCGGGGGCAGCGTGTTGCCGGCAAATAGCGTCACCCCGCGCGCGCCATCCGTCCGTGCCGCGCGGTCGTGCAGGACCGCCACCGCCTTGGACCCCGCCACCACCGTGGACAGCCCGTGTGCGCGCAATATTTCAGCGACGGTCGGATAAGCGATGTAATGATCATTCCAGAGTTGGTCTCCTTTGCGAACGTTCTTGATGTCTTGCATTTCGATAGGCCCCAGAGGGTCGATCTCCGGCCGGAATTCATCATTGGCCGTAATGGTGCTTTGGCCGGGATACATTCCCGTGGCCAGCGCCGTCCCGTTGACTTCGGTTGAACTGACATAGACCGGATGATGATGAGCGAACGTGACCCCGTTGCGAGCCTGCCCAAAAAGGGTTGGCGTGTTTGACGGAGACACAAAATCCGGGCGCATCCCGTCCCAGACGATGAGCACGACATGCGACGCCTTGCCGGCGGCGGCCGCCTGGCCGACGAGCGCCAAAGCCAGAATCCAAATCAGACATTTCACTCCACGCATAGGGCAACTATGCCCCAACGCCCTGCCGTCAAGGCAAGCCAAAGCCGCCGCCGGTGTGTAAAAATTGGGTGACGGACTTTGGTTTGCTCTTTGGCCCGCCAATCGGTAGCACAAGACTGCGCCCTTGCTCGAAGGCGTCACAGTTGTCGTAAGCCCCGCCCTGCACCAGCCAGGGCGCGGTGGAATAGACCAGGTCGATATCTTTGAACAGAAAGATGCGTTGCAATCGCCGGGGCAAAATTGCAAAGATATTGCTCAGCGAACCGTGACGATAAAACCGCACCCGAATTACAACGAGATAAAGGAAGCATTCAAAAAGCTGTCAAACATGGGCGAGCCATTCTCCGCTGTCTGTTATCGTTGCATCGAGCCGCAATTTGCCGACCAAATCATTTCCGGTTTGGGCAGTCAACTTCATGGCGCCAGATGGACTCCAAAGAATTCCTTTTCCACCGTTTATCTGTGCGAAACGGTCGAAGCCGCGCTTGAGGAGTATTTGGCACGGGCGCGACGGATGAAACTTGCCGATCACAAAGCTCTGCCGATGGTAATGGCGTGGGTCAAGGTGAAGACGATAAAATTGCTGGACACCACAGATTCCGAGATTGCCGCGGTCGTCGATCCATTTCTCGCGATGGACAAAATACACTGGCGGGCCATACAAGACCGCCGGGAATCTGCATCTCAGGCGATAGGCCGGGCCATCAAGGAGATTTGCTTTTCCGGCCTCATCGCTCCTTCGCAAGCATTGCCGGGCAGCAGAAACATCGTCATATTTCCGCAAAAATTGACGCCGCACGAAGGGTTGAGTGCTCCCATCTTGAAAGCAATCTATATGAAATAGTTCTTGAAATATTTCATGACCTGGCAGATAGCTATTGCATGAGTACTGCGGTAAAAGAACGGCCTGTCAGAACGGCGCATGTAAAGCGAGGGCTGCAAAAGGAGCGTCACAGGCTCTTTGCAAAGCCTCGTGAAATCACTCACGCCATTGAGGCAGGGGGGGCAGATAGCACAACATCGGAAAAACTGAGTCTCGTCAAATTGCGAAGGGTCTTGGGGTGGACCCGCAAGGAACTGGCGTACGTGATGAATGCCTCTGATCGAGCCATTGTCAATTGGGAGGCCGGAGACCCCATCAGTCCGGTGTATGCCGCGAAGCTGCGCGAGATTCTGAGCGTTTACGGCGAACTGAAACAGGTGATGAGGGCGGAAGAAATCGGTCCGTGGTTGTTGACTGAAATGGAGGAATTCGAAGCCCGTACGCCGGCGGATTTGATCAGCCGGGGTGAGACGGGCCGCCTTTGGGCGTCGTTATTTTACCTACGTTCGGGAATGCCAGATTGAGAAACACCGCCTTGCGTCATTGCGGGGGTTGGTATATACAACGGCGTTTTGTGGATGCCTCCGACACTCAAGAGAATGGAAAAAAGCCGGCAGGAGTTGACAGGAAGAAACATCGATGGACCATTTCTGCCTGACACTGCTGAACCTCGCCCTGCTGGGTTATGGCGCTGGAGCCGCGGCGGGTTTGCTGTTCGCGCGCCATGAGAAAGCCGCCAACCTATGCGCGTTCGGGTGCGCCGGGCTGGCCGCTTTGTGCGGCATTTTGTCCTGCGTTGGCGCGTTGGTCACGGGCGTCGCCGCCGCCCATCCAACCTTCGATCTGTTTCCATCGCTGGTCCCCTACGTGCAGTACAGCGTGCGGCTCGACCCGCTGGGCGCGTTCTTCGGAATGATTGTCTCGCTGTTGGGTCTGGCGCTGTCGATCTATTCGCTTGGCTACGCGCGCGGGTTTTACGGACGCAAGAGCGTCGGAGTGCTGGGAGCGTTCTTCAACGTAATGCTGTTGTCCATGACGCTGGTGTTCCTGGCCAACAACGTGTTCTTTTTCCTTATCGCGTGGGAAATCATGGCGTTGTCGGCTTACTGCCTGGTGAGCTTTGAACACGAGCAGGAGGAGACGCGCAACGCCGGCGTGCTTTACTTTGTGATGTCGCACATCGGCACGGGCTGTCTCATCGTCGGTTTCCTGCTGCTGTTCCAGGCCTCGGGCGGTTTTGGTTTTGACGGCTTCCACGGGCTGGGGGAGACGATGACGCCGGGGAAACGCGATGCCGTGTTTGTGCTCTGCCTGGTCGGTTTTGGCGTCAAGGCGGGCATCGTGCCGTTGCACGTCTGGCTGCCGGCGGCGCATCCGGTGGCGCCGAGCAACGTGTCGGCGCTCATGTCCGGCGTGCTCATCAAGACGGGTATCTATGGAATGACGCGGGTGTATTTCGATTTCCTGGGCACGCCGCCGAACTGGTGGGGGGTGACGGTGCTGAGCATCGGCACGGTGTCCGCCGTGCTGGGCGTGCTTTACGCGCTGATGGAACACGACCTCAAGCGCCTGCTGGCCTACCATAGCATCGAGAACATCGGCATCATCCTGATGGGCCTGGGCGCGTCGCTGATGTTTCTGCATTCGGGCCACGCCGTGCTCGCGTCGCTGGCGCTGATCGCGGGTTTGTATCACACCATCAACCATGCCTCTTTCAAGGCGCTGCTCTTTCTGGGCGCGGGGGCGGTGCTGCACGCCACGCACACGCGCAACATGGAGGAAATGGGGGGGCTGGCCAGGCGGATGCGCTGGACGGCGCTTTTCTTTTTGGTCGGCGCGGTGGCCATTTCCGCGCTGCCGCCGCTCAACGGGTTTGTCAGCGAATGGCTGACCTACCAATCATTGCTTCAAGGATTCGGCACCACGCCGAGCCTCATCCGGCTGATGTTCCCGTTCAGCGGGGCCATGTTGGCGCTGACCGGGGCGTTGGCGGCGGCGTGTTTCGTGAAAGCCTTCGGCATCACCTTTCTGGCGCAACCGCGCAGCGAACAGGCCCGGCTGGCGCGCGAGGCTTCATGGACCATGTTGCTGGGCCAGGGGATTCTGACCGCGGCGTGCGTTTTCCTGGGCTTGTTCCCGACGCTGTTCTTGAAACTCCTTGACCCGGTCACGCAACAACTAACCGGCCAGCAATTGAGCGGGCAACTTACCGCCGTCAATGGCCTGGTGCTCTCCGGGGTGGCCGCGCAAGGCGGGACGGTTTCCACCCTGGGCATGGTCCTCATGCTCCTGTGCCTGCTGCCGGTGCCCCTGGCGCTGTGGGCGGTCTTTGGGGCAAGGGCCAAAACGCGCATCGGGCCGACCTGGGCTTGCGGACAGGCTGGATTGACACCGCAGATGGAATACACCGCCACGGGTTTCTCCAAACCGATTCGCATGATATTCAAGGCGCTGTTTCGCCCGCGCCGCGACGTGCAGCGCGAATATGACTTCTCGCCCTACTTCGCCACGACCCTTCGCTTTGAAAGCCACGTCGAGGAAATCTTCCTAACGCGCCTCTACCGTCCGCTGAACCGGCTGGTGCTGCACATATCGCGGCGATTGCGCGCGCTGCAAGCGGGCAGCCTTCAGGCTTACCTGATTTACATCTTCATCACCTTGCTGCTGTTGCTGTTGTTTGCGCTATGAACCTGGATCCGGTATCCATCGTGCTGCAAACGGCGCTGTTGCTCCTGCTGGCGCCGCTGGTCAGCGGCTGCATCAAGAACTGGAAGGCCAGGCTGCAAAACCGGCGCGGTCCGCCCCTCTGGCAGCCTTATGCCGACCTGGTCAAAATCCTGCGCAAGGACATGGTGATTTCCGAACATGCCTGTTGGGTGTTTACGTTCGCGCCTTACGTCGTGTTTCTGAGCGCGTTGCTGGCGGGCCTGATGATACCGATGGTGAGCGCGCAAGCGCCCTTGAGTCTGTTCGGCGGCGTGCTGGCGGTGATCGGCCTGCTGGCGTTGGGACGATTTTTCCTTGCGCTGGGGGGGTTGGACCCCGGCAGCGCCTTTGGCGGCATGGGCAGCAGCCGCGAGATGACGATCTCCGCGATTGCCGAACCGGCGATGATGCTGGCCATCTTCACCGTCGCCATCACCGCCGGTTCGACCGATCTGAGCCACATCGTCCGAGCCACGCTCGGCCCGACTTGGAAGCTGCTCAATCCGACACACGTGATGGCGTTCGCCGCGCTGTTTATCGTGTTGATCGCCGAGACGGGCCGCATTCCGGTGGACAATCCGGCCACGCATTTGGAGCTGACGATGATTCACGAAGCGATGCTGCTGGAGTACTCCGGGCGTGGCCTGGCATTCATGGAATGGGGCGCCAGCCTCAAGCAACTGGTGTTGATGACGCTGCTGGTCAACGTGTTCTTCCCGCTGGGCATCGCGAGCGAGGCCTCGCCGTCGGCGCTGTCTCTCAGTGTGCTGGCTTACGGAGCCAAGCTGCTCGCCATCTGCGTCGCCGTCGTTCTGGTCGAAACGACCAACGCCAAGATGCGCCTGTTCCGGGTGCCCGACCTGTTGAGCGCGGCCTTCGTGCTGGCGGCGCTGGGGTTGCTCTCCACCTTCCTGTTTGACTGATGATGAATCCTCCTGCTTCAACGGAAATCGGCGGGCAACTGGTGGCGCTCATGGCGGCGCTGATGCTGGTGGTGCAACTGCTCATGATTGCGCAGCGCATGTTGCTCACGAGCATCCGGCTCTTCGCATTGCAATCGTTCTTGCTGGCCGCCATCGCCGGGGTGGTCGCGTACTTCAATGATGCCCCGCACGTTTATTTGGTGGCGGCGCTGACCCTCATTGGCAAAGTGGTTTTCCTGCCCTGGCTGCTGGACCGCCAGGTGCGGCGCATCCAGATCATCCAGGAAATCGAACCGCTGGTCGGCGCGCCCGCCTCGATGCTGATTTGCGGCGGACTCATCTTGCTGGGGTACATCGTGGCGCGCCCGTTCACTTCCCTGGAGCGGCTGGGCAACAACACTCTGGGCATCGCCATCACCCTCGTGCTAACGGGGTTTTTCCTCATGATAAACCGCCGCAAGGCCGTCACCCAGGTCCTGGCGCTGCTGACGGTGGAAAACGGCGTGATGCTGGCCGCCGTCGCGCTCGCTACTTACGGGATGCCGCTGGTAGTGGAACTGGGAATCTTTTTCGACCTGATGGTGGCGGTGATGGTGCTGGGCATCCTGGTCTATCGCATCCGCGTGAGCTTCGCGTCAATGGACACCAGCAAGCTCAGCCAGTTGAAAGGATGAGATGCCCCTGCTCGCGCTTTTGCTCTTTGTGCCGACGGCGGCGGGACTTGCCTGCCTTGCGGTGCGGTCGCGCCGGCTGATGTGGGCGCTGGACGTGCTGGCTTGCGTGACCACGCTGGCGCTGGGCATCGTGCTGTTTCGCCAGGTGCTGGCACGCGGCGTGGTGACGGAATGGGGGGAATTTCTCCGTGCCGACGCCTTGAGCGCGTGGATGGTGCTACTCATCTCGGTGGTGTCGCTCGGCTCCTTGCTCCACGCCGGGGGCTATTTCCAGTGCGACTTGGACAACCGCGTCGTCACGGCCGGCCGCGTGCGGGAGTTCTTTGTGCTTACGCCGCTGTTCGTCGCGGCAATGTTTCTGGTCGTGCTGGCCAACAATCTGGGTGTGATGTGGTTTGCGGTGGAAGCCACCGCGCTGTCGTCGGTGCTGCTGGTTGCGCTTTACAACCGCCCGACTTCTCTGGAAGCCGCCTGGAAATACATCATCCTCGGCAGCCTGGGTCTGGCGCTGGCGTTGTTCGGCACGGTGTTCCTCTACGCGGCGGCCGTTGGCCCGCACGCCTCCGAAAAGCTGCCCAGCTTCAACTGGTCTCACCTGCTGAAGGTCGCGCCTGAGCTGGACCCGCGCCTGGTCAAGCTGGCGTTCGTGCTGGCGCTGGTCGGTTACGGCACCAAGGCGGGCCTTGCGCCCATGCATACCTGGCTGCCGGACGCGCACAGCGAAGCGCCGTCGCCGACCAGCGCGATGCTTTCGGGCGTGTCGCTCAAAGTCGCGCTCTACGCTTTGCTGCGCTTTCACATTATCACCACGGCCTGTCTGGGCGCCGGGTTCAGCCACCACCTGCTATTGTGCCTGGGTCTGTTCTCCATGTTTGTGGCCGCGCCGTTCATTCTGGTGCAGAGAAACCTCAAGCGGCTGCTCGCCTATTCGAGCCTTGAACACGTCGGTTTTATCTGCACCGGCATCGCCATGAACACGCCTGTAACGATTTTTGGCGCGCTGTTGCACATGGGTTATCACGCGCTGGTCAAACCGGTGCTGTTCATCGCGGCGGGGAACATACATCAGACATTCCACACGCTCGAATTCCGACTCATCGGTCCGGGCGTGGTGAAGGTGCTGCCCCTGACGGTGCTGTTGATGGGCATGGCCGCCCTGGCCGCGATTGGGTTGCCGCCCTTCGGACTGTTCCTAAGCGAGATGACCGTTATCAGCGGCGGCATCGCCGCGGGCAAAGTGACCGTCAGCGTGCTGATATTGGTGGCGCTGATCGCCTCGTTCTGCGGCATCTTGCCGCAACTTAACCGCATCCTGCCGGGCGCGCGTCCGCACGAGCCTGCCAGGCCGGCACGACGGAGCGACGGAGTTGTTGCGATGGCCTTGCTGCTGGGCGGATTGCTGGTGTTCAGCGTGTGGCTGCCGATGCCGTTGCAGGACCTGATGCACCAGGCGGCAGCCATCATTGGAGGAAGGCAATGACTATATTGCCAGCCTTGCAGCCCATTTTGGACGAGGTGACGGAACGCTTCGGCGAACGCCTGGGCGCGCCGCGGGCGGAGCAGCCAAACGAAATCTATTTCCACGCCGGGATGGACTTGGCCTCCGGCTTTTGCGGCCATCTCTACAAAAACTGGAATGCACGGCTGGTGAGCGTCTTTGCCGATGACGCGCGCCTAGAGGAAGGCGCTTTTCATCTCTACCACGTTTATGCGCTGGAGGCGGCGCAAGGGTTCATCATCTTTCGCGCGGCGGTGTCGCCGGACCAGCCGGAGTTCACCTCGCTGACCAACGCCGTCCACGCCGTCAACTGGCAGGAGCGGGAAGTGCAGGACATGTTTGGGCTGAAGCTGGTCGGCCATCCCAACCCGCGCCGCTGCGCGCTGCACGACAATTGGCCGGAGATCTATCCGCTGCGCAAGGACTTCGAGTTGCGCGCGGAATTGCCGCCTTTTCAGGGCGCCCAGCACAAGTTTCGCGTGGTCGAAGGGGAAGGGGTTTTCCAAGTGCCCGTCGGTCCGGTCCATGCGGGTATTATCGAGCCGGGACACTTTCTGTTCAGCGTCGCGGGCGAACCGGTGCTCTATTTGCAACTGCGGCTGTTCTACGTGCATAAGGGCACGGAGAAACTTTTCGAGAACCTGCCCGTGCCGCACGGCGTGCGGCTGGCCGAAAGCATCTCCGGCGATTCCAGCTTTGCCCACGCGACGGCCTTCTGTCACGCCGTCGAGCGCGCCGCGGGCGTGGCGGCGCCGCCCCGCGCCTGTTTCCTGCGCTCCATCTGCCTGGAACTGGAGCGGCTCTACAACCATATCGCCGACATTGGAGCGATCTGCACGGACGTGGCCTTCGTCACCGCCAACATGCACGCCCTGCGGCTCCGAGAGCGCGTGCTTCGGACCAACGAGCAACTGACCGGCAACCGCCTTTTGCGCGGAATGGCCTGCCTGGGCGGTGTCCGCTTTGACTTCGACTCCGGCCAAGTTCAGGCCCTCTTGCAATTGGTCGCTGACCTGAGGCCGGACTTCGATTTGGTCGTGCGTCTGATCGAAGAGTCCTCCTCGACTCTCGACCGCCTGGAACACGCCGGCGTGCTCCAGCCTGAATTAGCCCGCGACTTCGGTGTCGTCGGCATCGCCGGTCGCGCCTCGGGTTTTGACCATGACCTGCGCCGCGACTTCCCCCACGCCGCATACGGCCAGGTGAAAGTCAATGTGCCCGTCTATGAGGCCGGCGACGTGGAGCACCGGATGCAAGTGCGCATTGACGAAGTGCGCGAATCACTTTCCCTGATCGAGCAATTCGTGGCGGGGCTGCCCGGCGGTCCGTGGCGCGTGGAATTGGGCCAGTTGCCGCCGGACCGCGTGGCGCTGGGCTACGTCGAGGGCTGGCGCGGGGAGATTTTTCACTGGATTCGCACCGCGCCCGGCAACCGGCTGGCGCGTTGCAAAGTCAAAGACCCGTCGTTGCAAAACTGGCCGGCCCTGAGCGAGGCCATACTTGGCAACATCATTCCCGACTTTCCCGTCGTCAACAAGAGCTTCAACTTGTCGTATTCTGGAACCGACCGCTGATTTATGTTTAGCCTTCTGTGCAAAAGCTTCTCGACTGGAGTGGTGACTACAAGTTACCCGGCGGCGCCGGCTGAAATCTCGAGCCGGGCGCGGGGACGCCCGGAGATTGATTGGGCGCGCTGGAAGGATGCGCGGCCAGCCGCCGCGGCATGTCCGACCGGCGCCATCTCCTGCCAGGACACTGGCGGCCAGCGCATCGCCCGGCTGGACCTGGCCAAATGCATCTTTTGCGGCCTGTGCGCGGAGGCCGATGAGGCCATCCGTATGACCAATGTATGCGAATGCGCATCCCGTCGCCGCGATGATTTAGTGACCGCCGCCGCTTACAGCCTCAAGCCGGACGGGACTCACGAGCGAATGGTTGCACCCCCTTCGGTTGCCAAGGCCACGGAGGGCGAAAGTACATTGGCACCCGGCGACGGTTTCGATGCTCTCGGCCGGCAAGTCAAGGAGCGTGCCGGCAAAATATTTGGCCGTTCGCTTCACATCCGCCAAGTGGACGCCGGCTCATGCAACGGCTGCGAAATTGAAATCGGCAATTTGAACAGCCCGGTCTATGACGCCGAGCGCTTTGGCATTCATTTCGTCGCCTCTCCGCGCCACGCCGACATGCTGCTGGTGACCGGCCCGGTAACGCGCAACATGGAACTGGCGCTCCAGAAGACCTACGAGGCGACGCCCGACCCGCGCCTGGTGGTGGCCGTGGGAGCGTGCGGTTGCGGCGGCGGCATCTTCGGCGTCAACTACGCCACGCGCGGCGCAGTGGACGCAGTGATACCGGTGGACGTTTACATCCCCGGCTGTCCGCCCAACCCGCAGGCCCTGCTGCAGGGCATCCTCATGGCCATGGGCCGGCTGCAGTCGAAGCCGTAAACGGTTCAGGCGAAACAAACCCTTGAAAACCAACAGGCCGGGACTACGATTCGCCTCGAACAAACTGCTATGAAATTGAACCCCGCAACCATTTTCGCCGCGCTGGCGGTCCTGGCGGTTTCCGCGCCGGGCGCTGACAAAGCGCGGCACACTTTTGTCATTGGCACCAACGATTTCCTGCTCGACGGCCAAAGATTTCAAATTCGCTGCGGTGAAATCCATGCCGCCCGCGTCCCGCGCGAATATTGGCGCAACCGCCTGGAGATGGCCAAGGCGATGGGCTTGAACACGATTTGCGCCTACCTGTTCTGGAATCAGATCGAGCCGCGCCCGGGGCAGTTTGATTGGTCGGAGCGGGCCGACGCCGCCGAGTTCTGCCGCATTGCGCAGGAAGCCGGGCTGTGGGTCATTCTTCGACCGGGACCTTATTCGTGCGCGGAATGGGAGATGGGCGGGCTGCCTTGGTGGCTGCTCAAGGACGACGGCGTCAAGTTGCGCACGCGCGATGCGCGCTACATCGAACCGGCCAAACGATATTTGCGTGAAGTCGGCCGCGTGCTCGGCCCGCTGCAAATTACGCGCGGGGGCCCGATTCTCATGGTGCAGGTCGAAAACGAGTACGGCTCCTTCGGCAAAGACACCGCCTACATGGGCGAACTGCGCCAGGCGCTGCTGGATTCCGGTTTCGATGTGCCGCTGTTCGACTGCAATCCGGCGGACCATCTCAAGGACGGCAATCGTCCCGATTTGTTTCACGTCGTCAATTTCGGTTCCGACCCGGCCGGGAGTTTCAAGGCGCTGCGCGAACTCCTCCCGCAAGGCCCGTTGATGTGCGGGGAGTTTTATCCGGGCTGGTTCGACACTTGGGGCGCGCCCCATCACCTGGGCAACACGCCGCGGTATCTGGCCGACCTCGAGTACATGCTGACAAACGGGCAATCGTTCAGTATTTACATGGCTCATGGCGGCACGACCTTCGGCCTGTGGTCGGGCGCCGATCATCCGTTTAAGCCCGACACCTCCAGTTATGATTACGACGCCCCCATTAGCGAGGCGGGCTGGCCGACGGAAAAATTCTCCAAAACGCGGGCGCTGATGAGCAGATACCTTCTGCCCGGCGAAAGACTGCCGGATCTTCCGGCAACCAATGCGGTCATTGCCATCGCCCCGATAGACGCGACGGAGTGCGCGCCGCTGTTCGGCAATTTGCCCAATCCCATCACCGACGACCAACCGCGCGCGATGGAAGAATACAATCAAGGGTACGGCTGTATTGCGTATCGAACGACGATTCCGGCCGGCCCGGCAGCCGCGCTCGAAGCCGCCTCGGTTCACGACTTCGGCTTCGTTTATCTCGACGGCCAGCGCGTCGCGGTGATGGACCGGCGCCAGGGCAATCCCAAGGTTGGCCTGCCGGTGCGCGCAAAACCGATGAGGCTCGACATCCTGGTGGAGGCCATGGGCCGAGTTAACTTCGGAGAAGGATTGCATGACCGCAAGGGCCTGCGCGGACCGGTCAAACTGGGCGATGCGGAATTGAGCGGCTGGCAAGTTTTCAATCTGCCGCTGGACGGCGCGATGCTGGGTAAACTGAAGTTCGGCCCGGGCAAATCCGCCGGCCCGGCCTTTTGGCGCGCCACCGCAACGATCGGGCGGCCGGGCGACACTTTTCTGGATTTGCGCTCGTGGGGCAAAGGCGTCGTCTGGCTCAACGGGCACTGCCTGGGGAGATTCTGGAACATCGGACCAACGCAGACGGCTTACGTTCCCGGCCCCTGGCTCAAACCGGGAAAAAATGAAATCGTGGTTTTCGATCTTGTTGGCCCGCAAACGCCCGTCCTGGCCGGATTAGAAAAACCAATTCTTGACGAACTGCGTCCGGCGCTCGATTTCGCTTCCGGTGGTCAGATGCCGGAGACGCAGGGGAAATGAAGCTCTCTGTCGCTCTGCTTTTTTTGCCGCTGATTCTTGTTGGGATCGCGGCGCGCGGCGAGGCTGCGTTGGAAGAGGCCTGGACCAATCCCCCCATCCAGGCGCGGTTGCGCGCCTATTGGTGGTGGCTTAATGGCAACGTGACCAGGCAATCCATCGCACGCGACCTGGAGGCAATGAAAGCCAAGGGCTTCGGCGGCGCGGTGTTGATTGACGCCGACGGCTCCAGCCAGGAGGGCAACGACCCGGCGCCTCACGGGCCGACGTTCTTCACGCCGGAATGGCGCGAACTTTACAAATACGCCTTGCGCAAAGCCAGCCGGCTCGGTCTGGAAATCAGCCTCAACATTCAAAGTGGCTGGAACCTGGGCGGGCCACCCGTCAAAGCTGAGGACGCCGCCAAAAAGCTCACGTGGTCGGAAATGCGCGTGAACGGCCCCAGCAACTTCAACGCCGTGCTGCCCACGCCGCGCAGCCGCGAACATTTTTACCGCGATTCGTTCGTCGTCGCATACCGGCTTAAAGACCAGACTGGCGCAAGACGCCGCCCATTGGAGAATTTCGCCGAGAAGGCGCTATTCAAGACGCTCGAACCATTTTCCGCGCCTGACACGACGCCCCTTTTCCAGGAGTTTCCGGCCACGCCCGGAGAGGAGGACACGCACGTGGAGGAGGTGGTCGATCTCACCGCCAAATTCGGGGCGGACGGCACTCTCAATTGGAACGCGCCGGCGGGCCAGTGGGAAGTTTTGCGTTTTGGCTTCACGGTGGGCGATCATTCCTACGTCTCGACCAGCAGCGAGGGCTGGAAGGGGTTCGCGTTGGACGTGCTCGACGCGGGGGCGTTTCAACGCTATTGGGACGCGGTGGTCGAACCGCTGATAGAGGATGCCGGGCCGCTGGCGGGAAAGACGCTCAAGTATTTGCACACCGACAGTTGGGAAGTCGAGGCCGTGAATTGGACGCCGTCCCTGCCCACGGAATTTCAAAAGCGCCGCAACTACGATATGCTTCCCTGGCTCCCCGTGCTGGCCGGGCGCATCGTCAACAGCCGCAATGAGAGCGACCGTTTCCTGGCCGACTTCCGCAAGACTATCGGCGACCTGGCCATTGACCATCATTACCGGCTCTTCCGCGACAACGCCCACCGGCACGGCATCGGCTTCCATCCCGAATCGGGCGGACCGCACGCCGTGCCCATCGACGCCCAACGCTGCCTGGGTTGGGACGACGCGCCAATGAGCGAGTTTTGGGCGTGGTCATGGACGCACCGGATCGGCGACGAAAATCGCTTCTTTGTCAAGCAACCTGCCAGCGCGGCGCACACTTATGGTCACAAGCTCGTCTTTGCCGAAGGCTTCACCGACATCGGCCCGCACTGGCAGGAGTCCATCTGGTCCAATCTCAAACCGTCATTTGACAAGGCGCTGTGCGAGGGTCTTAACGTCCTGGTCTGGCATGCCTTTGTCTGTTCGCCCCTGGAAACGGGCATTCCCGGCCAGCAATACTTCGCCGGCACCCATCTCAATCCGAAGGTGACGTGGTGGGACAAATCGCAGGCATTTTTCGCTTACATTGACCGTTGCCAGGCGATGCTGCAACAAGGGCTGCCGTTCGCCGACGTGCTCTACTATTACGGCGACCATGTCCCCAATTTTGCCCAATTAAAGAAATCCGATCCCGCCCGCATCCTGCCTGGCTACGATTACGACGTCATCACCGAGGAGGCGCTACTGGAGCGCGCCTCGGTCAAAAACGGCCAGATCAACCTGCCGGACGGGATGAGCTACCGGGTGCTTGTCCTGCCCAATCGCAACGTGATTTCGCTCCCGGTCTTGCGGCGGTTGAAGGAACTGGTCGCGGCGGGCGCGACGGTTGTCGGACCCAAGCCCACCGAAGCGAGCGGCCTGGAGAATTATCCGCAATGTGACGCCGAGGTAAAAGGTCTGGCCGACGAGTTGTGGGACAAAGGCCTGATCATGACCAATCGCACCGGGCGCGACGTTTTGGTGGCCAAGGGATTCGCGCCAGACTTTGAATGGACCGACGCGGAGGGGCCGGCCAGCAAACCGGATATCGACTACATTCATCGCACGACCAGTGGCGCTGAGATTTATTTTGTCGCCAACCGCTCGACCAACGCGGCGGCGTTGCGCTGCTCTTTTCGCGTCGCCGGCAAAGCGCCGGAATTGTGGGACCCCGTTAGCGGCGAGCACGACTTCGCCCCGGTATTTGCCATGGAGAACGGCCGTGCCACGTTGCCGCTGGAATTGGACCCGTGCGGTTCGATGTTCGTTGTTTTTCGCACGATGGCGGCGCCCGGCGGACATGCGCTGAAATTACATCCTGTGGCCGAACTTTCCGGCCCGTGGACCGTTTCATTCGATCCGAAGTGGGGCGGACCGGAGTCCGTTGTTTTCACAAACCTCGAAAGCTGGACCACGCGTGACGAGCCGGGCATCCGCTATTATTCCGGCGCCGGCGTATATCGGCGAAGGTTTGACGCGCCCGGCACGGACGGCAAAGTCGGGCGGTCGAGACTATTTTTGGACCTGGGCGCAGTGCGCGAACTGGCCGAGGTGAAGGTCAACGGCCAGTCCTGCGGCATCGCGTGGTGTCCGCCGTTCCGGGTCGAGATTACCGGCGCGATGAAACCCGGCCTCAACGAACTGGCGGTCGAGGTGGTGAATTTCTGGCCCAACCGCATCATTGGGGACGCCTCGCTTCCCGTCAAGCAAAGGCTGACGCGGACGAACATCCGCAAATTGACCGCCTACACCAGGCTCATGGATTCGGGCCTGCTCGGTCCCGTGCGGATCTTCTCCGAAGACTGACGGTGGTTTGTCGCGGTGTCCGTTGGCTTCGGTCAGGTTTTTTCCTCGCGGTTTTTGCGACCCTGTTCGACAAGGAGCTTTTGCAGCTCGGCCAAAGACCTGGTTTGCGAGGCACCCTCGACGGTTTTTTCGGCGATGTCCTGGACCTTTTGGTAGGCGGCCTCGAGTTGCTGGGCGAGCTTGGAATTGGCGGCCAGCAAATCCTTGTTGGCTCTCTCCAAGTTCTCGTTCCGGGCGCTCAGGACGTTGCGCTCGCCTTCGAATTGTTTGTGGGCGAGGTCTTCGCGGCTTTTTGCCTCCAGCTTGAGGCGGTCGGCAGCATCTTTGACAGCCTGGTTAACGGCGGTTTCGAGATCCTTGGGGAAAGCGGTGGTTTTGGCACGGAGTTCGGCCAATTCGCGTTCCTTATCGGAGACGGCTCTTTCGCGCTCGGCAAGCTCCTTTTCGGCAGTTTCCCGCTTGAGCTTGATTTCTTTTTCGAGGGCAATCTTTTCGTCGTTGAGTTTGTCCTTGATGGCTTGTTGCTCGCGTTTGAAGGCGTAGTTGAAATCCTCGCGGGCGCGGTCCTGGGCCTTCTTGTCAGCGGCGTCGCGCTCTTTGACTTGGGCTTCGTTGGCTTTCCTCTCTTCTTCCCAGGCGGCGCGCTTCGTCTGAATTTCGTTTTCCAGCTCTTCTTGTTCGCGGGCGATCTGGGACTCGAAGTCGGCGCGTTTTTGGCTTTGGGCTTCGATCAAGGCCGCCAGGCTGACGGCGGCTTTCTCAATGCCGTAAAGCTCTTTGAGTTCGCGTTCCTTGCTTTCGACGGCTTTCTGGACGTTGCGGAATTTGGCCGATTCGGCGGCCAGGCGATCCGAGATGTCAGCCAACATCTTGCCGATCTCGGCCTTGAGGCTGCCCAATTCGCGGTCGATGGTGTCCGGCACAATGGCGGTGGCCACTTTGACCGCTTCTTCGGCGTTCTTCTCTTCAAGGCGGCGCTCCGGGGCAAGCTCGACAGAGCGTTTTTCGTCGAGCTGCCTGGCCAGGGACTGGTAGGCCTCGAGCATTTCCTGTTTGGTGTTTTTCTCAGAGAGCCTTTTTGCTGCGGCGGGTTTTTCAGGCATAATCACATTCTGGTTCGAGTTCGATTCTGCGCCGGCCAGCTTGCCAGCAGGAACTGAAGGTGGAAAGAAGAATCGCGTAGGCGCCGCACCGGGGGGTGTGAGACAAAATTCTTCAGGTGACGAAAAAGGAACCCCTCTCTCCGTCTCTCTCCCCGCAAGCGGGGAGAGAGGGCAAACGCAGCCCGAAAGGAGTCTATTGGGCCACATATACT
>JBEKSF010000011.1:0-70561 GCA_049517295.1 Verrucomicrobiota bacterium
CCGCGCTTTTTCCCCCAGTCGGTTTTTCCCCCTCGTGGAAATGTGATCAACTCCTGCGCGTGAAGGCATGGATGATGCCCTTATTGGGAATATCGCGGGTCGATCAAGCAGGCGCCCAAAACGCCCGCGCCACCCTTTTCCGTCCCCTTCCTCCCGGCGCGCCGCTTTTGGCAATTTCCCCATATAGAGTTGAAGAGATTCAACCCGCCGGCCCGCCGTCCAACGGCTCCTCCTTCTCCTCAACTCCCCTCTTTGCGCTCATCACTGTGCGCCGCACCCCGCGCTGTGTATGTTCCATCCATCTCTCCTTCAACGCCTTGCGTTCATCGCGCCCGTCGCGGGAGACCTCCAGTCCAACATCCCGCAAAAATAAGATAACCTTATTCTTCTGCTCAGGCATTAGGACAACTGCTAAACTATTAACACTATTTTTTTCTTTTCCCTCATTTTATGAACGACAGACCCCGTTTCCCTCTCCCTTCCCCCCATTCCGCGCTCCAATTACAATTGACAAATTTTCAATGGCCAAACTTCTCAACGCCCGTTCTCTTTCCTTTTCTGTTGCCTCCGTTTGCTCCTGTCCCTGCGTCAGAGTTTCGTCCATGTTTTTGTGGTTGCGCGGGAGGGGGATTTTGATTAGCAATTGCGGACATTATATGGCATCCGCATTTCCTAATATCAAACGAATCGAGTACGAAGGCCCGAAATCCAAGAATCCGCTGGCCTTCAAACACTACAACGCCGACGAAGTCATCGAGGGCAAAACCATGCGCGAGCATCTGCGTTTCTCGGTGGTTTACTGGCATACCTTCCGCGGGCGGGGCGCGGACATGTTTGGCGTGGGGACGATGTTGCGCCCGTGGGACGACAACAGCGATTCGCTGGAGAACGCCCGGCGGCGCGTGCGGGTGGCCTTCGAGTTCATCGAGAAGCTGGGCGCACCGTTTTACGCCTTTCACGACCGCGATGTCGCGCCGGAGGCGGCGACGCTGACGCAAACGAACAAGAACCTCGACGCCGTGGTGCGGACGATGAAAGAGGAACAGAAACGGACCGGGATTGGATTGCTTTGGGGGACGGCGTGTTTGTTCGTCCATCCGCGCTTCGCGCACGGGGCGGCGACCAGTTGCAACGCGGACGTCTTTGCCTTCGCCGCCGCGCAGGTCAAGAAGGCGATGGAGGTCACGCATGAGTTGGGCGGGGCGGGATACGTCTTTTGGGGGGGCCGGGAGGGTTATTCGACGCTGCTCAACACGGACATCAAGCGCGAATTGGACCATCTGGCGATGTTCCTGCACATGGCGGTGGAGCACAAACGGAAGATCGGGTTCAACGGCCAGCTTTACATTGAACCCAAGCCGAAGGAGCCGACCAAGCATCAGTACGACTCGGAGGCGGCGGCCTGCCTGAATTTTCTGCGGGAATACGGCCTGACCGGGCACTTGAAGCTGAACCTGGAAACCAACCACGCCACGCTGGCCGGCCACACCATGCAGCATGAATTGGAAGTGGCGGTCGCGGCGGGCGCACTGGGGTCGATCGACGCCAACACCGGCGATCTGATGCTGGGCTGGGACACGGATCAATTCCCGACCGACATTTATTTGACAACGCAGTGCATGTTGACGGTTTTGAAGGCGGGCGGGCTGACGACCGGCGGGTTGAACTTCGACGCCAAGGTGCGCCGGGAGAGTTTCGAGCCGGTGGATTTGTTTTACGCGCACATTGGGGGCATGGACGCTTTTGCGCGGGGGTTGAAAATCGCGGCGGCGATCAGGAAAGACGGGCGTTTGGCGGAGTTTGTGCGCCAGCGTTACAGTTCGTGGGAGAGCGGCATCGGCAAGGAAATCGAGTCGGGCCGGAGCAGTTTCGCCGCGCTGGAGAAGTACATGCTCAAGAAGGGCGAGCCGGCGGCGAACACCAGCGGACGCCAGGAGTTTTTGGAGAACTTGATCAACGAGTTTATTTGAAACGGCGGCAAAAGCCGGTAGAATAAAGAATGACGCGAGACCACTTGGAACGGGCCATTGAGGAAGGAATTCCCTTTCTCATAAGAATGGCCGATGGCGAGAGATACAAAGTCACCAACCGTTATCGCATTGCCGTGGGCAAAACCAGCGCCATCGTGGTGGACAATCGCGATCTGCCGCATGTCCTGCCGTTGTTGACAATGACGGGCATCAGCTATTTGAAGCAGCCTGGCCGCTCAAATAAGGGATGATCCCGGAGATCCCCGGAGCCAAGCGCCGTAGGCGCGGCATCTCTGTAGAACCGAACCCAAACGAAATTTAAGCCCCGTCAGGGGGCGGCATAGTCGGGGATTTGCGTGCAGGTGTTTGCCACGCGTGGAAGATGCCGCTCCGGACGGAGCTTAAAAATCTTTTTTGTCCCGGGTTCTACAAATAGGCCGCGCCTACGGCGCTACGGCGGCGGTCGCGAGCCGCAATATCTTCCCCAGGCGCCGGGATAATACTTCACCCAATCCGAGCGCGGGGCGTGCGCATGCGCGATTACTTTTTCTCCGCGGGCGGGGGCGCCGTGGATGGAGCCGGCGTGGACGGGGCGGGGGTGGCCGGCGCGGCGTTGGTCAACTGCAACAAGCCGCCGCTGACCGGAGCGACCGGCGTGCTTTGCGACGGGGTGATGGGCGCGACGGGAATCGAGCCGTGCTTGGTCACTTCCTGCAGCAGGAGAGCCGCGCCTGTCTTGGGCCGGTGGGCCGTCAGGATCGCCATGAAAAGGGCCAGGCCAAAGAATATGCCCGCGACGTATTTGGTGATCTTGGTCAGGACGTTGCCGGAGCCGGCGCCAAAGAGGGCGTCGGTGGCCGCGCCGCCAAAGGCCATGCCGGCGCCGGCCTCCTTTTTGGGCAATTGCAGCAAGACCAGGAAGACGAGGAGGACGCAGTCCAGAAACATCAACACTGTCAATAATACATAAATGAAGTTTAACATAGGTTCTAAATCGAGTTTTTGATTATATCGGAGAAGTTGCGGGCGTCCAGGGAAGCTCCGCCGACCAAAGCGCCATCGACATCGGGCTGTTCCATCAAATCGTGGGCGTTGGACGGCTTGACGCTGCCGCCATATTGGATGCGGACACGGCGGGCTACGTTATCGTCAAACGCTCGGGTCAGCCATTGGCGGATAAAGGCGTGCGCCTCCTGGGCCTGGGCGGTGGTGGCGGTTTTGCCAGTGCCGATGGCCCAAACCGGCTCGTAGGCGAGGATGGTTTCAAGCATCTGGTCAGGGGTCAGGCCGGCGAGGCTGCCGTCGAGTTGGGTTTGCAGGACCTTTTGCATCAAGCCGGCCTCGCGCTCGGCCAGCGTTTCGCCGACACACACGATGGGTTTGAGGGAGGCGGCATGGGCGGCGCGGGCCTTTTTGGAAATCAACTCGTCGCTTTCCTTCTGGTATTGGCGGCGCTCGGAATGGCCGAGAATGACGTAGCGGACGGAAAACTCCTTCAACATGCCGGCGGCGATCTCGCCCGTAAACGCGCCGAAGTTGTTTTCGCTCATGTTTTGCGCGCCCAGGCGGATGGCGCTGTCGAGCACGGCTTTGGAAACCTCGCTCAGAGCGGTGAACGGGGGGCATACGACGACATCGACTTCCCTGATGTTGGCCAATTCGATTTTGAGGCTCTTGACCAAAGCCAGGGATTCGGCCACCGTTTTGTTCATCTTCCAGTTGCCGGCGATGATGAGTTTGCGTTCTTTGTTCATGGGATAATTGGGATAAATGGAATGGGCCGTGGCGGCGGTTATTTGGCGGAGAGGGCGGCCACTCCGGGGAGGACGCGGCCTTCGAGGAACTCCAGGCTCGCCCCGCCGCCGGTGCTCATGAAAGTGACCTTGTCGGCAAGGCCGGCCTTGTTGACCGCCTTAATGCTATCGCCGCCGCCAATGATGCTCTTGGCGCCGTTCTTGGCGGTGGCCTCGGCCACGGCGCGGGCCACGGCGTTGGTGCCCTCGGCAAAGCGGGGATCTTCAAACAGCCCCATCGGGCCGTTCCAAAGGATGGTCTTGGCCCCGAGCAGGATTTGGCAGTAACGCTTGACCGTCTGCGGGCCGATGTCCAGGCCCGCGTCACCGTCGGGAATGTCCGGGTCGCTGCTGGGGCGGGGGTTGCGAATCTCGATGACAGGCTTGCCTTTTTTGTTGACCTTGCCGGTATCGACGGGGGTGCCGATCACTTCGTCGGAAGGCAGCAAAAACTGCACGCCGCGGCTTTTGGCCTTTTCGAGCGCGGCGCGGGCGATGTCCACTTTATCCGGCTCGGAGAGGGATTTGCCGACCTTGCGGCCTTGGGCGAGTCTGAACGTGTAAACCATGGCGCCGCCAATGAGGATGGTGTCGGCCTTTTCAAGCAGGCGGTCGATGACGTTGATTTTGTCGGAAACCTTCGCGCCGCCCAGGACGACGACGAACGGGCGGGCCGGATTCTCCAATTCCTGGCCGAGGAACTTGAGTTCGCGCTCCATCAACAGACCGGCCGCGCAACGGCCGCCGCGGGCGGCGATGAGACGGGGAGCGCCTTCGGTGGAGGCATGGGCGCGATGGGCCGCGCCGAAAGCGTCGTTGACGTAGAGATCGGCGCCGCGGGCCAGTTTCTCGGCGAAAACGGGGTCATTGGCTTCCTCCTCGTTGTAATAGCGGACGTTTTCCAACAGGAGCAGGCCGCCGGGTTGGAGAGCGGCGATGGCTTTGGCGGCCGATTCGCCGATGCAATCATCAGCAAAGGCGACGGGGCGGCCGATCATTTCGGAAAGCTTGTCGGCGACGGGGCGAAGGGACATGGAGGGGTCGCGTTTGCCCTTGGGGCGGCCGAGGTGGGCGGCGAGGATGATTTTGGCGCCGCGCTCGATGAGGAGGCGCAAAGTGGGGAGAGTTTCCTTGATCCGGGTGGTGTCGTTGATGACCATTTTCCCGTCTTTTTCCTCCATGGGAACATTGAAATCGACGCGGACCAGCACGCGCTGGTTCTTCACGCTCAAATCATTGACAGTCAGTTTATCCATAAGCGCCCAGAGAGTAGCCTGTGGGACAAGCAATAATCAACTGAGAAACACAGGCCGGGGAGAATCAGAAATTAGGGAGCGCTGGGGGCCAATTGAAAGAATCTGGCGGGAATGCTCAGATTGAATGCTTCCTGGTATTCAAAATTGATTCCGTCCGCGGTGTATGGCCCCGGTATTGGAGTCCAGGTTGCCGGAGGCTCAAGGCTCAGTGTGTATTCCAATGTGTATGAGGCGAAGTTGGTGCTCCAATAAAGCGTCAAGCCGTTGGTGCCGCGCTGCGCAAAGAGTTGCGGCGCTGTGGGCGGAGGTTGCGCCACAACAACCGAGCCGGCGAAATCAATGGAGTCACCGGGGGTTGTTGGCAACAAGGTCGCTTGTCCCATGCAATCGGTGCGATCGGGATTCAGAGGGATGATCCATAGTCCGTTGGTGCCATAGAGCGTTGCGGCGCCGACCAGCGAACCGCTGTCGGGGGTCCATATTGCCCCGTGAGGAAAACGATTTGAGGTGCCGGTGAAATCGCATATCCGGTTGAGGCTGGAGCCGTCGGGCGTGACCACCCAAAGGTTGGTCCCGCTATCCAATGAACTGGAACTGTTATTGTCGGTAAAGGAAAGCAATTGCCCGTCAGGGGACCATTCCGGCCACGACGCGCCGCCGACGGTCGAGACGATCTTTTGCGCGTTGCTGAGGGCGGCATCGGCCACGAACAGGCCCTGGAAATCCGCCACCGGGCTTGGATTCAAATCCTGGAAGGCGACGCGGCCATCAATGGGGTTGAGGACGGGAGCTTGTTCGAAGCAATCGGTTGCCAGGAGCGCGGAAATGGTTCCGTTGGTGGAAAGCCGGCGGATGCCGCATGCGTAATCCACGATCAGCGCCGAGCCATCCGGCTCCCAATCGTAACAGACAATGATATTGGTATTGACGAATAAGCGGCGCTCCTGGCTGGACTGAAGGTCGCGCAGCCAGATGTTGCCCTGGCTGTTGAAGGGGTTGCCTTCCCTCAGGAACGCCAGCCAGCGCCCATCCCTCGAGACGCGCGGACGCACGCCGGTGGTGATGTAGGTGTCATCGCTGCCATCCAGGTTGATGGCCCAAAGGGTGCCCAAATTGGCGGCCGAACGCCGGCCGTAGAAAAGCGTTCCGACGGAGGAAAGGATCACGTTGGTCTCGGGAACGAACGCGGGCGGCGGATTGGTGGTGCTGGCGCCGCTGGCCAAATTGACCGTCGGTGTTGGCTGGCCATTGATGCCAAGGGAGTATGTGGCGGATTGTATCTGTGACCGGGTGCTGTACGAAGAATTGGTGCCGTAATATTGAATGGTGTTGTCGTTGGTGAGTTGAAACGACGCCGCGTACAGATGCCACGAATCGCCCGCGCCCACGCGATAGAAGACCTTGTCGTTTATATTCAGGGTGGAGAAAGATATCTGGATCGCGCCGTCATAAATGCCCGGCGGCGGCGAGATGGTGACGGTCACCGGTTCAGCCGCTTGCGGGGTGGCGTAGCTAAAAACCGAGATCGCGGAGTTGTATTGATTGGGCAAGCCGTAATACGAGCCAATGGGCGGGGCGCCCAAATTATTCGTGGCGGGGCCGCCCAATCCCGCCGCGGTTCCGCTGTCGGTTTGGACGGTCACGGTGAGCGCGCCGGGCAATCCGCCGATGCTGTCGCTCCAATCCGGCGTATTGAATGAGGCGATAAATCCCGCCTGCCGGTTGACGAAAGGTTCGGTCTCGAAAAGCCAGACGTTGGCCCGCGTGATGCGCGCGGTCGTGGGGGGCAGGTTGCTGGAACTGAGTTGAGTGTAATTGGTCCCGTCGAATCGCACCACTTGCGCGTGAGCCGACGCCGTTGTGCCGGGCGGCGCGTCCAGCAGCGCCAACGTGCCGCTTCCCAATGGAACGACGCCGGTAAACACATTCCCGCCAGCTCCCGCCCCGGAACCATAGATCGAACCGAGCACGGGTGAGCCGCCTGCCAGGCTCAAGCCTTGGATGCCGTTAGTATAGAGGATCAGCGCGCTTCCGTTGCTCCCGATGCCCTGGTAAAAGACCCCTTGGATAGCTTCGGAAACGGACACAGTCGCGGGTGTTCCGAAGCTGAAGTGGCCGCCGGATTCCAGCAAGGGAACCACCGTCACAACCAAACCGTCCGGCTGGTAAAAAAGGAATCGCGGCAGTGTTTCGCCATTAAAAATGCCAAAGGCGTAGTCGCTGCCGGAGGGCAGGTTGCTGTAGGAAAGCATAACGCCCGGCGCGTTGGTGAACTGCCAGATGTCAAGCATATCATTGGAGCCGCGCACCAGGCCGGCGGCAAAGGTCGCCGGCGTCACGCTTAGTTGCAGCGCGTTGCCGCGGTCAAAGGGCCCGCTTTCGCCGTATTGGCCCGCCTCGGTTCCCACGCCCGCGTTGATGCCCATAAGGTCGAGCAATTCCGCGGAACCGCTGTTGTCGGAACTGGCAGCCAGCAGATCGTTGTAGGCCGGCGGAGATCCGCCCAACGGGTCGGCCAGCGGAACCAGCGTATGCGGCCCCAACCCCAGCGGCGTCACGACCATCGGTGCGCCGGCGGAATTGGTGCCTGACAAATCCACAAGATTGACGCGGTTGAGCGTCGGCGCGGTCACGGCGATGGCGTCGCGAGTGGTTTGCAGCCAGCGTCCGACGGCGCAACCCGCGGCCTCGCCCACTCCGGTGACCAATGGAGCGGACCAAGTCAGATTCCCATTGGTGTTGCCATAGCCAACGCGGGCGTTGCCCGTGAGTTTGTCGAGAACCAGGACGTCGGGAACGCCGTCGCCGTTGAAATCGCCGGAGGCCAGGAATTCGTCGGGCGTTTCATAGACGAATGACGGCGCGGCGTGGAGATGACAGAGGCAGCAAAAGGACAGGGCCGCCGCTGCCCACCGACGCGATGTTGCAATGGCATTCATGGCGAGATTGGGATGGTGACGGTCCCGGCCGGGATGGTTTCCGAGATTTCACGCTGGCTGTTGAGGCGGACGACAAAATACTGGTAGCTGGCGCCAAGAAGGGCCGGTTGCTGGTCGCGCACGTAGAGGAAGAGATGGGAGTAATCCCCTTCCTCCTCGTATCCGCCCGCGATCAAACGATCATAGATGGTGACGGTGATGACGGAATTGGTCTCCGAATTGCTGTAAGCCAGGTGCTCGATCAAGGGTGTCACTTGCGTCAGGTGGCCCGTCACCCGCGGAAACGTCGCGTTGGTCACCTGCTGCCGATAGACAACGATCGGCAGCAGCGGTTCGCCATTCCGGCTTGGATTGAGCGAAACCCGGCTGAAGAGCAGTGTTTCCGGATTGACATACGGCGGGGGCGGCAACGGGATGACGCCAAACGGCGAACTGACCTGATATGTCAGGAAGTTGCTCGTTCCAATGTTCGGAGTCGGCTGCGGCACCGGGCTGAGATCGCCGATGCGAATGCCAACGGGGTAAGTTTCGTCGAGTTGCAAATTGCCATTGAGCATCAGCACCGCCGCCACGCGCGGTTGGAATACGGACTTCAGCGTGGCAACTGGTATATCGTCGAACGGGTTGACCGGCGGCAGAGGCCGCGCGGGCCAAGGCACCGTCGGCAGCGCGTTGGTCGGTTTCCAGGTGAAGTTCCAAACTTGCGACGGTTCGCCGGCGTTGCCCTGGTCATCCATCGCCGCGACGGAAATGTGGTAGGGAACATTCAGCAAAACGCTGGCCGTCATTGTGAATTGCGGACCCGGACCGAAGGCCGGCCCCGCGGGCGGCGTGAGCAGCGCGGCATCGAATTGGCTCAGTTCAGAGGGGTTGTTCGGCAGCAACCCGATGAATGACGCCGCCGTATTGTAGGTGGGAAGCAGCTTGAGTGTGGCATTGGAGAAACCCAGCGGCACTCCGCCGCCCGGATGGTCCGCCCGCTGGATCATGACTTGAAAGCGATATACCCCGCTTGTGGCGCAGAACCAATTGAGCGTGACCTGCGGATTGCTGTTGTCGCCCGCGTCCTGCGGTTGCGCCAGCACTGGACGCGGCAGCGTGGCGGGCTTGACGTCCTTGCAGCCAAGGAGCGTCATCGGGCTGCCGTTGCCATGCTCATCGAGCAATTGGACATAGTAACAGAGCAGCGCGGCGCTGGGAGGCATCGCGTCGTCGGTGCAAACAACAGATTCGAGCGGATCCGACGCATTGTAAACCGCCCCGCCCTGCGCGATCAACGTGTATGGCCCGCCATTGACGGTCCGGTAGAGCCGGTACTCGTGGGTGCGAGGCGTCAGGACAAAACTGATTTCAATGGGGTTGACCGGGCCATTATTCGCGCCGCGTGTGATGTGCTGAGTGCAATTGCCTTCGTCTGGCAGGTTCAATTCGCATCCCCGGAACTCTGGCAGCGGCCCCAATAAACAGGCGGGATAATAGACAGACCAGAACCCCTGCGCGTTGCGCGTGGCGACGCCCACGTCAATCCATGGGATGAAGCCGATCCCGACCGCCCCGCTGTTCGCCTGGACAAGCATCGGGCCGGAATAATCGGTGTCGAACTGCATCCGCACGGTGCCGTCCGGGTAAGCGGTGGCGCCATTGCCGGGCAGGCAGCGCTGGCTTCCGCCCGTGGCGGCTAAAAGAGGATCGCTCGAACTGAGCGAGGTGAGCATCAATTGCCCGGCAAGGAAAACTGTTTCCAATTTCGCATTGGAAAGCGGGGCGGGAGTCAGCACAGCCGTTGCGGGTGGCGAGACCTGGCCGTAGGACGACCCTGCCACACAAGCGACGGAGGCAACGTCGTTGGTGCCCACAATGTTTTGCGAGTAGTCCATCTGCAGCGTATCGCCCGATGGCGGGAAGTAAATCGGCCCGAAGGATTCGACCTCGCCGTATTGATTTGTCGCCCAGAATTGGACCCACGCGGTGCCGGGATCGCGGCGCTGGCAAGTGAAGCGATAGTTCCAGTGGGCGGTGTCGGGAGGTCCCGTGTTGGTCACGTAATCGAAGTTTTCAAAAATCACCTCGGGCGAACCGCAACTGCCCAGGATTTGCCCGGTGGGCGCGACCGGCCCGAATCGCTCGCGCAGGACGCCCCACGCCGGCATGCTATCGGGTGACACCAACGGATCGCAGGCCGCGAGGCTCACCGCCCGCACGGTGTACCAATAATTGGAGAGGCCCGGCGTCAAGGGCGCGTTGGCGCCGTTGTCAGTGAACGAATTTGTCCCCGTCCCCGACAATTGATTGACGATGCCAATGACGCCGTTGGACGGAGTGGCGTCATTGGTCACAAAACTGGTGGAGTTGAGCCAGCGGTAAATCCAGTATTGATTGACCAAGTCGCTGGCATTGGTGTTCTGCTGCCACGTGATCATGAAGGCCTGCTGGTTAGTGGGCTTGACGTGATAAACGTTTTGCACCCGCACGTTGGCCGGCGGCTGCGTTGGAATGCGGCGGCAGGCCACAGCCTGGCCCCCCGGCGATACCAACCCATCGCGGCCCAGAACGTCGCGGGCAGTGATAAAATAGTAAAACTCCTCGCCATCCGTAAAAGGCGGATTTCCCGAGGCTGTGCCGTTGTTGTCAGAGAAGAAGTAAGTCGTTCCGTCCGTCGGGTCATCCGCAGCGCCGGCGCCGTGGCCCGTGGAAAAGTCCTTCGTCGCCATGACGGGCGATTGGTTGGCCAGCGTAAAGTTCGTGTCGGCGTAAATCTGCGCGGTCGTCGGCGGGATATTGGTGTAACCGCCGGCGATCGCACTGGCCAGGGGAATGCGCCACACGTTGAATCCGTAGCTCAATAGGGACAAACGACGAAAGGCATCGGACGTTCCCCAGCGCAGGCGGATGCGCAAATTATCGCTCGGAGTGTTGCTCACCACCTGGAAGGGAAAACCGGGAGCCGGCAGGACCACCGGGTTTGCCGGGATGATGGTCACCTGGCCCACGACCTGGCCCGCCACGCCGGTGGCCGGATTGACCTCGCGCACTTCATAAGTCGTCACGGTCGTGATTTCTTCGGAGAACCCCTGGCCCGCGCACAGAGTCAAACCGGGATTCACGTGCGCCACCAACGCCAGCAACTGCGCGGTGTGGGCGTCGGTGGCCGCGGTCTGAAAGGCCGTGATCACCTTTTGCGCCAAAGACTGACTGGTAATGCCGGGAACGTTGTGCAGCAACGTATCCAACATCGTGCCCAGCGAAGTGAGATTTTCGCCCAGCGCGACCGATTGGTTTAGAAGTGTGTTGGCCGCGTTGGGGTCGGTCTGCTGGAATATGGTCCCCCGCAGCGTGAACGTGCCGGTGTTGGTCGGGTAGCCGGTCTTGCCATAGACGGCGAATTGTTTGCCGGCCAGAAGCTGGGGTTGTGGCGCGCCTAGCAGAACATAAGACCAACTGTTTCCGTTGTTGTCCTGGATGGTTGTCCCGACGGTCACGACGAGATTGCTGATTGGAGTCTGCGCCCGGGCCGCCGCCACTGAGAGAACAAGGCAGCCTGTGATCACCGCGATCTTTGTTCTGATATGGATCATGTCAGTTTGGGCCTTTCTCAATAATCAACGTGGTAGGCAATTCCCCCCGACGAAACGTCACCGGTCACCGTGATGCCTTCGCACCCTGAGACGCAGAACGGACAGGGTCCAATCGAGCCGCAAATTTGGGCCTCGCCGCCGATTTCCAGACTGTAACCGGAGGGGGAGTGCGTGGCCGTGCCGAACATGGTCAGGCTGGCGCTGGCGCTCAACACGCACAGCAGCGAGGCGTCCACCCCCATGCTTTGCCTCATGCCGATTTGCTCGGTGTTGGGGCCGCCGTCGTAATAGACCGCCGAAGATTCGGTCACGCCGATGTCGAGAAAACAATCCGATTCGCCGAATAGAATTTGTGAGAGCGAGAGCGAGGCGCCGAACTCGACGTAAATGCCGGCAAATTCGGTCGGGTTAAGCGTGAGCACATTCGTCGCCTCCGGGTCGATGAACAAAATCGGCGCCAGCGAGCAGGCCTTGCCGACGAATACTCCCGCTTGCACATCAACCGGAACACCCAGGATGTTAATCGTCCCGGCCACCTTGGCCGCGAAGTAATTCTCCTCTTCGCCGAAAGCCAGCGCCGCCCCGATCTCGTTGACGCTGCAACCTTGAAAACCCACCTGACCCTTGATGTCGAATAGCCCGCCCAGCCCGATCACGTTGCCGTTTTGCAACGTCCACTTGGCCTGCACCGTCAGCGTCAGCGGTGTGCCGGTAGGATTGAGGCCGGGCCAGTCGAGTTGGACGTTGTCGGCTCCGATCGTGACCTCCGCGGCCGGCGCCCCGGCCGGGATGCAATCCAGGGGCGTCGTCTGCGAATTCAATTCCATGATCTCCATGTAAGCGTTAAAATTCATCGATTGCGGCACGTTGACCTGAACGGCGGCGCTGAGATGAATCTTGCGCAGCGAATCTCCGTTGAAGGTCGGCTCGCCGCGGATTTTGGCCGACAAGAACGAGCCGCTTGCCAGGCCTTTGACCGCTTGCAATGTGCTGTCCCCGGCGTCGGTGATGAGGTCCGAAAGGCCGTCCCGAATGGCGTCGTTGATCTGGTCAAAAAGCGTGTCCATCAGTTGGTCCATCACCGCGTTGTCGTCAAAGAGAAATTGTTTCAACGTCTGCTGATAGTCGGTGGGCAGCGGGGAACCGAGGAACCCGTTGACCAGTTCCTGCTGGATGGCCTGTTTGGCCGCGCTGGGATCCGCGGTGAAATAGTCGCCCGCCGGAGTCAGGACGGCGGCCATGCGGTTGCTCAGATTGTTGGCCGCCAATTGAACGAACTGCGACGCTCCAGCCGAATCATTCAATGCCTGGCCCAGCGCCTGGTTGAAATCTCCCGCTCCCGAAGTCAGGCTGGTGTGAACCTGCGCGACCTGGTTGCTCAAGTCCTCCAACTGGCTTTGGATGTCGTCCAGAGTCGAATCCAGGCCGCTCAACAGTGAGTTCAATTCGTCACCCGCCAGGCTGGTCACGAAACCCAGCGCCGGCCCCTCATCGGAAGTCAATTGCTGGACTATGGCGCCAACAACGTTGCGGTTGCCGTTGTCGTCCTTGGCGAGGATTTTCAACAGCACACCCAGGTCGTTTTGCACGTCGGTCAGTGTTTGGTCCACCTGTCCGATCACGGTGCTGGCCTGGCCGGCAACGCCGTTGATGTTGTTCAGGGCGCTGGTCAGCGTGCTGTTGTTGACCTGGTAAACCACGTTGCTCAGAAAGGCCTGTTTGTCAGTCTGCGGATAAGCGGACAACTGGGTGTAAAGCTCGTCCACGACGGGACTGAACGCGGAGTTCAACACCGGTTGGAACAAGCTGGTGGGGTCCTCGCGCAACGTGTGCTGCAATTCGTTGAATCCCGCCGTGCTGAACGCCGCGCCGATGGCGCTCCTCACCGCGTTGGAAACGCTGGTCAGCGGCCCGTCGATTTCATTAACTGCGTCGTTGAGAATATCCAGCGACTTGATGCAGGGCAATTGCAACGTGACGTCCTGGTCGAAGTCAAAATCCACCTTGCCGGGCGAAATCTCCTTCAAGCGGCTGTTGACATCGATGATCGGCAGGTCCACCACCGCATCCTGAAAGCCGGCGAACTCGCGCAGCGCCGCGTTCCACTGGAGCGGATAGTCGAAGACGGCGACCTGGATCCAATTGCGCTGGGCGCGCGCGTGGTATTGCGTGGTGGGAGAACCCTCGTAAGTGTCAATGCTGACCCCCTGTTTTTCCGGGAAACCGTCGTCCGTTTGGTCAAATTGCGCCGTGTTGAAATAGTTGCTCGTGTTGACACTCCATCCGAGGTCCGCCACCTGGGTGTCCGCCGCCGGCCATCCGCCCATGATGGAGATTTGCGCCGTGTTGCTGCCCGTCGGCAGGATGTGCAGGTGGACTTTGACGTCCTCGAAAAACGGCACGCGCAGCTTGCCGGCAATATTGTAGAAACCGTCCGGCGGCGCTCCCGACGTTGCCCAATTGTTGAAATAGCCCTCACTGGCGGTGGACAGCGGGTAAATGTCCCCCCCAGGGCCTTGCAGCGACAATTGAGCCGGCACCTGAAAGCGCGAGTCCGCCCCCGCCACGCCATCGGCGGGGGTGACCAAATTGCCATCCGGCCAGAACCCCAACGCGGCGTGCAGCTTCTGGGGAATAAAGGGCAGCGCCGTTTCGACGCCCAAGACCAGCCACCGCTGGCCGGTGCCGCAGGTGTCATTGGTGGACGGATTGAACTGGATGCTCTGCGGCGTGAAATTCACATTCCAATAACTCAAATGCTCGACGCCGGCGGAGGATGGCAGATCGGCCGATTCCAGCGCGCCGCGGCAGGAGAAAATCATGTCCTCAAAGCCCTGGAGAAAACCCGCCGGCTGCGGCTGAAAAGCAATGGCCCCATCGGTGCGCGATTCGTCCACGTCACTGTCAAGAAAGGAAAGCCGGTAGGTGGTGAAGGTGAAGTTATAGCCGTAGAGCATGAGAGAGGACGGAAAGGACGCCGACTCGTGGATTCCGCTGACGCCGCCATAACGGGCGTAGTATTTGGACCGCGTTGTCAGCGGGTAAGTGCCGGTGGGTTCGTTGGCCAGGTAGCTGCTTCCCGAAGCCGGCGCGCGGAAGTTCGCGCCCGCATAGTTGGCAAAGCCGGAGTCGTAATTGTCATCACCAGGACGCTCCAGATAATCGGCGTTTGTAGCGTCCCCAAAGCCGCTCAAGAGGAGCGCAGCGGCAAGTTGCGTGCTGTCAAGAGCGCTTTGGCCGCCCAGCAAAAAGGTTCCCGCCATTTCGTAAGCTCCGTCTTCCACCGTGAAGGCCTCCTGCGCGTAGTGGCCCCCGCCAATGTAGCCCCAAGTGAGGTTGGTCGGCGGCGCCGCCCCATAAGCCAGCAACCCGCCGTCCGCCGTGAATCCAAGCTGGTTGCCGCCGGGAGTGAACGGCAGCGTCGCCGGTCCGGCTAGTGAGGAACTGCAATTGGTATCCGGGCAGTCTCGCGCGTAGGCCAACGGGACGGGCGCGCCAACAGGCAGAAAACTTACCGCCGAAACAGCGTTGCTTTCGAAGGTCAGGTTTCCCCCCGGCGCCGTCTGGATTTGCTGGCCGGGTTGATTGCCGGAATACGGAAAATGCGGCCGCAGCTCCGGCGGGTTCAACTCCAATTGCGCCGTAACCTGCGCCACGCCATTGGCATCCGCCGTGATAATGAGCGAGCTTCCCAGTTGCACTGTGGAATTGCGGTAGTAGGCGTCGTTGGACACGCGGTTGGCTGTGTTCGGATCGACCAACGCGGCCTGATTCGCGGTGAGCAAGTCGTCTTCAAGCTGTCTTACAAACAGGCTCCCCGTCGGATTCATAACGAACTGGCCGCTGTTGACCTGCCACTGCACCGCGGGCACGACGAACCATATCGGCAGGTTTTCCGCGATCGCATACACCGTCCCCGCGATAACGGTGATCGAGTTGCTTGACGGGTCAAGACTTTGGTTCAATGGAATGTCTCCCACCGGAAGGCTCGAAACGGTCCACCGATAGGATTGCGAAGCCGGACCGAGGCTGAATCCAATGGGAAAATCCACAGTAACGCCGCCTGTCGCGCCGCTGGAGGTCAACTGCACCGATGATCGCTGGAAGGATATATTCTGGACGGTGCCAGTGTCCGTCGAGGGACCCTGGACGGCGACCACCACCCCGGGCTGGACTTCCGCCGTGCCATTGGTCAAGAGGTAAATAGCGATCTGGCTGCCATCGCCATACGTGTGCCCCGGCGCTCCCGGAATCCAGCCCGCCCCCGCGCTGATCGGCACCAGGCAATCCAGGTGCTCGCCTGCCACCGTGTTTGTCACGACAGGTGAGCTATCCAGATTCGTGAAATAAGTCAGCAACGGGCCGAAAAAGAGTTCGCCGTTGAAGTATATCAGTTGATATGGACCGGCCGTATTCGTGTAGTCGCTGACAAGCTTGGCGCCTTCGGTGTGTGTCAGTGTGGTGATGATATCGTAAGTGTCATCCACCGAATCCAACGGGGCCAGCGGAACAAGGGAAAAATTCGTCGCCTCGAAGAGGGCCACCGGATCCGGCGGCGTCGCGCCGTCGGTGCTGTCGATCGTGACGTCAAACACCGCGTTTGAAGATTGCAGCGGTATCGCCGCGCCAGTGGAGCTGTTGACCAATTGGAAAATCAGGGTAACCGTTGTATTGGTAGGATAGGGCGGCAGCGTCCAATCGTCATAGCGCTGGACCGTCGCCGCGGCCAGCACCGGGAAGCCTCCCTGACCTGGTGAATTGCTGATTGCCCAGGCTCTATCCAGGAACGTGTAATCCAACGTGACGAGAAGATTGGGAGAGGGATCCGGACTGACAGTGTTTGTAAAATCGTAGTAAGTGTAGGCGCCCCCGCTGGCGCTGTTTCCCGTATAAGTGTAGGGCGTGTTCGTATTCGGGCTGGAATATAGATAAAGCTCCGCCGTGTAAACCTCGTAGGGATTCAATCGAATCAGCGGCTGAAGCGGGGCCGCATTTGTCAGATTCAGCGTCGTGTAGGTGAAGAAAAAGAAGGGAGGAATGAAGATTGTATATGGCAGCGTATTGGTTTCATAGACCGAATACGCCGTGTTTGAGAGTCCATTTTCATCCAAAATGGGCACAGGCAGGCTGCTCTCGTCAAGCAGCTCGTACTTCAGTTGGAAGTAATAAGTCTCCGACGTGGAACTTGCGTTGGTGTAGAACATCCCCGTCGAAGTGCGAATCGCCTGCCGGCCGCCGCTGTTGGTGTCTCCGGCAATAACATAGCCGGTGTAATTGGTGACGCCGAGTGACTCTATGGTTCCCGTGAACTGCGCCCGCGCCGGCAAGAGGCCCAGCAGCAGCGCCAGCACCGGCAGAGCCGGTTTGCGCCAGCCGCGCTTCAGTTTCCCCCAATGGTTCTGCAATCCAAGACACCTTCTTGCGCCACAATACGCTCCCACGACTATGGTTGTGCTCAAGTTCAACGACAACGAGCGGTTAAAGTTACGGGTTCTTTGCAGCTACAGCTAGCATTATGACCGCAAATACACTTGAGCGCAAGTCTTATTCAGGCGATTCTGATAAGGAAGATCACCACTTGTGATGTAGTGGATTCCCTCTCTTAATGGAGCAAGTTGAATCCAGCCTCCCTGCGGCCGCGCTACGGCGCGTTTTCGTCCTTGTCGAGTTGACTGAGGATCGGCGTCTTGATGGCGCCCAAACTGTCAACGCCGTCCTTCAACTCTTCAAAAACAACAATGTCATTGCGGCCTTTGTTGAGCCAGACGCCGGGCAGATAGAGGGTCTGCTGCGGGCCAATATGCCAGTAGCGGCCGAGATTGTGCCCGTTGACAATCACAATGCCCTTGCCCCAGCCGCGCATGTCGAGAAAAGTATCGCCGATTTGCGGCGCCACAAACGTGCCGTGATGCACCGCCGGCGCGGCCGCCATTGGCGCGGTTTTAAACTTCAACCACGAAACCCGGTCGAAGGGAAATTTATACATTTCCCAGCCAGTGAGTTCGCGTCCGCCAAGCGACACCGACTCAGTGATTCCCTTGCGGTTGTCCGTCAGCCGTTCGCCATAATTGATGCGGCCGCAATTCTCGACTAAAATGTCAAGCGTCGCCGACGCCGCGGTGACGTTCAGACCGGCCGCCTCTTGATCATGGCGCCGGTCCAGCACGGCAGCCCGCCTGCCGTCCACGCATATCACGGCGTAATCGCGCAATTCGTGGATTGTCAAGCTCGCCTCCACCGGGCCGGCAATCCGTGTGCGGTACAACACGAATCCGTATCCCTGGCCAAGGTCTTCAAAGCTCAATGGCTTTCGCGACCTGACCGGCGCGGGGAGGTTGTCAAAAATGCTCGCTGAGCCGGGAAGTTCGATCTTCGGAATCTCGACGACCGGCGTCGAAGCCGGAACTTGCGGCAACGTCTCCCCTGGCGCCAGGCGCCTGGCCAGGACCTCGCGCAACGCAAAGTATTTCTCCGTCGGCCGGCCCATTTCGTCCATTGGCGAGTCGTAGTCGTAGCTTGTCGGCTGAGGCTGGAAGTGGCCGCCGTAGTTGGCGCCGTTCATGAAGCCGAAGGATGTCCCGCCGTAAATCATGTAGTAGGAGAAGGACACGTTGTTGGTCAGCATCCATTCGGTTTCGCGCGTTGGGCCGCTGATGTCCACGTGGGCGTGCGGCTCGCCCCAGTGATCGAGCCAGCCCGGATATAACTCCGGCACGAACCACGGTCCGCTCGGGCGATACCGGCCGATTTCCTTCATGATGTCGGGGCCGCTGCCGCCGTTAAACCCCGGCAACACGCCCGGCAGATGACCATTGGCCATCATCGTCCCGCCGCCGTCGGCGGTGAAAAACGGCACCTCAAAACCAGCGGCGCGATCCATCTCCTGGATTTTGGCCATGTACGAGTGGTCGGCGCCAAAGCTGCCGTACTCGTTTTCGACCTGAACCAGGATGATCGGGCCGCCGCGGGTGATCTGCAGCGGCGCAAGCTCTTCCCCAAGCCTGTTCATGTAGGCTGCCGCCGCCGCGAGAAAACGCGGGTCCTGGCTGCGCACTTTCATCCCGCTCTGGCAAAGCAACCACCAGGGAAACCCGCCGAATTCCCACTCCGCGCAGCAGTAAGGGCCGGGCCGCAGAATCACCAGCAATCCTTCCTTCTGCGCCAGGCGCACGAACCGCGCCACGTCCGCGTCGCCTTTGAAATCGAACTGGCCCTCCTGCGGCTCCTGGCGGTTCCAAAAAACGTAAATCGAAACCGTGTTCAATCCCATCGCGTGCGCCATCCTCAATCGGTCCGCCCAGTACTGGCGCGGAATCCGCGCCGGGTGCATCTCGCCCGCCTTGATTTGGAAGGGCTTGCCGTCAAGCAGAAACTCCGAGTCTCCGATGGCAAAGGTGGAATGGGCCGGCGCGGCGGGGAGACGGCAGGCCAGGATCAAGCCGATGGCGCTCAAGGCGAGCAGCCGGATGGTCGCGAATCTGTTTTTCATGGCGCGTTAGGGTGAGTCGGGAAAAATCGGCGGCATAACCCCGGCGGGCGGCCTGCCGGTGGCCGGGCGTGCGGACAACGCGCCGTACTTCGTATAGCCAGGGATGAAACCGCCGTTGGAGAGGAAAAACTCGCCGCCCTCGACCCCCATGAAACGGTCCAGACGATCGGCTTTCCCGGTTGGGTCGTGGCTGAACGTGGCGGTGGTCTGCTCATGCCATTGGCCGTCGGCGGTGTGAAACCATTGGTTTCCGAAAAGGGCCTTGCGGCGGAGTTGGCCGTTGGCGCCGTCGAAGTTCTCGGAGAAGCTGTAAAGGCCGCGCAGATACCCGCCATCCTGGGGCGCACTCCAACTGGAAATGAGCATCCATTTCTTTTCTTCCGGATGAAACCAGTAGCCCGAATAGGTGGTGTGGCTTGCGTCGGTCGGTTTGGCCGTGACGAGAAACCGCTGCTTCCGGCCCGTCTTCCAATTGAAGACCAGATGGCTGTGGCCACCGGTGCCTTCGTTCCCAAAGCCGCCGGCGACAACGCCCTGGCCCTTGGCCACAAGGCTGACGCGGTTTGTGCCGGGGACTTTCTGCCGGTCCGCTTTTTCGCCGCCGCTGTCCCAAACGCTGAAGATAATCCGGCGCTCGGCGGGGCCGTTGACTTGCATGCCCAGATAGCCGCGATGCCAGCCGCAGGCCGCGAAGTAAGTCCACACCGGAGCCTCCAGGGCGGTGACCTCGCAGTAAAACGCATCCACATTCTGAGCATTGCCGTTGGGATAGAACAGATGCACCGACGCCGCGTTGCGGCGCGGATCGAGGTTGAAATGCGCGCCCGCGGAAGCCGGACCGTCCAGAACCAGCGCCTGAAGATCGCCCGCGGCTTTGTCCGGCGCGTTTAACGATTCGAGAGTGAACCGTTGATAGCCCGCCGCCGCAATGTCGAACGACCCAAAGTCAATCGTCACTGCGTCGTCTCCCAATCCCCGAGCCTCCCGCACGCGAGACTCTCCGGCCACCGAAAACCGCAGTCTGGCTTCCTGGCCGGCGGGCAGCCGCAGGACCAGGGAGCAGTGCAGCTTGCCCGGAGTTTCGATCTCGCCAAACCAAAGCACTTTGAGCTTCGGATCCGTCCAGTCGGAAATGCCCGACTCCGACGAGACGCGCGCGCCATACGGGTCGGGTTCCAGATACGCCGTGAAGGCGGGCACTCGCAGTTGCGCCCGCGCGGCACAGAAAGCGAACAGCAACGCTGCCGCTATCGTCCGGCATTTCATTTTGGCGATTCCTCCGGCTGGGCCTCGATGACCAGCACCTCGAAGGGCTGGAGTTTGAACATCGTCGCTTCCCCGGCCCGGAGGCGGGTGACCTCCACCCTCTGGTCCGGGAACGGATTGACGATGGAATAACCTTGCGCGGCGCCGTCCGGCAACTCAAAAACCTTGGCCGGATCTATGGCGATTTGCGATGCGCTGGCCGCGGGATTGCGCAAGGTTAGAATGCCTTTCTTGGGCGACCAGGCCGCCCAGCCATAAACGTCGCCCTCGGCCGGCGAGCCGCCGACCCAATGGGTGTCCACCAGCGTGGCGGCGTTGTCGCGCGACCACTTGGCGGCCTGGGCCAGGGTGTCCCAGTTTTCGCGCGTCATCAGGGCCGGCGTGATGTACATCTCCTGCAATTGGGTGCCATTGCCGAAGAAGGCGCGGATTTCTGACTTGAGTATGTTGTTCGTATCATAATTCAAGCCGTGCGCCTGCTTGGCGTAAATGATGCCGTGGAGCATCAACGAATTGAGCGGATACAATTCGCTCCGGCCGGCCACCTCGTCATGCACGTCGTTGTCCTTGTAAGTGATCCACCGCTCCCGCTCCGGCGCGGCGCCGTTGACAAACGAGTGGTCCTCCCCGCCCCGCCAGATCGAGTCCGCATGCAACAGCCAGAACGGCGACGGCCAGGTGCCCGTGGTCTGGTTGATGTAGATGTCCGGCTTGATGGAGCGCAGCTCGGCGATCAGCTTGAGCATGGCCTCGAAATCGCGCAGTCCCGCACCCGTGGCGTCATCGGATTCCACGCCGATGCCGTCGAACTTGAACTGGTTGATTGCGTATTCTTTGACGACGTCCACACACCGTTGACGGAAGCGGGCATAATATTTCGGCCCGGCCAGGGAGAAATTGCCGTCGCGGATTTCAAATCCCTGCTCGCTGCCGTATTTGATCCGATCCTTGTGGGGCTGGCCGTAACCACCCCAGGGCGAGAGCCAAATGCCCGGCGCCGCTCCGTATTGCGCCGCCGCCTGCTCCAGCGGCGCAAAGCCGTTTGGAAAACCAGAGTGAAACTGCCACAGGGTTTTGTCGTCGTCCCAGCCGTCGTCGAACAGAAAAGAATCCAGCTTCACGCCGCGCTTGACCGACAGTTCCTCGCCGAAGGCGTGGATGACATTCAGAGCCGCCGCTTCGTCGTACTTGTTGAAATAACCGATGTCATACCAGGAATTGTAGTGAAGGAACGGCCGGTAGGGATGCGCCCGCTCGCGTTCCAGATAGGCCAGAAAATCGCGGCGCAACTGCCCGCGCCGCACAAAGCCGATGACCGCCGAACAGGGCAGGTCTTCGCCCGGCTGGACCGGCGCGCCGCGCGGCAGGAAACAGCGCACGGAGCCCATTTCAGCGCGGTTGACGGAAAGCGGGTGCTCCACCCCGTAGAACGTTGTTTTGTCCGCCACCGGGCAACCGTCCACCGTGCCGGTCGCGCGCGCGCTCACATTGGGCAAGTCCAACATTCCCACAAATTTCAAGGCAACGGCGTTTTTGCCGGCGTGAAGGACCACCTCTTCCCGCAGATAGCGGGAGCCGTCGCGCAGAATGGCGCGCCAGCTCACCCGCAAATCCCCGCCCGGCCCCGCCAGCTCCGCCACCAGTTCCCTGCCGGGCAGGCGTTCCGAAAAGCGCGAGGCGGTTGAATTGACGGGCAGGGATGCCAGGCGCGGTTTGCCGGCAAGTTTGAACTGGCTGGAGCGCAGCACTTGCCCGTTGGTCAGCACCAGACTGAAAAGGTCGGCGCCAAGCGCGATTCTTTGGCCGGTGGACTTGTCCCGCAACCAACCGGGCAGCAGCCGGCCGCTTTTGGCCTCGCAACCGAGCGTCACCTGGTCGTTGTCCAAAGTGAACGGCGCCGCGCGCAACGGCTCGGGTTCCGTCCCGGTCAACACGGCCACGCTGAGCAACGCCGCGATCCGGCGGAGGTTTTCCAGGTCTTTCAAAGTAACTACTTATATCACCGTGCCGCGGGCGATGATGCCGTTTTTCGGGATGATGACGATGCCATCGCGGATGTAGTATTGGGCATGGTCCACCTTGTCCGGCTTGCCGGCGGGGGAAATGCGGCAGTTATCGCCGATGCGCGCGTTCTTGTCGATGATCGCGTTTTCAATCTGGGTGTTGCGCCCGATGCCGATGCGGGGCAGGTTGCGAGCCTCGTATTGGCGGATGGAGCTTTCCGATTCATAGAAGTCGCAGCCCAGATGGATGGTTCGCGTCAAAACGCAATCCTGCTCGATAACACTGCGCACGCCGACGATGCTGTAATTGACAGCGCATTGGTTGAGGATGCAGCCATCGGAGATGACGCCGTGGTTGATTTGGGCGCCGTTGACCTTGGAGGCCGGCAGAAAGCGCGGACGCGTGAAGATGGGCGCGCTCATGTCAAAGAAATTGAAGCGCGGCAGGTCCGCCACAAGGTCCAGATTGGCATCGAAATAGGAGCGGATGGTGCCGATATCCTCCCAGTAGCCCTGGAAAATAGAGGCAAAAACTTTGTGAGAGGCAATCGCCGCGGGAATGATGTGCTTGCCGAAGTCGGCCAGTGAATTGTCCAGCAACTTCAGCAGCACCTCCCGGTTGAACAGGTAAATCCCCATCGAAGCCAGCAGGGGGGCCTCCTTGCCGTCCAGGCCCAATTGCGCCTGCACCGCGTTGTCGATGCGCAGGGAATCCAGCAGGGCCGGGTCTTTGGGCTTTTCGACAAAGCGCGTGATCCGCAGGGTGGGATCGACTTGCATGATGCCGAAGGCCTGTGCCTCCGACGGCGGCACCGGTATGGTCGAAACGGTGATGTCGGCCCCGCTTTCGGCGTGCTCGACGATAATGCGCCGGAAATCCAGCCGGTATAGCGCATCGCCGCTGAGAATCAGCAGATATTCGAAATCGTGATTGAGGAAATGAAGCAGGTTTTTGCGCACCGCATCGGCCGTACCCTGATACCACGAGGCGCTGGATCCATCGCCTCGCTCGGCGGCAAGAATTTCGACAAACCCCCCGGAGAACATGTCAAATTTATAGGACTGCGATATATGGCGGTGCAGCGAAGCGGAATTGAATTGGGTCAGCAAATAAATGCGGCGCAGGCCGGAGTTGATGCAGTTGGATATGGGTATATCGACCAGGCGATACTTGCCCGCCAGCGGAACCGCCGGTTTGCTGCGGTCGCGCGTCAATGGAAACAGGCGCGTGCCCTGGCCTCCGCCCAGGATGACGGAGAGGACATTGCTCGTGTTGACGGACATCCGTGTATTTTGCGCGATCATCTGTGCCAAGCCGCTGACAAGGAGAGTTTAAATGCTCCTCTGCCAGAAGCAAGAAAACTTATGCGGCAAAACCGCAGCGGGGGCATTTTCAATCGTTTCAATCGTTGAAGCCTTTCCCGAAGCAGAAATACATCAGAAAAATGAAATGCTCCCGCAGTGGTATTACCGTTACGCTTGCCGGAACTGGATCACGCCGGCGGTGGTCTCAGCGGGCCGGAGTCTCGCCGTTTGCTCCGGCGGCGACCCGCCCGTCGAGCGTGTCCAAACTCCAATTGTCCCGCCATTCGAGTGTCGGCGCGCTGTTGTCAAAGAGCACCGGAAGCCAGACGTAGCGGCCATCGATGGGATTGCGGGGCCGCCACCTATCGGCCATGAAAACAAGCGCCCCGCCCCGCTCGGCCAGCGGGAGCACATAGGTCGATTGGGAGTCGAAGGTGGTCTTTCTCTGCGCGGTGGTGCCGCGGCAGGGATTGCCCAGCGACGACCATGGCCCCCGGAGGCTGTTGGCCGAAAAGCTGCGGGCGGCATTGGGAGCCCAACCGGTGGTCCCGGATGCGAAGAGATAGTACTTGCCGTCCTTTTTGAACAACGCCGGGGCTTCGTTGAATTGTCCCACGAGCAGCCGGACGAAATGGCCGGCGGGGGCTAGAAAATCGTCGGTCAACTGGGAGATTTGCAACGTTCCATTCTCCTCGGAAGCGTAAATGTGATAGGCCTTGCCGTCGTCATCCAGGAAAAGGGTCATGTCGCGCGCCATCTGGCCTGTTTGAAAATCGCGGCGGCAGACCAGATTGGTGGGGAAGGGCAACGGCGCCGGAGGGCCGCCGGAAAAACTGTATTGGGCCAGTTGCTCTTGCTCGGCGGGGCTTAACGGTTTGCGTTGATCGGGCGGAAGGTCCTCGGGCCAGACGCCCGCGTTGGGGCGCAAGGAACGCAGATAGCGGTAGGGGCCGGCGACTTGATCGGCGACCGCCACGCCGCTGCGGGCGCTGTGGTAACCCCTGCCTTTGAGTTCGAGGTGAAACCACATGACGAACTTTCCCGTCTTTTCGTTGTAGAGCACCTTGGGCCGCTCCAGGATGCAGCCCCGGACGATCTCGCTCGAAGGGTCGTCCGAAACCGCCAGGGCAATGCCCTGATCCTTCCAATGGCAAAGGTCCCTGGACGAATAGACATGAACCCCGACTTGGGCGGTGTTGCCCAACTCGCCCTCGATCTTGTGCTCGCCAAACCAATAGAAGGCGCCCCCATAGCGCAGGACGCCGCCGCCGTGCGCGTTGATCGCTGTGCCGTGGTCATCGAGCCACACTTCCCCGGGATGAATGGCGTTGAAAGGCGAATCGGGCGCGCCGTGCGTCGCGGACGCCAGAAGAACGCCAAACAAAAGGAGCGCGAGCCTGCCGGGGGCGCGCGGCCGGAACTGATCGCGATTTTGCATGAAGGGAACCCTACCACCGGCGCGCCACAGAAGTCATTTACCTGTTTGGGTGAATCGGACAGGCGACTGACCCCGCCTTTGGGGCTGGAGATCAAAGCTTTTTCGCCCCGAGCAACTGCTTGTAAAGCCCGGCGTAGGCCTGGGCCGTTCTCTCCCATGAAAAATCCGCGGCCATCCCGTTGCGGCGATAGTGCTCCAGCAGCGCTTTGTCGGCGTAGAGCGCCAGCGCTTTGCGAATGGCCTTGGCCAGCGCCCGCACCGAATACTCCTCGAACTTGATCCCATCCGCCCGGTTGGCGTCTTCGGTTATGTCCACCACCGAATCGTCCAGGCCGCCGGTCACCCGCACGATCGGCGGTGTGCCATAGCGCAAGCTGTACATTTGATTCAGCCCGCACGGCTCAAAGCGCGAGGGCATCAGGTAGAAATCGCACCCCGCCTCGATGCGGTGCGACAAGCCGGTGTCAAAGCCGATGGTGACGGCGCACTTGGAGGGGAATCGCTCGGCCAGCTTGCGATAGCCCCGTTCGTAGTCGTGATGGCCGCTGCCCAGCAGCACAAACTGCATGTCGGCCGCCAGCATCTCTTGCAGCGCCGCCAATTGAATATCCACCCCCTTTTGCTCTGTCAGCCGCGTCACCGTGCCGAATAGCGGCGTGTCGGGCGGGTTGGGCAATCCCAATTCCCGCCGCAGCGCCGCCTTGTTCGCCTCTTTGCCGCTCAGGTCCAGTGCCGAGTAGGAGTGGGGCAAAAAGGGATTGCCCTCCGTTTTCCACTCGTCGTAATCCACGCCGTTGAGTATCCCATGCAGCGCGTTTTGCCGCCGCCGCAAGACGCCATCCAGCCCGCACCCGTACCCTTCGGTTGTGATCTCCCGCGCGTACCGGGGGCTGACGGTAGTAAGGATGTCCGCGAAAAAAACGCCCGCCTTGAGGCAATTCAGCCCCCCGTAAAACTCCACCCCGTCGGGCTGGAAATAACTTCCCGGCAGATTCGTCAGGGCGAATTTGGCCGCCGGGCAGTTTCCTTGATACGACAAATTATGGATGGTCAGGCAGGTCGGCGGGGCGGGGAACCATCCGTCGCGGGCCTTTTCGTCGGCCACCAACAACGCCGCCGGCGCCGTTTGCCAATCGTGCAAATGAAGCAGCGCCGGCCGCCACGGCAGGTAGCGGGCCAGGTGGGCCGCGCACTTGGACAAAAAGATGAATCGTTCCGGGTTGTCGGGATAGTCCACTCCGCGTTCCTGATAAAGATCGCTCCGTTCGAAAAAAGCGGCCTGCTCAATCAAATAAACAGTCAGACGCGGCGCCGGCTGGTCAATCCACACCCGGCCCTTCACTCGCTGCGAACCCAGCGGCAAATCCAGCTTCCAATCCAGGAGCTGGAGGCCCGGAAAACGCTCGCGCACCCCGCCATAGAGCGGCGTGACCAATCCGACCTGGTGGCCGGCGCGCGCCAGAAACTTGGCCATCGCGCCCACCATGTCCGCCAGCCCGCCGGTTTTGGAGTACGGGATGGCCTCGCTGCTCGCGAGCAGAATCTTCATCAGTTTGGCGGGGCTATCCGGTCGCTCTTCATATATGGCCGCAACGCCTCCGGCACCAGCACGCTGCCGTCGGCCTGCTGATGGGTTTCCACCAACGCGACGAACAGGCGCGCCAGCGCGGTGCCGCTGCCATTGAGGATGTGCGGAAACCGGTTCTCGCCCGCCTCCGTTTTGTAGCGCAGATTCATGCGCCGGGCCTGGAAATCCTCGCAATTGGAGCAACTGGACACCTCCAGATACTGCCCCTGCCCCGGCGCCCAGACCTCGATGTCGTAAGTCATCGCGCTGGCGAAACTCATGTCCCCGGTGCAAAGCTGGACCACCCGATAATGCAGCCCCAGCAATTGCAGCACCCGCTCGGCATTGGCCACCAACTTCTCCAGTTCCTCGTAACCGCTTTCCGGCGTCGTGATCTTGATCAGCTCGACCTTGTCAAATTGATGCACCCGGATCATCCCCCGCGTCCCCACTCCCGCCGCTCCCGCCTCGCCCCGGAAACAAGGCGTGTAGGCGCAGTAATAAATGGGCAACTGGCTTTCCTTGAGAATCTCCTCCCGATGTATGTTCGCCACGGGCGTCTCCGCCGTCGGTATCAAAAAAAGTTTCCCCAGCGTCGAGGCGTCGGTCCCTTCCTGCACCGCATAATATTGATCGGCAAACTTGGGGAACTGGCCCGCCCCCACCATGCAATCGCGGTTGACCATGAACGGCGGGGAAATCTCGGTGTAACCGTGTTCGACGGTGTGCATTTCGATCAGGAACTGGATCAAAGCCCGCTCCAGCCGCGCCCCCCAATTTGTGTAAAGTAGAAATCCGCTCCCCGCGATCTTTGCCGCCCGCCCAAAATCCACCAGCTTCAGGCTCTCGCACAGTTCGACATGGGTTTTGGCCTTGAATGCCAGCCGCGCCTTTTCGCCCCACTCCCGCACTTGCGGGTTGTCGGCCGCCGATTGGCCGATTTTGACTTTCTCGTTCGGCAAATTCGGCAGCTCCAGCATCAGGGCCTCCCGCCGCTCGGCCGCCTCCGCGATCTCTTTGTCCAGCGCCGCGATCCGTTCGCCCATCTGGCGTGTTTCCGTCTTTTTCCCCTCCGCTTCGGCGGCCTTCTTTTGCGCCATCAGGACCCCGATCTCCTTGGAGACGCGATTGCGCGCGGCCTTAAGTTGCTCCACCTCGGCCAGTCCCTGCCGGCGGCGTTCGTCCAGGGCCAGCACGTCGCCGATTTTTTTCTCGTCGCCGCCGCCCCGCGTGGCCAGGCGTTGGCGCACGAAATCGGTTTTCTCCCGAATCAGCTTTATATCCAGCATGGGAGCATTATTGGAAATGAGGCCGTGGACGGCAAGCCGCGAATCAGATTTGAAGTGGCTGACCCCAGCAGCGTCAGGGCGGGAGCGGCGTGCTTGTCGTTCATAAAAATCGCGGAAAATTCAAAATAGTGTTTCGAAATTGATGAGATGTGCTAATGGATGCGCCGTCAATGTGGTTGCAAATGGCTCTGGCGCAACGGCTTGGGCGTCGCGGAGCGAGTGGCAGACGTCTGGAATCAGAGTTGAAAATTGAGGGAAATGGTTGAAAGGGAGCGATTGGAGCAAAGACCCGGCGCGAGAAGCCGCAACCGAAGACTTTGAACAGGAGCACGCTGAGAAAACAGAGGAGGAGAAGCTTTGTCCAAAATGGGCAGGTTCTGTGGATGGCACCGCGACATTGGGAATTGGCCATTGAGAATTTGTCAATTGTAATTGTCTTGGCGTCCTTGGACCTTTGCTGCTTTGCGTTAAAGGTCGTGGCAGGCTCTTGGGAGGGCGGCGTGAGGATTCTAACGACAAGGAGGCGCGTTGCGGCGCGGCAAGCGCGGCTGCGGTTGCGACCCGGCGAACGGCGCCAGGCGATGGACATGGTTGTCCTCACGCGCGGGAGTTGATCACATTTCCACGAGGGAAAAAAACCGACTGGGGGAAAAAACGCGGAATTCTCGGAGATTCTTTTGAGCCACGGATGGATTCAGATTAACACCGATAAATCGACGGGGGGTGACGGATGCGTATTCCGACGCAAATCGGACATGATTCCGATTTTATTCGGACAGCATTCCAATTCATTTCGGACACCGTTCCGATTTAATTCGGACAGTGTTCCGGGAGTTATTCGGACGGTTTTTCGGCGCCGTCGGAACGGTGTCCGAAATGGGTCGCGCAGAGCCGACGGGTCAGCAGAGCCGACGTCAAGAGCCGACGGGTCAGTCCTTGTATTTTGCTGTTTTTGCGGTTCATTGTGCCGGTCTTTCCAGACGCTCAAGCCCTCGCTTCAGCCGTTCCAGCCCTCTGTCCCCGCCGCTCTTGGCCTGGCTGACGGCGTGGCTCACAGTGGCCGGATGCCCCATCCTGAGCCGATCACTTATCCAGGCCAGCGACATCGTCGTCCGTTTGCGGAGCCACCAGGCGATCACTTTCTTCTCGGGCGCTCCCTTTCTCATCTCATCGAGGTCCGCCTCGGCGAGATGCAGGGCGTCGAGGGCCTCCCGCAGCATCTGCTCGGCTGCCAGGCGCCCGTGCTCCTTGTTGGCGCCGCCGCTGTGAGAATCCCGCTTTGCGGGCCGAAGCCTTCGCCCAAGTCTGACCCGCAACTTGTCCAGGAAGCCGTCGTTTCCCACATACCAGCCCCGCCGGAGCGCCTTCCATTTGTGCTCCAATTCCCTCTGGCCGGCCTTGAGTCCCAATTCCAGCGCCCGGCTTTCGATGTAGGCCTCGTATCCCTTGGGACTCTTTAAGTGCAAGGAACCCAACACCCGCTGGCGGCACAGCCATTCCGGTCCTTTGTTGGCGGGGGCCAGATACCACGGATAACTGCTCCAGGCATACGTCCTCAGCGGCTCCCTGCCAATCTGCACCAGTCCGGCCCGCGCCGGATTCAAGTGAATGTAGGTGCTGACCGTTTCAAGGTAGCCGTCATTGTCGGCCTGCACCGGGATGGCTTTGTATCGCCCCTGAAAGAGGTATCCGTGAAGTTGGTGGCGCCAATTATACCGCTGAGTGTAGGTGCCTTGAAGCCATTTCATTCCCGCGACAAGGTTGGGTTCCGGCGTTTCGGCCAGCAGGTGATAGTGGTTGCCCATCAGGACATAGGCGTGGACGCGCCATCCCGTCTTTTCGGAAGTCTCGGCCAGCGTCTCCAGGAATCGGCGGCGGTCCTGATCGTCGGCAAAAACGGGGTTGCCTTGATTGCCGCGTGCCATGATATGGTAAACGGCTCCCGGAAACTCGATGCGCAAGGGCCGGGGCATAGATCTGAGGGCATTGTTGTCCATAAGGCCGCTTCTGTCAAATCCGAAAACAGCAAAATACAAGGACCGACCCCTATTGCGGGGTGAAATTTGCGCTTGAAGGAGGCGGGTCTGCGCATAGACTGGGCAGCAAACGTCGATATGAGTGTTCTTATTGTTGGCTCCACCGCGCTGGATTCGATCAAAACACCGGCGGGCAGCCACCCGCGGTTGTTGGGCGGCTCGGCCAGCCACGCGGCGGTGGCGGCCAGCTTCTTCGCGCCGGTCCAGTTGGTCGGGGTCGTGGGCGAGGATTTTCCCAAGGCCTGCTTGCAACTCTACCGCAAGCATAAGATCAATCTGGAGGGGCTGCAAATCGTGCCCGGCAAAACCTTCCATTGGTCGGCGGAATACGAAGTCAATATGAATAATAGGCGGACACTGGCGACCGAACTGGGGGTGTTCGAGACCTTTACGCCGCGCCTGCCCGCCTCCTACCAAAAGAGCCGGTTTGTGCTCCTGGCCAACATCGCCCCCGCCTTGCAGAACCACGTGCTGGACCAGATGAGGCGGCCCAGGTTCGTCGTGGCCGACACGATGGATTTGTGGCTGAACATCGCGCTGCCGGAGTTGCTGAGGCTGCTGCGGCGGGTGGACGGCTTGGTGCTCAACGATAGCGAGGCGCGGCAGTTGACAAAAGAGGACAACCTGTGGCGTGCGGCGCGGCAAATTCATCGACTCGGACCGCGGCACGTGATTATCAAGAAAGGCGAGCACGGGGCCATGCTTTCCAGCGGGGGGCGCCTGTTTGTATCGCCGGCGTTTCCCCTGGCAAAGGTCGTCGATCCGACCGGGGCGGGTGATTCGTTTGCCGGCGGCATGATGGGGTACCTGTCCGCCGCAACGGGGTCCATTGATGCGAACCTGCGCCGGGCGATGATCTACGGAAGCGTGGTGGCGTCATTTTGTTGCGAAGGCTATGGGCTGGAATCAACGACGCGGCTGACGCGGCGGGCGATTGAAAAGCGGGTGCGGGAGCTGGAGGAAATCGCCCGTTTTTAAAGCCGGATTGGCATATTTTAGGCTGTCATTTTATGTACGGTTTGTGATTGAACAATCCACGGCTCCCCGTAGGATCGCATGGAGTTTGATAGGCATCTTCACGGTTGGGCCGATGGACGCGTGCATGAACTCAAGTGTTGACCGGTCACGAAACGGCTTCCTTGCGGCAGCCGGGGCGCTGGCGGTGTCGCCAACGTGTTTTGGGGCAAGGGCCGCGGACGATGGGGCGGGCTGGTTTGCCATTACTGTGGCGCCCCGTTTTTATCAGAGCGCGGCGTTTTACGGGTGTTGCGCGTTGGTGGCGCTGGCGGCGGCCGCGGCCTGCTATCGGATGGCCCATCGTTGGCGGCAGCGCCGCAAGAAACAGCGCGACGAGGACGTTATCGGTTTGATCAACGAATGGACGCGGTGCCTCCAGGAGGAAGTGGCGCGGCGCAAGCAAGCCCACAGCGCCCTGAAGGAGACACAGGAATTCATGTTGCGCCAGGAGCGTCTGGCGGCGGTGGGCCAATTGGCCGCCGGCCTGGCGCATGAGTTCAATAATGTCATGACCATCGTGCAGGGCCACGCGTCGCTCCTGATGGATAATCCCAACCTGGACGAGGAATCCGTTAAATCGCTCAACCACATCTCCGATGGAGTGGATCGAATGGCCGCGCTCATCAAACAAATGCTCGCCTTCAGCCGCAAGCAGGTGATGCAGCAGAAGGCATTGGACGTGGAGGAAACGTTGGGCCGGACGGCCGGCATGTTGCGCCGGTTGCTGGGCGAAGACAGGGTCTTGCGCTTTAATATCGCCTCGAATTTGCCCCCCATTCTGGCGGATCCGGAGATGTTTCAACAAATCATTGTCAATCTGGCGGTCAACGCGCGGGATGCCATGAGCACTGGCGGGCAATTGACCATTGGCGTCGCCGAGGCTCAATTCGGCCCGTCCGATGCCAACCCCAAAACGGGGCGCAAGGCCGGCCGCTACGTGCGCTTGAGCGTGGCCGACACCGGCTCCGGCATGGACAGGACGACCATCGATCATTTGTTCGAACCCTTTTTCACGACCAAAGAAGTCGGCAAGGGGTCGGGTCTGGGATTGGCGACCGTCTATGGGATGGTCAACCAGCACCAGGGCTTTATCGAGGTCGATAGCAAAATCGGCCAGGGAACCAGCTTCGACATCTTCTTCCCAGTCACCGACCAGAAGCTGGAGAGCCCCGCGGTGAAACCACCGCCGGGCCAGGTGCGCGGCGGCAAGGAAACGGTCCTGGTGGTCGAGGACGAAGAGGCGGTGCGCGAACTGGTCTGCGAAATCCTCCGAGTCCACGGTTACGACGTCGTGCAGGCCGCCGACGGCCCGGACGCTTTGCGTGTGTGGCACAGCAGGAAGCGGATCGATTTGCTATTGACAGATATGACGATGCCCAACGGCCTGTCGGGGCGCGATCTGGCGGCCAAGTTATGGGAGAGCAATCCTCGGTTGCCGGTCATCTTCAGCAGCGGTTACAGCCAGGAAATGATCGAACGGGGCGGAGAGGCCCGCCCGGGGGTGGTTTTCCTGCCCAAACCCTACGTGCCGGTTCAACTGACCCAAGCCGTGCGCCAGGCGCTCGATGCCATCCAACCCGGCGCTCCCACCGTGGCCACGCCGGCGGGTTGAGTTTGATTTGCCGCCATGACACCCGAGGAAAGAATCCAAAAGCTCGCCGCCTTTCCAAGAATGGATCCCAACCCCGTGCTGGAGCTTGGCAGCGACGGCGCCATGAGCTATTGCAACGACGCCGCCCGGCACCTGGCCGCCTCCCTGGGCGCGGAGTCTCCGGCCGCCATTCTGCCCCCGGACATCAAGGCCATCATTATTGAGTGCCTTGCCAGCGGGCAAAACACAATGAACCTGCAAACCCGCTTGCAGCGGCGGACCATCTCCTGGTCTTTCATTCCCCTGGTGGAGAGCCAGACCGTCCACTGCTATGGGACGGAGATCACCGAGCGTCTGAACCTGGAGGCCCAATTGCGGTACTCGGTGAAAATGGAGGCCGTGGGACAGTTGGCCGCCGGAGTGGCCCACGATTTCAACAACATCCTGACCATCATCCAGGGCCATGCCGACCTGTTGGTCCAAACCGGCAGGCTGGACGATACGAACGAACGGTCCATCCGCAAAATCTCCGGCGCGGCCGAGCGGGCCGGCCAGCTCATCAGACAGTTGCTCATGTTCAGCCGCAAACAGGTCATGCAGCAGCGCCAGGCGGATTTGAACCAAATCATCGACAATCTCAGCCCCATGCTGCGCGGGTTGGTCGGAGAACACGTTGCCTTCGAGTTCCGTCCCGCTCCCAACCTGCCCGCCGTCTGCGTCGATGTCGGTATGATCGAGCAGGTTCTGGTTAACCTCGCGCTCAATTCCCGCGACGCCATGCCTGCCGGAGGCAGGCTCGCCCTGGCCACATCGCCGCAGACGCTGGATCCCGTCGTTTCGGTGCTCAATCCAGAGGCCCGCCCCGGCAGCTTCGTCTGCCTGAGCGTGGCCGACTCCGGCTGCGGGATGAGCCCGGCCACCATCAGCCATTTGTTCGAGCCTTTTTTCACCACCAAAGAACCGGGCAAAGGCACCGGCCTGGGACTGGCGACGGTCTATGGGATCGTCAAGCAACACCAGGGGTGGGTGGTCGTGGACAGCCAGGAAGGGGCCGGTTCGACCTTCACACTTTTCTTCCCCATCGCTTCCAAACCGGCCGAGGCCGCCGCCCCGCCTCCCTCCCCGGCCGCCGAGCAGGAGATGAGCACGGCGACCCTGGCGCGCGGGGAGGAGACGATACTGGTGGTCGAGGACGAGCCGGTCTTGCGCGAGCTGGTGGTCAGCATCCTGGAGTTATGCGGCTACAAAGTGTTCCAGGCCCCAAACGGCGTTGCGGCCCTGGCGGTGTGGGAAGAGCACAAAAGCGAGATAGATTTATTGTTGACTGATATGGTGATGCCCGAAGGAATCTCCGGCAGGCAGTTGGCCGCCCGGCTGCAAGCCGAGGACCCCGGCCTGAAAGTGATTTACACCAGCGGATACAGCCCGGGCATGGCGGGCAAGGACATCGCCCTGTTGGAGGGCTTCAATTTCCTGGCCAAGCCGTACCCTCCCAACCGGCTGGCCCACGTCGTCCGCGAGTGTTTGGACGCCAACCGCCAGGACGAGGGGAAAAAGTAACGCCTTTTTTGCGGGGCCTCCTTTTTAAACGTGCATTTTTGGGGCGGGCACACTAGCTTGCGGGCCGTGGTTTGGATCATTGTTTTGCTTTGTCTCGCAATCGTCGGCGCCTCGGGATATTACCAGGGTCCCGTGCGGGGCGCGTTCACCTTCCTGGGCCTGGTGTTTGGCGCGGCGCTGGCCGGGCCGCTCTCCCCCCTGACCAAGCACCTGCTGCCGGTCGTCGGGCTGACACACCCGGTTTGGCAGATATTCCTGCCGCAGGCCATTGCTTTCGTGCTCGTGCTGATTGTTTTCAAAATCGCCGGACAGGTTTTGCACCAGAGAGTCGCCGTTCATTTCAAGTATAAGGTCGATGAAAAGAAACTCCTGGCCTGGCAGCGGATGTACGCGCGGCTCGGCATGTGCGTGGGCCTGCTCAACGGGACGGTTTATTTCATTTTGTTGATGATCCCGCTTTATGTCGCCGGTTATTTCACCGCCGAAGCGGCCTCGGGGGAGGGGGACCCGTCCACCGCGCAGTTTTTAACGCGGACGCGGGCCGAGTTGCAGCACGAGAAAATGGATCACGTGCTGGCGGCATACGATCCGACGCCCGCGCAGGTCTATCAAGCGGCGGATATCGCGAGCCTGGTGCTGCACAATCCATTGCTCAAAAGCCGGCTCATCCATTACCCCCCGCTCCTCCAACTGGGCGAGCGCGGCGAATTCAAGGACCTGGCCAATGACGTCACGTTGCTGGAGATGATGGATTCCCGCGCCAGGATCGCCGACATCATCAAATACCCCAAAGTGCAGGCGATCCTGACCAATGGCGCCATCACCAGCGAGATTTCCGGCATGATCGGCAACGACCTCGATGACCTGGAGCAGTACTTGAAGACCGGACATTCGCCCAAATTTGACGTCGAAACCGTCCTGGGCGTATGGAAAATTGACCGCGGGGGCACCGTCGCCCAGATGCGCCGGCGCCAGCCGGGACTGACCCCCGTTCAGTTGCGCCAGATGGAGGCCGAGTTATACCCGGTCATCGCGGGGCTTTCGTTGACAGCCCTGCCGGACAACGAGTTCATTTTGAAGAAACAAAGCGCCAGCGGCCCGGAGAACCCCGTCGTGGCCGCGGGCACCTGGAAGAGAGAGGGCGCCACCTACCAGGTCGTTCTGCCGGGTTCGCATCCGGAAACTTGCGAGATCGAAATCCAGGACGGCGACAAACTGCTTCTGCCCAAAGACCGTTACGTGCTGGTGTTCGACAAGGAAATGTAGGAAAAAGGGTTGTGGTTTGAACCTGCCGAACAGATGAATATTCACGAATTCCAAGCCAGGCAATTGCTCGCTCAATACGCTGTGCCCCTGCCGGCGGGCGATGTCTGCGACTCCGCCGAAGCCGCAAAAAGCGCCGCCGCCGCCCTGTTGGCCACGGGGGCGTCGCGGGTCGTGATCAAGGCGCAAATCCATGCCGGGGGACGCGGCAAGGGCGCTTTCAAGAGCGGATTCCACGGCGGCGTGAAACTTTGCCAAAGCGCCGACGAGGCCTTTGAGATAGCCAGGGCGATGCTGGGCCAGGTGCTGGTCACAAAACAAACCGGCGCCGAGGGCCGTCTGGTCAGCAAGCTGCTGGTCGTCGCGGCGCCCCAAATCATCAAGGAACTCTATTGCGCCGTCCTTCTCGACCGCGCCATCTCCCGTCCCATCGTCATGGCCAGCACCGAAGGGGGGATGGACATCGAACAAGTTGCGGCCAGCCAGCCGGAGAAAATCATCAGGGAAGTCGTCCATCCGGCCGTTGGGCTGATGGCCTTCCAAGGCAGGAAACTGGCGGTGGCCCTGGGCCTCAAGGGCGAGTTGATCGCCGCGGGCGCCAAAGTCTTTGCCGGCCTCTACAAATGTTGGTGGGAATGCGACGCCAGCCTGGTGGAAATCAACCCCCTGTGCATCGTCGCCGGCAACGATGGCCGGGAGACTCTGATGGCGGTCGATGCCAAGGTGACCCTGGACGACAATGCGCTCTACCGCCATCCAAACATCCAGGCCATGCGCGACTTGGCCGAAGAAGCGCCGCTGGAAATCGAGGCCAGCAAGCATAATCTCAATTACATCAAGCTCGACGGCACCATCGCCTGCCTGGTCAACGGCGCCGGCCTGGCCATGGCGACGATGGACATCATCCAGCATTACGGCGGGCAGCCGGCCAACTTCCTGGATGTCGGCGGCGGAGCCAGCGAGGAGCAGGTGACCGCGGCCTTCAAAATCATTCTCAGCGATCCGAACGTCAAAGGCATCCTGGTCAACATCTTCGGCGGCATCATGCAGTGCGACATCATCGCCGCCGGCATTGTGGCGGCGGTCAAGGAAACCCGCCTGCGGCTCCCCCTGGTGGTCCGATTGGAAGGCAACAATGTGCGTCTGGGCAAACAAATCCTCCGCGATTCGGGCCTGCCCATCATCAGCGGCGATTCCATGGCCGACGCGGCGCAAAAAGCCGTGCAGGCGGCCCGATCATTATGATTGACGAATTGACACTGGCGAGAATCAACGGCCTCTACATCTGTCCGCCCGACGCCGGACCGGGATGGCGCGAAGCGATGGCGGCGGGGATCGATATGTCTCTGATCGAAAGCGCTCTGGAGCAAACCCCTGAAGAAAGGCTGGACGAGCATCAGCAAGTCCTGGATTTTGCGCTGGAAATTCAACAAATGCGGGTCATCGATGCGCCAAAATGACAAGCTGTTGCTCGAGCGGCTGCGAAAAAGCCAGGTCGAATTCGTCATTGTCGGAGGCGTTGGCTGTCTCCTTTATGGGGCGCCATTGGTCACTTATGACCTCGACGTATGCATTCGCTTGACATCGCAAAACTTTCATCGCATCGAAGGCGCCGTAAGAGATTTGCATCCCTATCACCGCCTGACCCCCAATAAACTCCCCTTTGAACTGACCGATGAACTCTGCACCCGCTTGAAGAACATTTACCTTCAGACCGACTTGGGAAAATTAGACTGCCTCGGCGAGATCGCCGGGGTGGGAGACTATGACAATGTTGTCGAACACTCCCTGGTCATGCCGTTTTCATTTGGTGACTGCCGCGTCCTCACGCTGGAGGCATTGATGGAGTCCAAGCGGGCGACGGGCAGAGACAGGGATCTGGTTGCGCTGGCCTACCTCCGCGCCATTAAAGACCGGCCCAAATCCGCGGAAAACGGGCACTCTCAATAATCATCCAATTCTATGTCCATACTCGTTGACTCTCACACCAAGGTCCTGGTTCAGGGCATCACGGGCGGCTTTGGCGCCAAGCACACCCAGCTTTCGCTTGACTACGGCACGCAGGTCGTGGCCGGCGTCACGCCGGGCAAGGGCGGACGGGCTTTTGAACATGCCGGCAGGCAAGTCCCCATATTTGACACCGTGAGCCAGGCGGCCCGGCAGACGGGCGCGACGGCTTCCGCCATTTTTGTTCCGCCCCCCTTTGCCGCCGACGCGATTCTCGAGGCGGCCGACGCCGGGCTGGACCTGATCGTCTGCATCACCGAAGGCATTCCTGTCAATGACATGGTCAAAGTCAAAGAGGCCCTGCGGGGCGGCCATTCCAGGCTCATCGGCCCCAATTGCCCCGGCGTGGTCACCCCCGGCGAAGGGCCTGACTCCACGGGCGGATGCCGCATCGGCATTGCGCCGGGCTACATTCACAAGAAGGGCCGCGTCGGCGTCGTCTCCCGCAGCGGCACCCTCACTTACGAGGCGGTCTGGCAATTGACCTGCCGCGGGGCGGGCCAATCCACTTGCGTGGGCATCGGCGGCGATCCCGTCAACGGCACCTCGCACCTCGACATCATCAAGATGTTCAACGACGACCCGGACACCCAGGGCATCATCGTCATCGGCGAGATCGGCGGCACGGCCGAGGAAGAGGCGGCCGAATGGATCCAGAATCACTGCCGAAAGCCGGTCGCCGGATTCATCGCCGGCGCCACCGCCCCGCCCGGACGGCGCATGGGCCACGCGGGGGCGATCGTCAGCGGCGGCAAAGGCACCGCGGCGGCGAAAATCGCGGCCTTTCGACAGGCCGGCATCGCCGTCGCGCCCACACCGTCGGAAATGGCTGACACGTTGCTGAAAAGGATGTGATCTTTCAATTGCCGGGCGCTGTAATGTGCGCCGCGGCGGCGGCTATTCTCTTTTCCAGCACCGGCGCCTTGGAGGGCACGGCGACAATCAGGCGCCGATAGACGTTGACCGCCTGCTCCCACTGTTGCTGGTCTTCGCAGATGCGGGCCGCGAATTCCCCCGCCCGCTCCACCCAGTAGGGAACAAAATTGGCCGGATCGTAATTGTACACGACGTTGCAATAATGCCGCAGCGCCTCTTTCGGGTTATGCTCTTTCTCCGCAATGACACCCAGGCCCACTTCCGCCTGGCAGCGGGTGGCCACACTGACCGAGGCGGGCGAAAAACTGAGGATGTTGCTGTACATCAGCGCCGCCTGGGTGTACACGTTGGTGTCCGATTTCAGGTCCGCCCACAATCCATAGTAATCACCCAATCGCCCCAGCGCCTCGACCGCAATGGCGTTGGTGGGAGCGCCATTGGTCAGCTTGCTGATGGCGGCGATGGCGTCGCGGAAGAAGGTTTCGTTGGTGGGCTCGGCCTGGAATTGTTGCAGCGCCGTTTCGCCCAGGGCGAAATAGGCGCGGGCGGCCAGCGGCGCCGGCGTGTTGGTATCGCTCACCAGGGCCGCGAAATAGATGCGGGCCTGGTCGGGGTCCTGGCGGGCCAGCGCCGCGCGCCCGGCGCCCAACTGCGCCTGATACGCCAGGTCGCCGGCGCCCGGAAACTTCTGGAAAAGCACTTGGTAGTTCTTTTCCGCCGCCGCGAAATCATCCTGGTTGAAATAAAATTCAGCCACCCAGTTCTGGGCCCACGGGGCAAGCGCGTTGGTGGGATAACGCGCCACAAAATTGGTGAATCTCATCAGCGCCTCGTTCGTCCGCCCTTCCTTGTCATAGTCCAGCGCCAGGTGAAACTCCACCTCCGGCAGCCGGGGATGGCCCGGATGATTGGTCATCCACTGGTTATACGTCGCGACGGCGGCGCTCCAGTTGCCCTCATGGTCGTAGGTGCGGCCGATGGCGTACTGCACCTCGGCCAACAGCGGCGTCTGGGGCGCGCGGGCCAACAGTTGGGTGAAAACCTCTCGCGCCATCGGGTAATTGTAATTCCCGTTCCAATACTTTGCCTCCAACAGCAGGCCGCGGTCGCCAAAGTAGCTGTCCGGGTACCAGCGCAAGATCTTTTCCACCGCCGCCGCCGCCGCGGTCTCGTTAGTGCGGTTGATCTCCGCCTCGGCAATCTGATAGAGGGCCTGGTCAAACAGCTTGTTGGTCACCGCGGGCATCTTGTCGTATTGTTCGAGCACCCGGTTGTAATTGCTCACCGCCCCCGCGTAATTCCCCTGCTCGAACTGCGCGTCGGCCAGCTTGAAAACGGCCTCCGCCTGATCCTCCCCATAAGGCAGATGGGCCGCCGCTTGCTCGAAGTCTGCTTTGGCCTGCGCTACGTTGCTCCCCAGCCAGCCGCACCAACCGCGATCCAGATGCGCCTTGGCCGTCAGCGGGCTGTTGGTGAAATCGCCGATGACGATGTCGAAATTGGTGAGGGCTTTTTCCAGCAGATTGGTGGGCGCGGGGGCGGCGCCCGAAGGGCTGGCATAAGCCTTGAGGTACAATTCTCCCAGGCTCAGGCGGGCCGCCTCCTGCCCCGGGGCCCGCGGCTGGCCGGCGATGAGGCTCTCCAGCGCCGCAATTGCGGCCGCCGGCGGGTTGAGGGCGACGGTCAATCGGACCGTTTCGGTCAGGGCGCGCCGCCGGTCGTCGGCCGTCAGACTGTCAACTAGATTGTTCGTGTAAGCCTGCAGCGCCTCCGCCGGACGCCCCAGTTTTTCGAGGATTTCCCCCCGCAGAAACAAGCCCGCCGCCACGTGCTCCCGGCCGTAAGCGGCGTCGAGCAGCTTGCCGCTGCCCTCCAGCGCGTCGGCGGCGTGCCCGTCGGCCAGCTCCATCTGGCAGAGCAGATACTGCCGGTGCCAGCGCATGTCGGCCGTCAACGCGGCGGGCGCCAGGCGGCCGAGAGCCTGTTCGCCCTCGGCATAGCGATGCTCGCTGAAAAAGGCCTCCCCGAGCAACAACACTCCCATGCTCGCAAACTCGTTTGTTGCCTCCGCCGCGGCGGCGCGTCCAAACAGACCGTCGGCGGGCTGCAACAGATTGATGACTCGCGCCCATTGGCCCTGCCGGGCGTAGGCCTCCGCCTCGTCGTAAGAGGCCTCCAGCCGGTGCGGCGACGGCATCGTCGCCACGTTGGCAAACCCCTCGGCCGCGTGTTGATAGTCGCCCTCGCCCAGGCGCGCCTTGGCCGTCCAAAACACATACTCCAGCGCCAGGTCGGAGGCGCCCCCAAAGGAGTGGGTCAGCAACTCAATGGCGCCCGTGTAGTTGGATTGTTCCAGGCGCGACCGTGCCAGGTAAAGAACGGCGTTGGCCCGGTGGGGGTAATTGGTGAACGTGTTAAGGAAACTGCTCAAACTGCTTTCGGCCAATGGATACTGCCCGTCCACAAAAAGCTTCAGCGCCGACCGAAACGCCAAGTCTGCCGGCGTGTCCGCTGATGCCGGCTCCGCGCCCGCGCGCGCTCCGCCCAGTCCGGCCCAAAGCAATAGGGCCGCCGCAAGGCAGGCGGCCCGGCCGGCGCCATCCCTTGATCGCCCGATCATTCCGCGCGCGCGCATCGCCGCATTATTCAACAAAGCCGCCGGTGAGGCGACTGAATAATTCATTGCGCGAGGGACGGCAATGGGGCGCGTCGCATATCACTTTTTTTGGGTTCCTCTCTTAATCTTACTCTTAATCTTGATCTTAATCTCGTCCCCCCTCCGGCGTGCGGATTAGGAGCAAGATTAAGATTAGGAAAGACAACCCAAAAAAATGAAATGCACCATGGGCCGCAATGATCAATTCTTGCCCGATGGAATGACGCCCTTGTCGATGAGTTTTTGCAGTTTGGGGCGGATGACAAATTGGCAGTAGTTCTGGTGGGTGTGATTGTTGTAGTAGTTCTGGTGGTAGTCCTCCGCCGGGTAAAAGGCCTTCAAGGGAACAATTTCCGTGACGATGGGCGAAGAATAGTGATGGGCACCCTCGGCCTTTGATTTTTCGGCGGCCAGTTTCTGCGACTCGTCGGCATAAAGGATGATCGAGCGGTATTGGGTGCCGACGTCGTTGCCCTGGCGGTTCAGAGTAGTCGGGTCATGGGCTTCCCAGAAGATTTCAAGGAGCTTTTCGTACGAAATGACCGCCGGATCGAATTGAAGCTGGATGACTTCGGCGTGGCCGGTGGCGCCGGTGCAAACCTCCTCATAAGAGGGGTTGGGTGTCGTGCCTCCGGCGAAACCGGGCCTGACCGATTTGACGCCGGGAATGCGCTGGAATACGGCCTCGGCGCACCAGAAGCAGCCGCCCCCAAAAGTGGCCAGTTGCAGTTTGGCGGGGGAATTGGTCGGGACGGGTTGGGCTTGCATAGCGGGTGAAAGTAAAATGCAAAGCAGCAGCGCGGCCCAGGGCCGCGGCGGTGCCTTGCGAAAACCGATGACTGTCATAAACAACCTCAACACCATGCCACGGGGCGCCAAATTTACAATCCATCTTTCTTTGATTTTGTCCTTTAATGTCCTCCCGCCTTCTGCCATACTGATAGACTATGAAATTCAGAATCGGGGAGGTTTTTGTCTCTTCTTTCGCCTTTGCCTTCGCGGCAAACGCGCTCACCCCAACCATCATCACCCAGCCCCAAAGCATCACCGTGAACAATGCCTCGGCGGCGGCCTTCACCGTCGTGGCCACCAATGCCGCCGCCTACCAGTGGCAGTTTCAATCCAATAACATCCCGGGCGCGACCAACGCCACCCTCAGCCTGGACGACGTCAGCACCAATCAGGCGGGAGCTTACACGGTGGTCATCACTTCCTCCGACGGCGGTTCGGTGACAAACCCGACCCCGGCCCAATTGACAGTCGTGCCCGGGACGGTGGTGCAAGTGACCTTTTCCGGGTACGCCGGCGGCGCCAGCAACAGTCTGTTCCTCCAACTCTTCGATCATGACAAGCCGGCGACGGTCCAGAACTTCCTCCATTACATTACCGCCGGCGCCTTCGCCAACAACATGATCTGGGACCGCTGCGTGCCGCGCTTTGTCCTCCAAGCCGGCGGTTATTTCGCGGCAGACCGCACCAACGGCTTTCCGCCAGACCTCTATTCCATCCAAACCTACTATACGGAGAACCAGGGCCTTTCGCCGTGGTTTCCCTGGCAAGTGGACAACGAATACAATGTCGGGCCGGTGATTCACAACCGCTTTGGCACCGTGGCGATGGCCAAGGAGTCCAGTGGGCCCGACACGGCGTCGAGCGCGTTCTTTTTCAATTTGGCGGACAACTCGACCAATCTGGACAATCAAAACGGCGGGTTCACCGTCTTCGGCCGCATTCTCGACGGCACCAACGTTTTGCAGTACTTCAACACGCTGGGCAAGCCGTTCAATGGGGTTTTTGACAATGGCGCCGCCCCCTTCACCGACCTCCCGGTCAATTACCGCGGCACCGATGTGCCGCCCGGGGATTCGAATTTGTTCTTTGGCGATTTCTCCATTGTCCCTCCGGCCCCCGCTCTGGACACAAATCCGCCCAGCCTCGTTTTGCTCTACCCCACCAACGGCGCCACCGTGACCAACGCCCACGTGGTTCTGCAAGGCACGGCCAGTGATGATGTCAGCCTGGCGCGTGTGGTGGTCAATTTGACTGAATCGACCAATGGTACTTTTGCAAACGTATTCGGAGCCGACGCGATAGGCACGACCAATTGGTCGCTCGATCTCGGGATTCTGTCACCCGGGACGTACAACTACACCACCAACCAAATCGTGGCGCAAGACGGCGCCGGCAATTTTTCCGCCCCGCTGGTGGGGTCGTTCATTGTGCCGCAGTTTCCATTTCACGCCTTTACCAACGGCCCGGGCACATTGACATTGTCCACCAACTTGAACCCCACCAATCTCAACGTCGGTTCCCGCTACGCAATCGTGGCCAAACCGTTGAAAGGATGCCTCTTCGTGTGCTGGAGCAATGCTTGGGGCATGACCTTCAATCCGTCCAACTCGTTCATCTTCACCAACGGAACAGCGATGACGGCCTTTTTTGTCTCCAACACCCTGGCGGGCGATCTCTCCTTCAAGTCTCCCACCGCCAACCAGAAACTGACCAACGGCACTGTCACCCTGGCCGGGAAAATCGTCTCCACCAATGCCACCGTCACTTGCCAGATTTTCTCCCAAAGCACCAGCAACGCCGTCACCGCCCCGATCACCACCACTGCAAGCAACACCTGGTCCATCCCGCCTCAGCAACTGGCGCCGGGATCTTATATCGCGCAGGCGGTTGCGCGCGACACGCGGGGCCGATGCACGGTCGTTTCCGAGGAATTTACCGTCCTGGCGCCTTTGAGCGTGACCATCCTGGGCCACGGCACTACCTCTCCCACCAATGGCGCCTTTCTGCAAGTGGGAACCGATTACACCGTCAAGGCCACGCCGGCCGCCAGCAATTCGTTCTTCGCATGGCTGGGCAGTTCCTTCATTTCGATCAGCCCCTCTGTCACTTTTTCGATGAGTGACGGCGCGGCGATCACGGCGGTGTTTGTCTCCAACACGCTGCCAAAGGGAAGCCTCTCGATTGTGTCTCCAGCCGCCAACGCAACCGTGGCGACCAACGTTTTCACCGTGAGTGGCCACGCATCGGCGGCGCTGGCGGGCGGGCAAATCACCTGCCAGCTCTTCACCAACAGCGTCATGGCCGGCATCGCTCAATTGGCCGCCATCAGCGGCACCAATTGGACGCTCCCCATGAATAACCTGCCGCAGGCGGCCTATACGCTGGTCGTCGTTGCCTCGGACCCGCTGGGAAGAACCACTTTGGCCACGCAAAGTTTCACTGTCAATTATTACCCGAATATCGCCGGAACCTACGAAGGGCTGATGATTGGAACCAACAGCGGTGGGACCAACGAAATAACCGCGACCAACTCGGGGTACTTCAGCCTGACCTTGACCAAAACCGGATCCTTTAGCAGCGACTTCTACCTCCCCTTTCTCACCATCCCTGTAATCTATGCGTTCGGCGCGACCGGCAGCTTGCCCTTGTCCGCGGGCTATAAATCGGGCACAAATACCATTCCCGTCACTCTCAATCTTACCGTCGATCTGACCAACGGCACCTACCAAATCACCGGCGACCTGGTGTTTCAGGGGTGGTTCACCAACAGCATTCTGGGCTACCGCGTGATGACCAAGCTGTCCACCAACACCACGCCGGCCATCGGAAAATATGTTCTTGACATTTCGCCGGTCAATCCGTCCAACGCCCCCGCGGCTGACAGTTACGCCACCGTCTCGGTTGCCTCCACCGGCACTTCGACCGTCAGCGGCACGCTGGCGGACGATTCGACTTTCTTGCAATACCCCGGTGTGTCGAAAGACGGCGTCTGGCCCCTCTACTACAAGCTCTACAGCGGGAAGGGACTTCTGATCGGCTGGCAAACCAATACCGCCTCCAACACCTGCATCGGCCAATTGACCTGGATCAAACCGAAGATCGCGGGGACCTATTACACCAACGGCTTCACCGAGGAGTTGACTGACTTCGGCGCGCGTTATGTGCCGCCCGTCACCAACACACAATATCAAATCATCTTTCAAAGCGGCACGCTTACCAACTCCGTGACCAATCTGTTGACAGTCAATAAATACGGACAATTCGTCCCCGCCACCGGCCCGACGGATACGGATAAACTGTCCATCAGCCTCTCCTCGGCGGGAGTTCTGACCGGGAGCATTTACAACACCGCTGACAAAAAAACGCTCCAGTTCGCAGGCGCTTTCATCAGTCCGTCCGAGGGCGGGAGCGGATTCGTTCTCGATACCGACGGCCAGACAGGTTCGTTCCAGATCGGCCTGTTATCGCGGTGACCGCGCCCGAATGACCTCGCTTCTCCTGGCCAGCGGCAATCCCCACAAGGCGGCCGAAATCCGCCAAATCCTCGGCCCGCGCGTCCGCGTGCTGACTTTGCGGGATTTTCCCGGCGCGCCCGCGCTGCCGGAAACAGCGGAGACCTTCGACGGCAATGCCCGCCTGAAAGCCGAGGGCCTGGCCGCCTGGTTGTCCGCGCACCCGCCGGACACGCCTCGCATCGACTACGTTCTGGCCGACGATTCCGGTTTGGAAGTCGATGCGCTGGACGGCGCGCCGGGCGTTCATTCGGCGCGGTTTGCGGGCGGCGGCGGCGCCAACTCTCCGGATTCCGCCAATAATGCCAAGCTGCTGCGCTGCCTGGAGGGCGTCCCGCCGGAGCGGCGGACGGCGCGCTTCCGCTGCGTCCTGGCGCTGCGGGGGCCGCTCTTTTCCGGCGCCCCGGGCCGGACGTTTGTTTTTGAGGGCGCGTGCGAGGGCCGCGTGGCCTTGAGCGCCGCCGGCGCGGGCGGCTTTGGCTACGATCCCCTGTTTGTGCCGGAGGGCTGCGCGCAATCGTTTGCCGAACTGGGCGAAGATGTCAAGAATAAGATAAGCCACCGCGCCCGCGCCCTCGAAAAGCTCGCCCGTTTCCTGGCCGCCGCCTGAGCCTGGGAGCCGTCAGGAAATAACATTTACAAATATGACGCCGGGATTTTGGTGGCTGGCAAGGAGCGAGTGAGGAGCATATCCGCATGGATCTGTGACGAGCGAGCAACGCCGCCAGCCGCCAAAAGACCAAGTCAGATTGTCAATGTTATTTCTTGACGGCTCCCTACTCCTTCTCCTCCCCCCAGCGCGGCGTCAGCTCGTGCCCGATCCCAAGATGGTCGAGGACACGCCCCACCACGCTGTCGATGACCTGCTCAATCGTGGTCGGACGATGGTAAAAGGAAGGGTTGGCCGGCAGAATCACGGCCCCGGCCATCAACAACAACTCGAAGTTCCGCACGTGGACCAGGCTCAGGGGCGTCTCCCTCGGAACCAGAATCAATTTCCGCTTCTCCTTCAGCGTCACGTCGGCCGCCCGCAGCAACACGTCCTCGCTGAATCCGTGGGCGATGCGCCCCAGCGTGCCCATGGTGCAGGGGATGACCACCATGGCGTCCAGGGGGTTGGAACCGCTGGCGAAGGGAGCGTTCATGCTTTTCAAACTGTGGATGCGCGCTCCTTCCGGCAGGCGCAAGCCGCCGGGCAACTCCTGGGCCAGCACCGCCTGGGCGTAGTTGCTTTGCACCACGTGTATCTGGTGCTGGCGCGGGTCCAGATTATCCAGCAGCCTCTGGGCGTATAACGCCCCGCTGGCTCCGGTGATGGCGACGAGTATTTTCACTCCGCTGCCCTACTCACCGAGCCATCCTGCCAAAACTGCCGAATACAACGACCCTGATTTGCTGCAACACGCCATTGTGCGAACATCTTGCGCCCGCCGTAAGTTCAGTGGCAAGCCTGTTCACGCCAGGCGGTGGAAGCCCGCGCGACAAGGCTGGGCTTGAAAATGTTCCCGATTTGACGGAACATTGTGTTTGTGAACGCTGTAAAAGTAGATAACGCGCATCGAATCCTGATTTCTGCCCTCCGTCCCGGCGACTATTATGAGCCGGAAGTCTTGGGTGAGAATGAGGTTTTGCTCCGGAAGGTGCAGTTGCCGCGCCGCAGGCCGACTTATGCCGAAGCATTGGCTGCAATCGAAAACAGTCCCCTTCGGTTTACGAAAAGCTGGGATGAAATCAAAAAGGAAACCCGGTGATCCTGTTTGACAGCAGCGTTGTCATTGAGGCAAGGGACCCTGATAGTCCATTTCACGATTGGGGCTTCTGAACGTGGACGACCGCACTCACGTCACCTGCCGTCACTCCATGCTCCGGCAGATCGAGGTCAACGCCACGCTTTTAAGTTCAGCAATCATCATTATCTCAAGGGCAAATGTTCCACGCGATTGTGGAGATCTTCGGGCTCTCCGGCCTTCGCGATAATCTCCAAATCGTTAATGCATCCACCAATCGTCACACGGAGTTGATGGGCATAAATAACACCCGCAAAAAACCGGCCTGCCCGCTGCCGCGCTTTGGCCTCGGCCAGCAGGTCCTTGTCTCTTGTAAACAGGGCGCGATTCAACGCCGTAGCCCTTTCCAGCAATTGGTCATCCTCCATCTCAGTGGTGCTGTCCTCCTGTGCCGTTTTAAGATCCACCCCACGGCGCATCAGTGCGCGAGTGATCGGGGCGGGGACATGAACATCCATGTAGAGCTGAATGCTCACCGCAGCTTGCCAAGTAGCCGCAACCGCCCTCGGAGGGGAGAGTCCTTGGATTCCGCCGCCAGCATCTCTGCTTCTTGCAAGCTGGCTTCAATCTCTCTGTCGAATTCCCGCTGATGATCGAAGTAATATGAAAGCGCGGCGTGAATTTGCCCAAGCGAGAGATTCGGATGTTGAAAATGGATCTCGTCCGCGCTCCAGCCGTACGCGATGTGGTCCAGCACCACTTCAATGACCTTGACATTTGTGTCGTCTATCCACGCCCTCCCTTCGGCGTCACGGTGGATGTGGCTCGACGTGTCAACGGCACTCATGGCTTCCTCTCATCATTGGCGCCAGCCTACCCCAGCTTTGGCCCAAAGACAACCCGTTTCACTGTTCCGGGGCAGAAATATACCCCCTTTTTTTGAGCGAAGCGGGCCACTTTCATTTTATTGCCTGTATTCTTCTGCCTTCGCTTTGCTTTTGACTATGTTTGTTTGCTTCTGCGCTCCGGCACCGCACGGCGCACCGTGATTGCTCGCCCCAAAATCGGCGCCCGATCAATCGCCTTTCATAATCTCACCCCTCTCGGCTTGCATTAATACGCGCCGTCGCGTACACTGCCAACGTGACCGCAGCGGAAATCATCGATGAGATCAAGCGCCTGCCCCGTGCGGAACAGAACTGGGTCATCGATTTTGTCCGAAAAGCCGGTGAAGCCCGCCCTCTCACGCCCGACGAACTGGGCCAACTGGCAAAGCAAATGGTCGAGGCGAAAGACCCGGCTGAAGCCGACCGTTTGCAGACAGAGATTGTGCGCGGATTCTACGGCGGGCCAGCCGATGCCTGGAATCCCTCCGTTTTTCAAGCTACTGAGAAGTCGGTAGCATAGACTACACCAGAGGCCAAGGGAATAGCCGCAAAAAAGCGCAAAAGGCACATAACCACAAGAACTTCTGCGCTTCTTGTGCCGTTTTGCGGCTATTTAATTTGTGTTCAATCCTACGGCCTCCTCTGTAACTCGCCAGCCCGGTGAAATCCATCCTCCAGACCGTGTCAATCATAACAAGTGCCTTTTAGCACTTCCACAACCAAGCTACCCGCTCAGACCGGCCAAATACGCCAGTATCAACTCCGGCAATCGGTCGCTGTAACCGCCCTCCAGCACGCTGAAAGCCGGAACCCCCAATTGCCGGATGCTTTCGCCGAGCCACTGGTAATCCTCCGCCTCCAGCGTCCCCTCGGCCAGCGGATCACCGTTGAAGGCGTCAAACCCGGCCGAAACAGCCACGATGTCCGGCCGGGACTTTCCCAGTTCCTCAAGGGAGCGGCTCAATGTGGCGCGGTACTCCTGGCGCGGCGTCGCGGGGGCGACGGGGAAATTGAAGCAGTTGCCCCCGCGATTCTCCCGGCCCGTCCACGGATACGCCGGGTATTGGTGGACGGAAATGAAGGCCATCCCGGGTTTGTCAAGCAAAAGTTCCTCCGTCCCGTTGCCGTGATGCACGTCAAAATCATATACCGCCACCCGCTCGAATCCCGCCGCCCGCGCCTCCAGCGCCGCGATCGCGACGGAATTGAGATAGCAAAAACCCATCGCCCGGCTCGCTGTGGCGTGGTGGCCGGGAGGCCGCAACAGGCTCAACGCGGCATTTCCCGCGCGCGCGGCTTCCAGCGCCGCCAGGGCGCCGCCCACCGATCGCCGCGCGTGTTCGAGTATCCCCGGATACGCCGGCGTATCGCTGTCAAAGTCATTCTCCGCGCGCAATTGCTCCAAATGCTCCGGCGTGTGGGCGCGAAGCAGCGAAGCGTCCGCGGCGGACGGCGCCTGACTCCAACAGGCCCCCAAATCGTCGCGGCTCTTGAGCAACTCCACAGTGCGGCTGATGCGCGCGGGGCGTTCCGGGTGTCCCGGCGCACTATACTCGGTGCAACGCGGGTCGGTGATGATCGTCAGAGCCAAGGATCAGAGCCGTTTTTCGTCCGCGTCGATGAAATCGACGAACGTTTTGATGTCGTCGCGATGGGCCAGGCCGGCCTCTTCCTTGCGCATTTTCAAGCGCGCCTTCATCGCTTCATCGTCCTGCCCGCGGTTGAGGACGTAGCTGGCAAAAGCCTTTTTTTCCGCCTCGGTTTTCTTGACGTTTTTGGCCACCCAATCGGTCACCTGGCCATCGGTGATCGACTTTTTGACCACCTCAATGAACGTGTCGGCCGAGACTCCCGCCGTTTTGAGCCAGAACCCGTCAAAGCCTTTGGTGAAGTTCTCCTGGTAGTCGGAGTGCAGTTTGCCGGCTAGATGCAGCCGGATTTTATCGACAAACCGGGGCAGATAGACCCACCCCGCCATCGTTTCGCGCGGACTGCGCGGGTAAATAATTGTTTCCATGAGCGAATCCTTTCGCAAAGCGCGCCGCATGTCAAATGCGGGTTGGTCGGCTTTGATGACGCAAATAACCGTTGCTTTTGATGCTGATCCATGATTAACTTTGTTAATTCGGAACCATGAATACAACCATGCCCCAAACAACTCGACGATTCTCCAGGCACCCGCTCCTTCGCTTCCTGCTCGTCCTCCTGGCTTTCGCCGGGGGCGCGCCTGCCGCGCGGGCCGGCCTGACGGTGGACGTGCATCTATACAGCCAGAATTCTTCCTATTTTGCCTATGGGTATCTGAGCACCAACTCGAACTCGCCTCCCCCGGCCGGCGCCATTTCCATCAGTTCGCCGCAGGGGGTAAATCAGGGCACGACCATTTATTACACCTGCGACGGCGCCACTCTTTCCTGGGGTGGCGGCGGAGGCTGGTCCTTGAGTGACGTTGCCAGCTTCATGGCGTGGCTGACCAACGGCACCTGGACTATTGGCATCACCAATGGGCCGAATACCAACCTTCTCTATACCTTCACCGTCAGCGCGCCGGACATTTCCGCCAGCGAGTTTGCCGCGGTCGTGATCACCTTCCCAAACAACGGCGCCGTGTATGTTCCCAACGAGCCGGATTTTGCCTGGCAGGGGCCAATCGGCTGGGAAGGCTCCATCAATGTGAACGACTGGACCAATGACTCCAGTGGCAACGGCTATTACCAGGCGGGCGCCACATTGTCGGGATCGGAAACAAATTGGGCAAGCTCGACACTTCTGCCCTACGGCACCAACACGTTCAACGTGAATTACACCAGCAACGCCACCCCTTTCATTGTCGCTTCCACGCCCCTGGAGACTAATTCCCACGCTGCGCTGCCGGATTGGATTTCCACCGCCACAATGGAATCAGACGCCAGTTCGACCTTCTCCATCGGCACGGCCCCGGCTACCGGCGGCTCCGCCGGCTCCGGCGGCCACACAAACATCGCGCACTACGCCTTCGACAGCCCGGTCCTTAACACCAATTTCCCCGCCTCGTTGGGCCTTGATTCCTCTCCCTATAACAACAGCTTCGGCGGCTTCAGCACCTGGGGCCCGGTTTTCCAACCCACCACCAATGCCGTCGCCGGCGGACAAGCTGTTCAATTCTTTGGCGCCAGTTGCATCTCCGAGATGGGCGGCATGTCGGATCCAACCTTCAGCAATTTGGTCACCGCCTTGTCCGGCAGCTTCACCGTGTCGTGCTGGGTCAACACGACCAATTTGGTCGGCGCCAACAACAGTGATCCCTTCAGTGGGATGACCATTCTTTGGGATTACTTTCAGGGCATCGACGATGCCGTTCCGATTGCCGTAACGGGGACCAAAGCGGCGTTTTTCACCAGCGACGCCTCGGGCGCCGGCGACACGCTCCATTCAGGAGCGGACGTTGTCACGGGCAGCTACGTCCACGTGGCCGTCACCCGAAATCAAATCGACGGAACCAAGAGAATTTACATCAATGGCTCGCTCGATCAATCCGACGTCGCCTCCACCGACACCCTCAACGCCGACACCAATTTTATTTCGATCGGCGGCGCCATCGGCTCCAGCTACATCGGATTATTGGATGATTTGCAAATCTACACCGGCGTGCTCGACACCAACGAGATTGCTTTCATCTACAACAACCCCGGCGTGACCGTTCCGGACAAGGTGGCCACTCCACCCGGTGCCAACATTGTGGCGCATTACACGTTTGATAACGTGAGCAACCTCGGCGCCGACAGCTCCGGCAACGGGTATGATCTGAACTACAACGGGAACCCGCAGGGAAACGGCGTGGTTTTCAGCGCCACTGCCGAGGCCGGCGCGGGCGCCGCTTCTTTTGATGGCGGCAGCTTCTTCAGTTACACGACGACTCCCCCCGCTGTGTTGAACGCGCTGGCCGGCGATTTCACCATCTCCCTTTGGGTCAACACAACACAGACCTTCGGCAACGATGGTGACTACGCTTATGATGGGGCGGGGCTTGTGACGGCGGATGTGCCGGGGGTAACCAATGACGTTGTTCCAATCGCTTTGACCGGGGGTGGGATCGGATTCAACACAGGGGGACCCTCGGACGACACCCTCAGCTCGACGAACGACATCAACGATGGGAGCTACCATCATGTGGCCGTGACGCGCAATCAGGCCACGGGCGAAAAGCGGATTTATATTGACGGCCAATTGAACAACTCTGATGTCGCCGCGACCAATTACCTGAACGCCCAGCAAATCATCGCCATCGGCGCCCAGATCGACGCTTCGCAATCGGACCCGTCGATCGCCAACACATTCGGTTATTATCAGGGGTTGATCGACGACATTCAGATTTATTCCAACACCCTCACATCCGCCCAAATCGCCTATCTCTACAACAATCCTGGCGTCACCCTCTCCCCCTCCAACACATCGGCGCCGCTGCCTCCGGTGTCGGTGTCCCTTGAATTAGACATCAAGCGTAATCATGACCCGGTTGCTGGAGACACTTACACGGTCTTTCCGTGGTTCGAGTCCTTCAGCCCGGCGTTGATTACCACCAACACCGTCCAATCGCCTGACGGCCTTTTCCAAGGGGAGTCCGACCCCATGGGCAGCGGTGCAAGTTCATACGGGTTGACCTCCCTTGACGATGTGATCCACGAATGCACCAACGGCCTTTGGACCCTCTACATCAACCAGGGCGACCCCTCCCAGCAAAAGTTCACTTTCAGCGTCTCGGTCTCAGGCCTGACCACCAATCTCCTGACCCCCGTCGAGATTCTTGTCCCGACAAATGGCGCCATGGCAGTTGCCCCCAATACCCCCATCCAATGGATTGGACCGGCGGACTTCTCAAGCCTCAGCGTCTCCAAACAGAATGCAGACGGCTCCGACAACGTTGGCGCCAGCCTGCCCGTCGCCGCCACCAGTTGGCCGTCGCCCCCGCCTCTGGACTTTGGCACCAACCAGGTTTATATCACCTACGTTTCCAACGGCTTCCCCGGTGTCACCTTCACTACGCCGGCGAACGCTTCAATGAACCCGATGGCAAGCTGGTCAACCACCGTCGATTTATATTCCACCGCCACCTCGCAGTTTATTATCGGCCCGACGGTTACTCTGACTAATCTGCTGCGCAACGGGACTAATTTCCAATTCTCCTACCTGTCGCTATCCAACTTTACCGCCTCGGTGCAATCCACAACCAACCTGGCATCCACTAATTGGACCCCCTACACCAATATCACCGGTGATGGAACCCTCAAAACCGTCCAAGTCCCCGCCACCAACAAGGCGCAGTTCTTCCGCATCAGCTTCTATTAAATCCCTGTAAATAATTTCCCAAAAGTCGCTTGCTTTGCGCCCGCGTCATTTTATTTTCGCCGCATGTCTGATTTGCCAACAGCGTTGGCGGCGCGCGGCACCCCCCAATTGCTCGACCCGACTGATCACTTTGTCCGCCGTCACATCGGCCCAGGCGCCGATGAAACCGCGCAGATGCTGAAAGCCCTGGGCTTTGACGCCCTCGGCTCGTTCGTGGACGCCGTCGTGCCGGCCGACATCCGCCTCCAAACGCCCTTGCGGCTTCCCTCCGGCTGCTCCGAACACGCCGCCCTCCAGCAATTGCGCGCCATTGCTGAAAAAAACCGCGTCTGTCGATCCTTCATCGGCATGGGCTATGGCGATTGCCTCACCCCGCCCGTCATTCAGCGCAACATCCTGGAGAATCCCGGCTGGTACACGCCCTACACTCCCTACCAGGCGGAAATCTCCCAGGGTCGCCTGGAGGCCTTGCTCAATTTCCAAACCATGACCTGCGAATTGACCGGCCTGCCCATTGCCAATGCCTCCCTCCTCGATGAGGCCACAGCGGCCGCCGAGGCGATGCACCTGTGCCTCAACGCCCAGCCGAACCGCCGCGCCTTCTTCGTTTCCGAATCCTGCCACCCGCAAACCATCGAGGTCGTCCGCACCCGCGCCCGCCCCTTGGGAATCGATCTGATCGTCGGCGACCACCGCGCCTTCCAATTCAATGATACCCTTTTCGGCGCCCTGGTCCAATACCCGGCCACCGACGGCGCGATTTTCGATTACGAGGAATTTGCCCGGCAGGCCCATGCCGCCGGCGCACTGCTCGCGGTCGCGACGGATTTGCTGGCCCTGACCTTGCTGCGCCCGCCGGGCGAGTTCGGCGCTGACGTCGCCCTGGGCAGCGCGCAACGATTCGGCGTGCCGCCCGGCTATGGCGGCCCGCACGCCGCCTTTTTCGCCACCACCGACGCCCGCAAACGGTTGATCCCCGGCCGCCTGGTCGGAGTCTCGAAGGATTCCTCCGGCCACCCCGCCTTGCGTCTGGCCCTGCAAACTCGCGAGCAACATATTCGCCGCGACAAGGCCACCAGCAACATCTGCACCGCCCAAGCCCTCCTGGCCTCCATCGCCTCCATGTTCGCCGTCTATCACGGGCCGGACGGATTGACAAACATCGCCCGCCGCGTGCGATTGTTGACAGCGGTGCTCGCCCGGGGCCTCAAGCGCCTCGGCTTTGACCCGCCCCTTGCCGCCCCTTGCTTCGACACCCTCAAAGTCCCCCTCGGCCCCAAACGGGCCGACGTGCTCAAGGCGGCGGCCCAGCGCGGCCTCAATTTCCGCCTTTTCGACGCGGACACCGCCGGCCTGTCTCTGGACGAAACGACGACCGAAAATGACCTCGCGGACGTTCTGGCGGCGTTCAACGACGGCAAGGCGCCCGACTTTTCGCCGCGGGAATTGGCGGCCGAAGTTTCGGCCGAATACCCGGCGCCGCTGGCCCGCGCCACGCCGTTTCTGCGCCACCCGGTGTTCAACCGCTATCATTCGGAAACGGAGATGCTGCGATACATCCGGCGGCTGGAGAGCCGCGATTTATCGTTGACTATCTCGATGATCCCCCTCGGCTCCTGCACCATGAAGCTCAACGGGACGGTGGAAATGCTGCCCGTTTCCTGGCCCGAATTCGCCCGCCTCCATCCCTTCGCGCCACTGGCCCAGACCCGCGGCTACCAAACCCTCTTCCGCCAATTGGAAGAGTGGCTGACGGAAATCACCGGCCTGGCCGGCTGTTCCCTTCAGCCCAACTCCGGCGCTCAGGGCGAATACGCCGGCCTGCTCGTCATCCAAAAATTCCACCAAACCCGCGCGCAGCCCCAGCGGCGCGTCTGCCTCATCCCCGCCTCCGCTCATGGCACCAACCCGGCCAGCGCCGCAATGGCCGGCTGCGCGATCGTGCCGGTCGCCTGCGACTCCGGCGGTAACATCGACCTGACCGACCTCCGCGCCAAAGCCGCCGCGCACAAGGACGATCTGGCCGCCCTCATGGTCACCTATCCCTCCACCCACGGTGTTTTCGAGGAAGGCATCCGCCAAATCTGCCAGATCGTCCACGAGCACGGCGGCTTGGTCTATATGGACGGCGCCAACCTTAACGCCCAAGTCGGCCTCTGCCGTCCGGGCGACATCGGGGCCGACGTTTGCCACGTCAATTTGCACAAAACCTTTTGCATTCCCCACGGCGGCGGCGGCCCGGGCATGGGGCCGATTTGCGTCGCGGAGCATCTCATCGAGTTTCTGCCCGGCCATCCCGTCGTTAATCTCGGCGGCGAGGACCCCATTGGCGCTGTCGCCGCCGCTCCCTGGGGCAGCGCAAGCATCCTGGTCATTCCGTGGGTCTATATTTCCCTCATGGGCGGGGCGGGTTTGGCCGAGGCCAGCGGCATGGCTCTTCTCAACGCCAATTACATCGCCCGCCGCCTCGACCCTTATTTCCCCGTCCTCTACAAGGGCAAAAGCGGTTTCGTCGCTCACGAATGCATCGTCGATTTGCGCCACTTCAAGTCCGTCACAGTCGAAGACGTCGCCAAGCGCCTGATGGATTATGGATTTCACGCCCCGACCATTTCCTTCCCGGTCCCCGGCACCATGATGATCGAGCCGACCGAGAGTGAATCGAAGGAGGAACTGGATCGGTTCTGCGACGCCCTCATCGCCATTCACGGCGAAATTGCGGAGATCGAATCAGGCAAGGCCCCACCGCAAAACAACCTGCTGAAAAACGCCCCCCACACCGCCACCGACCTTGTGCGGGAACCGTGGGACCGCCCCTACTCCCGCGAGCGCGCCGCCTTCCCGGCCCCCTGGACTCGCGAGCATAAATTCTGGCCCGCCGTCGGCCGCATCGACAACGTCTGGGGCGACCGCAACCTGGTTTGCACTTGCGGGTAAAGGATGGAAAATTCCGCATTGCGGAATGACGGACATTCTGCTAACCTGAAAAAATGAACAAGAATGTGGGTCAAATCGGGCGGCGCGGGACTATTATCCTGCCGACCGGCACACGGAAGCGGTATGGTCTGAGCGATGGAAGCCTCTTTATTTCCGAAGAACGCCACGACGGCATACTCATCCGCCCCGCTGAGGCGATTCCCGTTGACTTGGCAAGCGTTCGCCAGAAAGTGCGAGCCGGCCTGGAGGAACTGGACGCTGGCAAAGGGCTGTCGGGCGACCAGGTGGAGGCGGACCTCAAAGCCATGAGCAGACAATTCCGCGCGGCCAGGCGCAAATGAGCCAATTCATCCTCGCGCCCGCCGCCAAGGCGGATCTCGCCGAGATCTGGATGTATTACGCCACCGAAGCAGGCGATCCAGACCTCGCGGATCGAATGCGTGACGAATTGTTTATGAGCATCCGCGCGGTGGCAAGATCCCCGGGCATCGGGCACCTGCGACGCGACCTTGCCGATGAGCCACTGCGCTTTCATAAAGTGCGATCTTACCTCATCATCTACCGAGGCGAAACCAAGCCGGTTCAGATTGTCCGCGTCCTCCATGGTGCCCGCGATGTCCGGGCGGTTTTGGGAAGTTGAGGCCGGGATCGTCAATTTTTCATTGTCACGCCCTTCCGCAGTGCGGAAGATGGCGCCATGAATGAAACCCCGGCCCCGGCCTTGCCATCGCCTCAACGCTTGATGTCCCTGGACGCTCTGCGCGGGTTCGACATGTTCTGGATCATCGGCGCCGACTCGCTCGTTTACGCCCTCAACCGCATGGCCCACGGCGGCGCCCAAAACGCCCCGGGTTTTTCCGTGACCGGCTTCCTGGCCTATGAACTGGACCACGCCGATTGGGAGGGCTTTCATTTCTACGACCTGATCTTCCCGCTCTTCGTCTTCATGGCGGGAATTTCCCTCGTCTTCTCGCTTACCAAAACAATCCAGCGCGAGGGCCGCAAAGCCGCGGTCAAGCGCGTTTTTCGCCGCGGCATTTTACTCTTCCTTCTCGCCTTGTTTTATTCCGGCGGCTTTTCCAACCCGTGGCCCGACATGCGCTTGATGGGCGTGCTCAACCGCATCGCCCTCTGCTACTTCTTCGCGGGTCTGATGTTTTGTTTTTGCGGCCTGCGCGCCATGATCGCCATCGCGGTCTCGCTGTTGGCGGCCTATTGGGCGCTGCTCACCTTTGTGCCCATTCGCAACATTCAGTTGGAAAAACCCAAGTTGGAGGAATTGGCCCGACAGCGCGGCGTGCCCTTTGACCCCAAGGCCCTCTTTTACGCCACTACCGATCGCGTCACCGCCCATTACGGGCATGGCTTCAACCTGTCCGACCACCTCGATTTCCAGTACCTGCCCGGCCGCAAATACGACACCTATTTTGATCCCGAAGGCTTCCTCAGCACCCTGCCCGCCATCGTCACCTGTTTGCTGGGCGTCTTCGCGGGCTTGTTCCTGCTCAACCCCTCCTTCAACGACCAGCAGAAAGTAATTTCCCTTCTGGCCGGCGGCTTGGTCCTCGTCAGCCTGGGCTGGGCCTGGAGCGCGCAATTCCCCGTCATCAAAAAGATTTGGACCTCCTCCTATGTCCTGGTGGCCGGCGGTTACAGCGCCGCCTTGCTGGCGTTGTTTTATTGGATCGTCGATGTCTGCAAATGGCAGAGGTGGTGCCAGCCCTTTGTTTGGATGGGCATGAATTCCATCACCGTTTACCTCACCGCCAACATGCTCGGCGGTTTCCGCAGCCTGGGCCGGCGGCTGGTCGGCGGGGACATCCGGGATTTCTTTAACGACCGTCTTGCTGGCAGCGGCGACCTGGTGCTGTCGATCGTCGGCCTGTTCCTCGCCTTCGCTTTCGTGCGCTTCTTGTACCGCCGCAAAATCTTCCTGCGCCTCTGAAGCGAAAACCGGGGCAATTGCCCCAACTTCATTGACCCTTGGTTGGTTTGTCGTTGCGCGTCCTGGCGCTATTCCCTTCCCCGTCCTTTAGAGGAATTGGGGTCATATTCAAGCCAGAGCACACTCTCGCGGCGCTCTCAAAGGCGATGCGAAGGCGGTCGTTGTTCACGGCTGGATTCGCCTTTTTAGTATCGTTTTCAGAAGTCGTTCCAGCTTTCTAACATCCGACGTCTCACACTCCCAGATAACGAGCACTTCCCACCCGGCGGCACGAAGGTCAGATATTTGTTGCCTGTCGCGCTCTTTATTTCGCCGAATTTTCGGCAGCCAGTAAGATTGACGCGACTTCGGCTTGCGGAGGCCATCTCTACACCTTGTACACCCGTGCCAGAAACAACCGTGGACAAACACACATATCCGCCTCTGCACAAAAACTATATCTGGCTTTCCCGGCAATTTCGAATAGTGAAGACGATAACGGCAGCCGGCTGCATACAGGTATTTCCGTACACATAGCTCAGGCCCCGTATCTGTGCTGCGAATCCGCGACATTACCTCCGACCGCTTCGCCTTGGTAAAAACATCAGGCATGGTTCGACCGCGTGGCTTCTAAAATCTTCGCTTACCAGAGATCGTTCAAATTACCGACCACTGCTTCAAATAGCGGCGGGGGAACCGCATTCCCGATCATCTGAAAACGATCGCGGACGGAGCCTCGTTTCCAGACGAACCTGCGGGGAAAACCTTGCAATGCAGCGCATTCACGATACGCAAATCGGCGAGCTGGCCTCTTGTCGGCAAAAACCCATTTATCCGTGTGAATGCGTCGTAGCGGTGGACTTATGGGGTGAAGAGGCACATGCCGCCAGTGGCCAACGATACACGGACTGGGCTCAGCCCAGTCGTGACGGCGCCTGCGTGACAGATAGTACCAGTGGAACGGTTCGTCGTTGAAGTCGCCCGTGGGCCACTCCGGCATGCCGGCGAGGACATCTTGCTGCGAGACTAATCCCCGGCGCGTGTTCTCGCCAAATCTTGGTTCAGGAAATTCGTAGGCAAAATCCAAATCAGAGCGAATCCCGACGATAAAAACACGTCTGCGGCTCTGCGCAACACCGTAATGCTGCGCATCCAGAACCTGCCATTTGACTTGGTAGCCAGCCAGTCTGTACCGCCGAAGCTGATTGTTTAGCAATTGTCTGTTCTCGCCGTAGACCATGCCGTTGACATTTTCGACAACGAAAGCCTTCGGGCAAACGATGCGCAAAACCCGGTCGAACTGTTGATAAAGAAAATTGATTGAATCTTCGGATTCGCGCCGTCCCCCTTGGGTGAATCCCTGACACGGATAACAACCGACAAGAAATTCTGCTCCCGGAAACTCGATAAAATCTGCGATATCACCAGACTCGATGACAGGACCAATATTGTCGCGGTATGTTTCACATGCGACCTGTGACATGTCGTTAGCCCAGACAACATTGTAGCCCAACTGTTGGAGCGCAAGGTCTGAGCCGCCACATCCGCTAAAAAGCGAGATCGTTCGTATCATCTTCATCGGTCTTTGCCTGTTACGATGGCTTCCATTTTTAGCGGAAACAAGCAAAAAAAACACAGCGCAAAACGCACTTGTGGATCACCCAAACCGCCGACGGGTACGATCCTGTTTGAGAGCAATCAAAGTGCGGCACATCGGTCCAGCAACGGGAAATTACTGCGGTTGTGCAAGCACAGGTTGCACGACTCGCGGATCAGCATAAACCTTTGCCATCTCATGGTAATCAATTCCCTCGCGTGATTTAACCCGAGCGGGTGACGATTCAGCCACCAGCGCAATGCGAGCCCGGTCAAAAACCACACCAGCATCTTTTGAAATCTCGTACAGGTGCAACGTGTTTGGAATATGGAGAGCAACAAAGAAACATCTTATAGGCGCCGCATGGCAAATGGGCCGTAACCAGATTTCAAGGCGCCTCAGACTAAGCTCACGCCCCTTCTCTGCATTAACATCATTCTTTCCGCAGGCGCACTGTCCAATCGCAAAGAACTGTGCCAATCGGCCATCTTGCCAGGGCTTCCAAACGACGATGTCGAGGCCTGCATCTCGTAGATGCTTGGGGGTGGGTTCGTCGGGAAAATCTGCCTCAGGGCACCACCGGAACTCGCCACACTGTGCCTGGAGTGCGAGAAATGTTTCTCTTGCGGAGTTGCCTCGGTTCTCAAAAGCACAGGAAGGCGCACCTGCCCGGAAACCTCTCGCCCCGTCCCCTAAGTACGAAGCCAGTACATCGCGGGCAATTAGCTCGAAAATGACAGAGGCTTTTGTTGCTCCCGCTACCTCGCCAGCAGGGTTTATAGCAACCGCAAGACAGAACTCATAAACTCCAGTGTGGCTTCGCCGATACGATAATCCGCCCTCTTTTCTGATTTTAAAAGGGTAAGCATCCTTCATCATTACTGACCGTCGCTGCAACTCCTCCGCAATGGCCCCGCTCAGACCCTCGAGCACTACCTGCCGCTCTTCCCAACTGTTGCCTTTTTCGATCAGTCCGTCATCAACAACGCCAGCCATACGCACGTCTTCAATACCAACATCAATGTTCGCCGCACCAGCCAACATGGCCTGTGCCTCCACCTGATCAGCATCAAGCGCAGCTCCAAACTGCTTGTGCCGATCCTTCCAATTATCGGGATTCACTTCTTACCCTCGTTCGAGTCATCCCCCGCAGCAGCAATCTGCGTAAGATCGGAGAGCGCTTTCTTGGCAAGATTGGATATCGTTTTGGCTGGTTCAATCAAGCTGAGAGCGTCATTCGCTTTCAAGCTGCCTGGCACGATGAGGCTGGTGAGGTCCTTTAACTGGTCGGCCACCTTCTGAAAACCTTCCTGGAGCCGCTCCTCTGATGGTCTCGCCTCCTCCATCACCAGCCTGACCGCTTTGCCTTCCTTCAACCGGCTGCACAGAACTGGGTCACGGACGGCTTTGGCGAGTTCCCCAATTTCTCGGCTGTCCTCGACCACAGCCGGGACACCGTGATTTTTGTCGCCGAACATGAATCTCATTACCCAACCAGCCTGCTCCAACTTGTTCTCAGGAACTGGATTCTCGTCAGGGGTTCCGTCTTCTTCAATAAAACCCACGAACTCTTTGATAGGGGGATTGTCCAAAGCTGTGTAAACCCACGAAAATGGATAGTCGGGATTGCTCCCGCGCCCTTTGCGCTGGCTCTGATCCGGCCGGAAATGCCCCGTCCGGACCAATTGGTTCACAAATCTGTAGCCAGCCAGCATTCGGGGAGCCGTACCGTTCTTGTCGCCAAGCATTTCCATCACCTTTTTCAAGCTCAAATCGTGATCGCGGAGTACCTGATCGATCCACGCAGCTTTCGCGTAAGAATCCCACTCCAAAGTACCCACAATGTGCCGGACGCCGATGTAAGGCAGAACATCCCTCATCGCATTTTTCCCTCGGTAAACAATTACGGGAATCGGGTTGATACGTTTTCGCCCGTTCTCGTCGCGAATTTTGGTGAACTGATCGTGCAGACGCGTCTGGCTGCCAGCCCTCACGTCCCCCGTCAGAATCAGGCACGCCGCAAGCCGTCGGTTTCCCTCCAGAACCCGAATCTTTTTTTCGTTCTTGAAGTGAATCGCGACAAGCGGCTCCGAATCAGAAAAACCATTTACCGCGATTGAACTCAAAACATCATTCACTCCAAACGTGTCAACAATATGGTCTAGTGCTTCGCGCTCGTTCTTTATTGTCGATGCCCCCACACCGTATCGAGGGTTTCGCAAATCGAACTGGAGCTCCTCGAGATAGCAAAGCTCCACCGGGTGTTTCGGCCCTGCTGCGCCAGTTGTTTGTTTTCGAGTCGTCATAATGTCTATAGGGGCATATTGAACTCGTGGAATCAATAAATCAAATGAAGTTTACCTGAAGGCTTTGCGCGCTGCGTTCCTCCGATCCAGGGCACAATAACGACACGACCAGTCACCTGTCAGAGAGCCAGAATTTCCAGGGCAATGCCCTCGGTATGAGGCGAACCACTGGCAAACGTGATGAGGACTACATGCGCTGGCACATGATCAACGTGTTGATCGGCTCCCATCCTCGATTCGTTTGCGAAGACCACTTTGCAGCACGCGGCGAAAGCGCGAATCTTCTCATTAAATCCGGCAGTGCCCCACAGCGTCCGTTCAAGATCACTAACGGATTTTCCCCATTGAGCAAATGCCGCCAAACCTGCTGGGCCTCCGGGGTAGCCGGCTGGGTTGGAAGGCATTGTCCAAATAACAGATCACTGGCTCATCTTTGCCATCAGATTCCCTTCTCGCACCCCCTCCCTTTGAGCGAGATCCGCGCCATTGACCCCCTCCTTTAGCGGGCCAAAAATACATTTTTTCCCCCAGTCGGTTTTTTCCCCTCGTGGAAATGTGATCAACTCGGACGCGTGAGCACGAATTTGTCCATCGCTCTGGCAGGTTGCCGGGCCGAAACTGCTGCTTGTCGCGCTATAGCCTTGGCCAAGGCGGAAGCCTTCCCATCTCCGGCCTCACGCCTTTCCTTTTTGTCCCTTTCGTCCCTTTCCGGGCGCCCCGCGCCCGTCCCGGCGCCCAACCGCTGCCGTTCCTCTCATCACCCAATTTCAACCATTCTCTCTATTTTCATCTTTTTCAACTCTATTTCCCGCTCTTCACCAACCCAATCACCACACCCAACCCATTGCGCCAGAGCCACTTGCAACCAAAATGACGGATCTTTCATTAGCAAAACTTTTCAACTATTAACACTATTTTGGATTTTACCGGTGTTTTATGGATGACAGACCTCATTCCCCTCTCGGAACTTTGGACTTGCAAAAAGGGCCGCCGCCTGCCCTAATTCAGGGACACTGCGATAGGCCACCGGCCGTGACCGTCGCCAAAATGATACTGGCGCTTAAAACCATCGTTTGCGGAGCCGCCTGCCTGCTCTTCGCACAGGGACAGGCGCAGACGTTGGCGGAGTTGCTGCAAAACGGCTACAGCCTCCAGCACGCGGTCATCCCCCTTTATAGCGAAACCGACCGCCAGCTTTCCACCGTCGTTCACGTGGACAAGGCCTTCCTGGATTATCAGCGCAAGGGCTTCTTTCGCATCGGCATCCTGCCTATGGGGGCGTTGGAGGGTGTCACTTTCGAGGTCCGCAATGCCGCCTCCGCCCCGCGCACTCTCCATCAACTGGGGCGCTGGCTCGGCGGCGGCGATGGCAGCCGCGTCGAACTGCGCCAGGTCAAATTCCTTTACCAGACCAACTCCCTCGAAGCGGGCCGCGTCCAGGTGCGTAGCGCCGACCGCTGGGACCTTTTCGACGGCGTGCGGATGGTCTGCGGCGGCGCCGAGCGGCGCGCCAGCCGCGCCACACTCGAGATTTCCGGCCAACGCGCCGGCCAGGTGGTCCTGGACGCCGCGCCCGATTCCACCAATGCCTTTCTTGGTTTAAACCTCAACTCCAGCCCGTAGCCGGGCTTTCAACAAACACCTTATGAAGACCAAATTATCGTTCCTCACCTCGTTGCTCCTCGCTCTGTCGCCGGCGCTTTGGGCGCAAAATGCGGCATTCATCGCGGGTACTAACGCGTTGGCCGCTGCCAAATTGACCCCGGCCGATTTGACCGTGGCCTATTCCGACTTCGCCAAAGCGGTCGCGCAATCTCCCACCGATCCCGACGCCAACGTCTATTATGCCATGACGCGGCTGCTGATCCTGCCGTCCCTGACATCAGGAAGCAGTTTCCTCACCCACCTCGGCATCGGCGCCTCCGGGCGGAACATCTTTGATTGGACGGCCTCGCGCCCGACCAATTCGCACGGCCACATCGTTATTTCGAGCGGCATTTACGCGGATGATTTCACTGCCCAGCTTCGCAACAATATTGTCCCCGCCCTCATCGCCGCCCAAACCAACCTGGCGCAGATCACCGAAACCAATTTCACGCTCCTCATGCCGCGCGAGGTCACGCATCTGGCGACGGTCACCATTGACTACGGCGACGTGCTCATGCTGCGGGCTATGCTCAACGCCGGCGAGCTTTACGGCTATTATCTCTATTCCTTAAATCTCCACGCCCAGATTACCGCTGTTTCCAATATCGCGGCGACCGACCAATCCATCGAGGCGATCCTGAGCGCGTACCCAGCCGCGTTTACTTTCGCCACCACCAGCGACAAGGCCGCCGCGCAGGCCGCTTTCAGCAGCGCGGCCAACCTCTACCTCCAAGCCTCCGACTTCATTCGCAACGTCCGGCCCACCAACGAAACGTACCTCTTCAATCTGGGGGCGGACGAAACGAGCAAAGAGCTTGATTTTCGGCAGTTGCTGACCAACCTGCTCCTCTCCCTCAACGGCACCCCGGAACCTTTGCCCAAGAGCCCGAAGGTTTCCATCGATCTGGCGGCCTTTTTCAGCGACGCCACCAGCCTTCGTTCCCTCCTGCCCGAAATCGACGGCCGGGCCTTTGTGTGGGACAGTTGGCCGGACGCGACATTGGGCGGGGTGGTCTTCGGTTTGTCATCGAGTAACTTCGACAAGGGCCTCGTGCATCTTCTCAACGCCGAGGAACCGACGCAGGTGGGGGCACTGAAGGTGCTCTCCTCGTTCTCCAACGCGCAAAACCCATTCGGTAGCCCTCAGGCGAATAACGTGATCCTCGCCAAGGATGGTAATCTCTATGGCACTACGCAATATGGCGGCACCTATAGCGGGTTCGGTGACGGTTACCAGGGCGCCGGTTCCATTTTCAAGGTGGTTCCATCCACCGGCGTGATGACGGTTATTTATGACTTCGACTCGAATACGAATGATCCCGATGGGAACACTCCCAACGCTTTGATCCAGGGCGCTGACGGAGAACTTTATGGCACTACAGAATTCGGCACTGCCAATTACGGAGGCACGGTCTTTAAGACAAGCACCAGCGGAGGTTCAACTTTTAAAACACTCTACACCTTCGGATCGCAGGGCAATGGAAATGACGGCTATACTCCGATGGCAGCTTTGGTACAGGACAAAAGGGGCGTCCTGTGGGGCACCACGCAAAACGGAGGAGACAGCGGCTATGGCACCGTGTTCAGCATCTCCACCGCCGGTAACTACACCAACGTCCATTCTTTCACCGGCGGCGATGACGGAGCCAATCCCGCCGCGACGCTCCTTCTGGCCTCCGACGGCAATCTTTATGGCACGACAGCGAGCGGTGGCACCAATAGCTTTGGTACGATCTTCGAGGTTGTTCTCGGTCAGGGAACCCCCTTCGTCCAGCCGATTTATTCATTTGGGGCAATAAATGACGGCATGGGCAACGCTTTTGACGGCAGCATGCCCAACGGCTTGGCGCAGGGCAGCGATGGCAACCTCTACGGCACGACGCAAAGCGGCGGCACCAACGATCTGGGCTATGGAAATCCCGTCTCGGGCATGTCCTACGGAGGCGACGGCACCGCCTTCCGCCTCTCCAAGGTCAACGGAAACTGGGTCTTTACCAGTTTGTTGTCTTTTGACCAGCAAGGGCAGGACGGTTTTAATCCTGTCGGTTCCCTCGTGCAGGGAACAAACGGAGTGCTTTATGGCGTCACAGAGAACGGTGGCGCCAACAAGAGGGGCAGCATTTTTGCCCTGAAGACCAGCGGCGCCCTCAGTTCGGTGGTTTGGTTCACCAAGGATTCGGGCGGGTATCAAAACGACCAGTATTACTTCCAGTCGTCTCCGCCGGGAGGATTGACCCGCGGCAGCGATGGCAATTTCTATGGCTCGACCACCTCGGATGGCCTTGGCAAGGGTGGCAACGGAACCGTCTTCCGCCTCAGCAGCATCTTGCGACCGACCTTTATCACCGAACCGGCCAATGTGACGGTCGCGGTCGGATCCACCGCCACGCTGCAAACCACCGCCAGCGCCTCGGGGAATCTCACCTATCAATGGGAGTTTGACTCGGCTAAATTGGCCAACGGGACGCACGTTAGCGGCGCCACCGCGGCCACTCTGAATCTGCTTAACGTCACACCCGCCAGCGCGGGCAGCTATAAAGTGATCGTCACCGATTCCTCTGGCTCGGTCACCAGCGCCGTCGCCGTCGTGACCGTCATTATTCCGGCTTCCATCACCAAAGCCCCCGCCAGCCAGGCGGAACCGCTCGGCGGCACGGCCAAATTCACGGTCGCAGCCGGGGGCGCGCCACCCTTGAGTTTTAGCTGGTACTTTGACGGTCAGCCGCTCTCGGATGGCGGGGACATTTCCGGCTCCGCGACCAGTAACCTGACGATCGTTCCCGTGCTTGCCCAGAACGTGGGCAGTTACGTCGTCGTCGTCAGCAACCAATTTGGCCTGGCCTCCAATTCTTCCGCGGCCGTGCTGACGCTCAAACCGGAGATCACCAAAGTGGCGGCAACCATCACGACTCCGTCCGCCGGCGCCCGGACCACCAACTCGATGATGACGGGCACCGCCACCGACAGTGTGCGTGTCGAAGGCGTCAGGTACTGGTTGACGAACCTGAACAACGGCTCAAGAACCAATTCCGGCCAGGCAGTGCTTAGCGCCGGCGCCCACTCGGCCCTTGCTTCCAACTGGGTCATTCAGACCTCCTCACTGTTGCCCGGCACCAACATCCTGACCGTGCAAAGTTACAATTATTCGGGGTCCAATTCCCCCTTTGCCACGCACGAGTTCTTTTATCAGGTCCCCGCGACCTTCACGCTTTCGACCAATCCTTTTGGCTCGGGCAAGATCACGGGAACGGCCTCGATCACGGGCAACCGGGCGCCCTCCAATGGCGCGGCTCTTTACGTGGGAGAGTCCTACACCGTCACCGCCACTCCCGCGAACACCAATTGGTGGTTTACCAACTGGACCTCCTCCGGGTCCGTCGTTTTCACCAACCGTTCCTACACATTCGTCATGGAACCCGGTCTGGCATTGACCGCCAACTTCGTCACCAACCTCTTTCTCGGCATGGCGGGGAGATATGACGGGATTTTCGACGTCTCCGACCTCGTGGGGCCGAGCGAGCAGACCGCCGGCATGATCGGCAACCTGCAACTGCTCTCCAACGGGACTTATTCCGCCAAATTGTATTTGGCCGGCGCCACCAATGCGATAAGCGGCTCTTTCAACATGTCCGGCCAATCCCCTGGAACGGTGACTCGAAAACCCGCCCAAGGCGGCCTTGTCACCTACCTGCTGAACCTGCAATGGGACAGCACCGCCCCGCCGCGCCAAATTACCGGTTGGGTGCAGGGCACCAACGCCGGAGGCTGGATCGCCAGCAACCTGGTGCTCTATGCCGCCAAGACAAATAACGGAGACCTGCCCGCCTACACCCTGCTCCTGCAGCCAGGGGAGACGAACGACGCAGCCGTGCCTCCCGGCTATGGCTACGTGCTCATCACCAACAACACCAAAGCCGGACTCCTCAACATGGCTGGCGCGCTGGCCGATGGTTCCCCCTACTCGCAATCCGTCCCCGTGGCCGAGGACAATGCGTTCCCCGTCTATGCCAGCCTTTACACCAATGGCGGCTTGCTCCTGGGCCGCCTCAGCCTCTCGGCTGAGGATTTTACCAATGTTCCCTACGGCACTAATCTAACCTGGATTAAACCGCCCGTTACGAAGGGAATTTACACCAATGGTTTCACCAACCAGCTTGTGACCCTGGGTTCGCCCTGGACCAATTCGGCGGCGGTGTTGTCCAACCTTTTCCATACCGGCGGGCTGCTCCTTTCGGACGGTGGCTTCGCTCAGCGCATTATCTTCACGGTGGATTTGACCTCGTCGAACACGCTGATTTGGACCGGCGGCCCGACCAATTTCACCGGCGGCTCCATCAACCTGAGCAACGGATTATTGACAGTCAGCTTTATCAACGACAGCGGCAAAAAAACCAACGCCTACGGCGCGGTGCTGCAGAACGCCGCCATGGGCGGCGGCTATTTCCTGGGCGCGACCAACGCCGGCACAATGGTGTTGCTCCGGCCGTAAGAGGCCGGCGCCAAGCCGTTTACTTGACACGATGGGTGATGCGGAGGCCGTCGCGAATGAGCTTTTGCGCGGCGGCCTCGGATTTCGCCTCGGCGTATATCCGCAGCACCGGCTCCGTCCCGCTCCCGCGCAGCATCAGCCACACGCCGTCCCGCGCGATGAATTTCACGCCATCGAAGGTCTTGATTTCGGCCAGGGGCGAGCCGGCCAGTTTGGCGGGCGGATTGGTTTTGCAGTACTCCATCAACGCCGCCCGTTTCTCCAGCGGAAAGCGCGTGTCCAGCCGCGCGTAGCGATGCGGCCCGAATTGCCTTTCCAGCCGCGTCAACAATTGGTTCACCGACACCCCTTCCGTCGCCAGCATTTCCAGCAGCATCATGCCCGAGGCGATTCCGTCCCGTTCCGGCATCAAATCAGGAAAGCCGATGCCCCCGCTCTCCTCGAAGCCCAGCAGCACGTTCCCCTTGAGCATCTCGGCGCAAATGTATTTGAAGCCCACCCCCGTTTCCACCAGTTCCAGCCCGTAATGCGCGCACATTTTATCCACCATCGATGTCGTCGTCAGGGCCTTCACCACGCGGCCCGACGCCTTGCGGTTGACAATGAAGTGGTGCAGCAGCAGGCAGATGATCTGGTGTGTCGTCAGCGCGTTGCCATGCCCGTCCATGCCGCCCACCCGGTCCGCGTCGCCGTCCGTCACCAGGCACAGGTCGTGCGGATGTTTCTTCAGGTAAGCCGCGCTCCTGCCGTAATTGAGCGCGATCGGTTCGGGATTGATCCCTCCAAAATTCGGGTCATGCTCGCCGTTGAGTGTCGTCACCCGGCAACTCGTCCCGCGCAGCAACTCGTCAAAACAGCCCGCTCCCACTCCATACAAAGCGTCGTGGGCGAAGCGCAGTTTCGATTTGGCGATCCGCTTGAAATCGACCAGCCCTTTGATCGCCCGGAAATGCGGCGGGCGCAAATCTTCCACCGCGATTCTCCCCGCGCCGCCGCCGTCCGCCCGCGCCGGGGATTGATCCAGCCGTTTTTCGACTTCGTGGCACAGGGCCGATTCCGCCGACCCGCCGTAGTGGGCTTTGAGTTTGTAGCCGTTGAAAATGGCCGGATTGTGGCTGGCCGTGATCATGACTCCGCCCACCGCCTTCCGCTGCTTGACAGCAAATGAAATCGAGGGCGTCGGCGCCGCGCAGTTGGAAAGGACGGTCTCAAACCCGTTGCCGGCGAGGATTTCCGCTGCGCGCCGCCCGAATTGATCGGAAAGAAACCGGCGGTCATAGCCGACTATGGCCAGACGACGCGTGCCCGGCGCCGGCTCCGCGTTCCAAAAATCGGCGGTCGCCTGCGCCGCGCGATCCACGTTTTGGAACGTAAAATCCTCGGCGATCACCGCCCTCCAGCCATCTGTGCCAAATTTGATGCTCATCTGCGCAAGTTTTGCGAATACTGTTCAGAATCCATCTGGGAATGTCAACTGCGCGCGGCCTGGTAGAGTAGGCGAAGCGGAACAGGACGGATTGAACTGACCGTAGTTGTCGGTTCCGCGGTTCCACTTCACCCCTCATCAAACCGGACGAACGGATTTCCCGTATCCGGCTTTCCGGGTCGCTTCATCGCAAGGCGTTCGGGTTGCTTGCTATGGTGCGTTGCCACGCCACCCGCTTTGGCAACGGCCACAGTCCATATTGGTCCTGTAGCCGCTGGTCCGGGTAGTCGCTCCACAACGCCCGTTTCCGGCCGTGCTTGCGCCACAACCACCGCCTGAGCCGGTCGCGCACTTGCCAGTTGAGCTTGTCCATCACACGGCTGCTCTGCCGGTAATGGAAGTAGCCGCTCCAGCCGCGCAAGAGCCGGTTTAGCCCGGCCATCACGTCGGGGATGCGCTGGCCCAGTGTCCAGTGATTGAGTTTGCTGCGCACGACTTCGCGCAGGTGTTGGGCGCTGCGCGCGCTCGCCTCCACATGGGCATACCAGTTTCCGCTCCGCCGGGAGCGTTGCCATCTCACAGTGAACCCAAGGAAGTTGAACCCGTCCCGACTGTCCGCCACGCGGGTCTTTTCTTCGTTGAGTTTGAGGCCGCGCGGGGCCAGCCAGCGTGCCAGCCGTTCCCGCAGTGACCTCCCTTGTCCCGGTGCGCACAGGATGACAAAGTCATCCGCGTAGCGCACCATGACCGGACGCCCTCGCACTTGCGGGGCGTTGACTTCCCAATCCAGTGCGTTGAGGTAGAGGTTGGCCAGCAGGGGCGAGATCACCCCGCCTTGCGGCACGCCCTGCCAGTTGGGCAGGACATGTCGCCGGCCTTCCCTTTCCTCCACCACCGGCGCATCCAACCATTGGCGCACCAGATGCAACAGGCTCCCGTCGCTCAGACGCCGCGCCACCAGTTTCATCAGCCGGTCATGGGGGATGGTGTCGAAGGAACCCACGCCAGACTTCCCCCCTCCAAGACCTTCCCACGCACGTTCGCGTCACACGTCCGCATCACGCGCTGGCCGGTAAGGTTCTCGAAGTTTTCGGTC